>NZ_JBHZGV010000028.1:0-48485 GCF_043359985.1 Comamonas trifloxystrobinivorans
ACGTGATTTCTTCATGGTAGAGATTCTCCTGTGAGAGTCTCTACTTCTCAGCGCGCTGGAATTGCGGGGGGATTACCGCACTGGACAGCCTGTGGGGACTGCACCCCGCGCTGGAAGGCAGCGTGCTGCCACTGGTACACGCACGCCAAGCCTGCTTTGTGCCCTTTGCAGGCAGCGATGATCTGTCGCGCAGCCATTTTGAAACACAGGACTCGATCGAAAGGGGTATGCCACTGACAGCGGCTCAGAGCACGCCGAGCGGCTTCTTGAACCGTTTGGCCGTGCAGTTGCAAGGGCGCAGCGACATCACCCCCATGGCCTTCACTGCACAACTGCCGCTTTGCATGCGCGGCACTACCCGTATTGCCAACACGGCCTTGGCCAATCTGAGCAAAGCCAGCATCAACGAGCAGCGCAGCCAGGTCATCGCAAACATGTATGCAGGCACTGCACTGGCGCCTGCCGTGCAAGAGGGTTTCGCCGTGCGCGATGCCGTGCTGCGCGGCGTGCAACAAGAGATGGACCAGGCCGGGCGCAACGCCATCAGCCCCAAGGGCTTTGGTCTGGTTGCCCAGCGCATGGCCGGCCTGATGCGAGAGCAGTTCGACCTGGGTTTTATCGATATCGGCGGCTGGGATACGCACGTCAACCAAGGCGGCGCCAGCGGCAACCTGGCCAACCGGCTCGACGATCTGGGCCGGGGCCTTGCCAGCTTTGCGCAAGAGATAAGCCCCCAGGCATGGCGCCACACCGTGGTGGCCGTGATCAGCGAGTTCGGCCGCACCTTCCGCGAAAACGGCAACAAAGGCACCGACCACGGGCACGGCACCACCTACTGGATTCTCGGCGGCGGCCTGGCCTCACAGGCGGGAGGCCGCGTGCTGGGAGAGCAGACCGAAGTGACCGAGCAAGCCCTTTTCCAAAACCGTGACTACCCGGTGCTCAACGACTACCGCAGCGTCCTGGGTGGCCTGTTTGCGCGCATGTACGGGCTCAACCCAGCGCAAGTGCAGCAAGTCTTTCCCCAAGCCCAGGTGCGCGATTTGCAGTTGGTGTGACTGGGCAGATCGATCAAATCTCCCGCCCGCTCGCCATGGCCTTGCGGTGGCGGTCGACAAATTCCTGGTAGGTATCGATGCCGCGCAACTGCAAAATGGTGTTGCGCACTGCAGCCTCTACCAGCACAGCGATGTTTCGGCCGGCCACCACCTGGATGACGACCTTCATCACCGGAATACCCAGCACATCTTGCGTCAGCGGGGCCGATGGGAGGCGCTCATAATCGCGCTCCATCGTTTCCTTGCGCACCAGGTGCACGATCAGCTTGAGCCGCATCTTGCGCCGCACGGCGGTTTCGCCAAAGATGGCGCGGATGTCGAGCAGGCCAATGCCGCGCACTTCCAGCAGGTTCTGCAGCAAATCAGGGCACTTGCCCTCGATCGTGGTTTGGTTGATGCGAAACAGATCCACCGCATCATCGGCCACCAGGCCGTTGCCACGGGTGATCAACTCCAGGCCCAGCTCACTTTTGCCCAGGCCGGATTCGCCGGTGATCAGCACGCCCATGCCCAGAATGTCCATGAACACGCCGTGCATGGTGGTGCGGTCGGCAAAGTGCTTGGAGAGGAAGGCGCGCAGCACATCGATCACAAAGGCCGCCGACTCCTTGGTGGCGAACATCGGGATATGCGCGCGCTCGCACATCGACAGCAGCTCATCGGGTGCGCCCTGACCATCGGCCAGCACCAGCACCGGCGGCTCCAGCGTGACGATGCGCGCAATGCGGCGGCGGCAATCTGCAGTGGTGGAGTTGGTGAGGTAGGCGATTTCGCGCTCACCAATCACCTGGGCGCGGTACGGGTGGATGTAGTTCAGGTAGCCCACCAGATCGGCGCTGGAGCGGGCGCTGCGCACAGCCACCTCGTCAAAGCGGCGCTCTGAGGCGCCCAGCCCGGCCAGCCATTCCCACCGGAGCGAAGAGCGAAACTCTTCAAACAACACATCTGCGCTGACCACATTGGGTTTCACGGCTCGGCCCTTTCGTTCGTGCAAACAAGCGCGGGCGCATCCACGCGGGTGCGCCCGGTACAAACGAAAGCGTAGCAGGAAATGTGCGGGCCCGGCCTGCTGTGGCGCAGGCGGGTGCCAAGCGGCCTCAGGCGTGCACGGTAGAGCTGTTGTTGGCCGAAGACTGCCAGTTGGCGATCAACTGGTGCAGTTGCTCGGCATTGGTGGTGGCCTTCATCTGCTCGCGCAGGCTGGCGTTGGAGAGCAGTTCGGCAATTTCACCGAGGATCTCCAGGTGTTGCTGGGTGGCGGCCTCGGGCACCAACAAGAAGATCAGCAGGCTGACGGGCTGCTCATCGGGTGCATCAAAGCCGATGGGGCGCTCGAGCTGGAACACCGCTGCCATGGGCGCCTTGAGACCCTTGATACGGCCGTGCGGAATGGCCACGCCATGGCCTAAGCCGGTGGAGCCGAGACGTTCGCGGGCGAACAGGCTGTCGGTCACCAGGGCACGCGAGAGGCCGTGCAGACTTTCGAACAACAGACCTGCTTCTTCAAACGCTCGTTTTTTACTGGTGGCATCCACGCTCACTAACACCTGAGCTGGGGGCAAGATAGAGGCAAGGCAGTTCATAGTGGAGTGCGGCAATAAGGCGGGCAATCAGGAGCGTAGTCAAACAAACGCAGCAACACCTGCTAACAGGTATTGCTGCACGTATTATCGGTCAGTACTCCAGACAGATTGCATAACCAGGGCAAAAAGCCCAGGGTTTACGCCATTGCTTGCCGCAACGCATCGCTGTAGTGGGATTGAACACGTTGCTTATGACGGGCCACCATCCGGTCCAGGCGGTCCACCAAAGCATCTACCGCGGCGTACAAATCATGGTGCGAGCACTGGACGCACAACTCGTCGCCCTTGACCCGCAGATTGCACACCACACGCTGCCGTTTCTCCTTCTCCTTTTGTCTTTCCACGGAAAGTAGAACCTTGGCATCCACCACCTGGTCAAAATGTCGCGTGATGCGAGCCAGCTTTGCTGTTACATATTCGCGCAGCGCCGGGGACACCTCCAAATGGTGTCCACTGATCGTCAGGTTCATGAACAAGTCTCCTTCAGCAAATCGAGAAAAGTGCCCTGAGTCCCTTGGAACCCAAGCCACCCCGAGGGGGAAACACATGCATGCGTAGAAACCATGATGCGCCCTGAACTCCAAAATTGCAAGCCTATGACAGGCCTCACCAGTAGGAATTAGTCGCAGCAACCGGGTAGTGCGGCCGTGCTTTTGTTACATCTTGAGCTGCCAGCGCTCCCAAAAATGCGCACAAAAGACGCAGCTGCCGGGGCTTGCCCGCCAGTTGACCGGCGCCAGCCCGTTTTTTCTGAGGCGTCTTCGCGCACGTAAGGCCCTACGTGTTTTACCAACTGGTAAACCAATACTGCACTGGGAAAGAAGGCATCCGGCGGCGCGCCGGGGTTGGCCGGGGCATGGCGACTACAATCTTTCGCTTGCCCACGCCGTTTCCAGCAGGCCTGTGTGCCATGCGCTGCCAGCGGGGCGCCTGTTCATTGAGTTTTGCATCACCATGACCCAGTCCGTACCTTCCGCATTGCATACTTCCAAGCTCCATTCCTTGCCCCTGCTGGCCCGCGGCAAGGTACGCGACAACTACGCCGTTGGCGACGACCGCATTCTGATGGTGGCCTCCGACCGCCTGTCCGCCTTTGACGTGATCATGGGCGAGCCCATTCCCGGCAAGGGCGCACTGCTCACGCAAATGGCCTTGTACTGGTTCGACAAGCTGGGCAACATTTCCCCCAACCACCTGACCGGCGAAGCCCCCGAATCCGTGGTGCAGCCCGACGAAGTGGCCCAAGTGGTGGGCCGCTCCATGCTGGTCAAGCGCCTCAAGCCCGTGCCCATCGAAGCCGTGGTGCGCGGCTACCTGGCTGGCAGCGGCTGGAAGGAATACCAGGGAAACCAGGCTGTCTGCGGCGTCCAGCTGCCTGCAGGCCTGGTCAACTCGGCCAAGCTGCCCGAGCCCATCTACACGCCAGCGGCCAAGGCCGAAGCCGGTGAGCACGACGAAAACATCACCTTCGAGCGCACGGTCGAAATCGTCGGCCCCGAGCTGGCCGCCCAGATCCGCGACACCAGCATCGCCATCTACAAAAAGGCCGCCGCCATTGCGCTGGAAAAAGGCATGATCATTGCCGACACCAAATTCGAGTTCGGCCTGGACGAAAACAACCAGCTGGTGCTGATGGACGAAGTGCTCACGCCCGACAGCTCGCGCTACTGGCCCGTGGAAGGCTATGCCGACGCGCTGGCCAACGGCAGCAACCCGCCCAGCTACGACAAGCAGTTCGTGCGCGACTGGCTGGAGCAAGCCAAGGTCAACGGCAAGCCCTGGAACAAGACCGCCCCCGCACCCCGCCTGCCGCAAGATGTGATCGAAAAAACCGCCGCCAAGTACCGCGAAGCGCTTGAACGCCTGACGGCCTGATCTGCGACATGGCCGTGGTTAGAACACTGCCAGAATTCGACACAAGACCTGCCACATACACGATGGCAGGTCTTTTTTTATCCCCGCGATTTCCCTAGGTGGATGGAAATTAGAACGGGTGTGCTTTTTTTGCCGAAATTCAGCACTTACCCCGTCGACAGCGGGGCGCCAGATTCGTAAGCTCCTCTCCATAAGAACAGGTTTTCCGATCCCTCTCGCAACAAACCAGGAGACAGCGATGACACAGGCAAAGAAATGGATGTTGGTGGCCGCCACGGCCTTGCTCGCCAGCAGTGCATATGCACAGAAGGCGGGTGATTGGGTGCTGGGCGCGGGTGCGCTGCACTATGCGCCGCAAGACAAGAGCCAGCCGCTGGCGTTTGTGGAGCCTGCGGCCCGCGTGGTTCCCGGCTCCGGGGCTGATTTGAAGAGTGCGACCACCTTGGGTCTGAACGTGCACTACTTCCTGACCGACAACTGGGCGGTAGAAGGCGTGCTGGGCGTGCCGCCTCAGCTCAAGCTCAATGGCGCAGGCACCCTGGCCCCTGTGGGCGAGCTGGGCAAGGCACGCTTGTACGCGCCATCGCTGCTCGGCAAGTACTTCTTTGGCAATGCGGATGACAAGTTCCGCGTCTCGCTCGGCCTGGGTGTCACGTATTCGCAGTTCCGCAGCGTCAAGCTCAGCAATGGCCTGCAAGGCACCTTGAACTCTGCCATCGGTCTGCCGCCCGGCGCCTCTTCCACCACGGCCAAGATCGACAGCCAGTGGGCGCCCGTGTTCAACGTCGGCGCCAATTACGCCATCGACAAAAACTGGGGCGTGACCTTCTCGGTGTCGTACGTGCCGATGAAGACCGACGCCTACCTGACCACCAAGGTCAATGGCAACAAGGTGGCGCTGTCCAAGACCCGCTTGACGCTGGACCCGATCATCCCGTTCCTCTACGTCACCTACAAGTTCTAAGCACCTGTTGCTTTTGCGATGGCTCCAAGCCATCTTGTGCGCCCCGCTACTGCGGCCGGGCGCCTTTTTTATGGCGGTTTGATGAACGCCGGCGTGCCACGCCTGGGCAGTTTCCATGATTGGCAAGCGCCCGGCAGCCACCCACAATGGCTGCGGCCTTTCTTCCCTTTCAACCAATGGAGAGTGATTCATGGCAGCCCAAAAAATTCTGATGATCTGCGGCGACTACTGCGAAGACTACGAGACCATGGTGCCGTTCCAGACCTTGCTGGCCGTGGGCCACACGGTGCACGCCGTCTGCCCCGACAAAAAAGCGGGCGACCAGATCAAGACCGCGATCCACGATTTTGAAGGCGCGCAAACCTACAGCGAAAAGCCAGGCCACAACTTCACGCTGAACGCCACTTTTGCCGACATCAAAGCGGAGAACTACGACGCGCTGGTCATCCCCGGCGGACGTGGCCCCGAGTATTTGCGCAACAACCCGGCCGTGCTGACTGCGGTGCGGCACTTTTTCAGCGCCAACAAGCCGGTGGCCGCCGTGTGCCATGGCGCGCAACTGCTGGCTGGCGCTGGCGTGCTCAAAGGCCGCACCTGCTCGGCCTACCCGGCCTGCAAGGCCGAGGTGGAGCTGGCGGGCGGCACCTATGCCGATATTGCGGTAGACCAGGCCCACACCGAAGGCAATCTGGTCAGCGCCCCCGCCTGGCCCGCACACCCGCAGTGGCTGGCGCAATTTCTGCAGCTGCTAGGCACCAAAATCACGCCATAAGCGCCCAGCGCAACTGCTCCAAGTGCTTTGCAAGCTATTGTTTTAATAGCGGAAAGATACTTGCGCAAGGATTTTCAGACCGGGGTATAGTGTTACGCAACGTAACCCCGCCCGGCCATGGAGACCTCTGCCCTCAGCGTGCAGCAACTGCGCGATCTCATCGACCACAACAGCGACTGCCTGTGGGAGACCGACGCGCAGGGGCGCTATACCTATGCATCGCGCGTGATGACCGACCAGCTCGGTTACGCGCCCGCTGCCGTGGTGGGCAAAAGCCCGCTTGATTTCATGTCTGCCGGCGAGCGCGAGCGCATGCTGCCGGTGTTCAGCGAGATCATCGGCTCGCAGCGCTCCTTCCAGGGTCTGATCAACCGCAACCTGCACGCCGATGGCCATGTGGTGGTGCTGGAGACCAATGGCATTCCGCTGTTCGATGCCCAGGGCCAGCTGTGCGGGTTTCGCGGCATCAGCCGTGACATATCCACGCCAGGCGAACGCTGGTTGCAGATTGAAGCGGCTTACGAACACGCACCGGTGGGGCTGAGCATCGTGGACATCAGCGGCCGCATCGTCATGGGCAACAAATCCTTGGCGCAATTGGTGGGCCTGCCGGAAGAGCAAGTGGTTGGCGCCGACATGTCAGAGCTGATGCCTGCGCCCTGGAAAAGCCTGACCGCCCAATTGCCGCCACCGGGAGCCGATCTGTACCAGCCCTCGCGCGAGATGGTGTGGAAAGACCAATGGCTGCTGGTCACGCCGCAGTATCTGCCCAATGCCAAGGGCGAGGTCGAGGGCCTGTTCATCGCCTGGATGGACATCACCGACCGCAAACGCACCGAGCAGCAACTGGCCGACGCCAACCGCCAGCTGGCCAAGTATGCGCGCCAGGATTACCTCACCGGCCTGCCTAACCGCCGCGTGCTCGACGAGCAACTGGTCACCGAAATCGCCCGCGCCCGCCGCGAAGGCCAGCCGCTATCGCTGTGCATGGTGGATGTGGATTGGTTCAAGCCTTACAACGACAACCTGGGCCATCTGGCTGGCGACGAATGCTTGCGCAGCCTCTCGCAAGTGCTGGCACAGCAGCTGCGCCGCCCGGCCGACACCATCAGCCGCTATGGCGGCGAAGAGTTCGTCATCATCCTGCCCGGCACCGATGCGGCAGGCGCGCAATCGGTGGCCGAGCAAATGCGCCAGCAGGTGTTTGCGCAGGCGCTGCCGCACCCCACCAGCCCGTTCGGGCGCGTGAGCATCAGCGTCGGCGTGGTGACCCGCATGCCCGGAGCGCACCAGGCCACCGCCAGCACGCAGCGCGGCCACATGCCGCACGACGCAGACTTGGCCAGCAGCCTGCTGCGCCAGGCCGACAGAGCGCTCTACGTTGCCAAAGACAGCGGCCGCAACCAAGTGGCCTGCCGCGAATCCACGGGCGAGATCGCGGCTGCGTAAGCGGCATGCCAAGCACAAGCCAATAGCAATACGGCGCGCCCAGTTGCACGCGCGCTGCTACCATCGCAGCCCTGTTTTCTGCAACCCGCCGCCATGACTGCTGACACCTACCAATCCGAACTCGCCGCCGGCAACCAACTCGTCGCCCAGGCCCAGCAAGTGGCCACCACCGACTTTGCCGCCGCCCGTGCGCTGTGGCAGCAAGCCGGTCAGGCGTTCTACCGCGCCCACCAGGCCGACCGCGGCCAACCTGAGGCCGCCTTCCGCCTGGCCCAGGCCTGGATGGCCGAAGCCCACGCCTTGCAAAAAGAAGGCTCGGCCAACGCCAAAATCATGTGGCAGAACGCGGCCGCGCAATGCGAGCTGGCGTTCGACCAGGAACCCACCAACCCGCGCGTAGCCATGGCCGCCGCCAGCTGCCACCACTTTGCTGGCGACGCTGAAGCCGCCGAGGCCTGGATGGAGATTGGCCAGCACCTGGCGGGCGGCGCAGCACCCAAAACCGAATAAATGCGGTGGCCACTGCGCCACACCAAAGCGGCTGCATTCAAGCCGCTGTAAACAAGGCCCGGTAAGCCTTGGGCGATGCGCCCACCCAGCGTTTGAACTGCGCCCGTAGCACCTGCACACTGCCGTAGCCAGCTTGGTCAGCAATGCGCTCCACCGGCAAGGCGGTGGTCTCCAGCAAACGCTTCACTTCTTCCACCCGCACCTGCGCCAGCCAATCAGCAGGCGTCATGCCTGTGCCTTCCGAAAAACGGCGCAAGAAGGTACGGCGGCTCATCGCCACGGTCTCGGCCATGGCGGCCACTGTCCAGTCGCCCTGCAGATCGCGGCGCATTTTCTCCAGCAGCAGCGCCAGCTTGCCGCTTTGGTCTTGGGCCACAGGCCGCTCGATAAACTGCGCCTGCCCGCCGCTGCGGTGCGCAGGCACCACCAAGCGCCGCGCCACACTGTTGGCAGCCTGCACACCCATGTCGCGCCGCACCAGATGCAGCATCAAATCTATGCCAGCCGCACTGCCTGCCGATGTGTAGAGCCGCTCGTCCCCCACATACAGCACCTGCGCATCGACTTCGACGGCAGGGTACTGCGCGGCCAGTGCCTCGGCATAGCGCCAATGGGTGGCGGCGCGTCGGCCATCGAGCAAACCCGTGGCTGCCAGCACGAACGCACCCGAGCAAATGGACGCCAAGCTCGCACCGCGCTGCCAGGCGCGCCGCAACTGTGCTGTCAGTGCGGCTGGCACCGGTACATCCTTACCTTTCCAGCCGGGGATAACGATCAAATCCGCCACCTCCAACAGCTCCGCGCCGCCAGTGGATTGCACCAGCAAACCGCCTTGCGCACGCAGCACGCCCGGCTCGATCGCCGCACTGGCAAAGCGGTACCAGCCAGCGCCCAGCTCTGGGCGAGCCAGGCCAAACACCTCCGCGACGATGGAAAACTCGAAGGTACACAAACCGTCGTAAACCAGCGCTACCACCAGCGGGCCCTGGGGCGCCACAGGCTGCTCTGGGTTCTTTTGCAGTGCAGGCGGCATTTGGCACAAATCTTTCTGTTTATGTCATTTGCGCCAATTGTAGGCAAGCGGCCCGGTTCGCAAAATGGCCTGCATTCACTTCAGAGAGCAAGCCATGAACAACTACGTCACCCAGTTTCCCGCCGCCACCAGTGCTGATGCCATCGCCCACTTTTCGCAAGCCTTTGCCTTTGAAACCGACTGCTGGGACGTGCACGATGCGCTCGAGCGCAACGTTGCCGATTTTGTGCTGCTCGATGTGCGCAGCGCCGCCCTCTACGCCCAAGGCCATGTGCCCGGCGCCGTTCATTTGCCGCACGGCAAGCTGGTCGAGAGCAAGCTGGCAGCGTGGTCGGCAGACACGGTTTTTGTCACCTACTGCGCAGGCCCGCACTGCAATGGCGCGGCACGCGCTGCGCTGCGTTTGGCGCAGCTGGGTCGGCCGGTGAAGATCATGGCCGGAGGCATTACAGGTTGGGTGGATGAGGGGTTTAGGTTGGCGACGAGAGAATAGAAGATAAAGTGCCTTTAGAGACTGGTGAGTAAGCTCTTACAGCTATCAAATTAATAGTCTCTACTGCAAATATTGATAGCTGTTTATTTACACAGTAGAGTAGAGCATTTCACCACTCCAGCAAGCCCGTGCGCTTGCCTTCTCTGCACATGCACCTTCACGCCCTTCTGGACGATGTTTTTACAGGCACTGCGGTGCTGCATATTGAAGCGAACCATGATAGGAGGCTCATCCCAGAATTTACGGAGGTCGCTATTCGAATCAGACCGCTAGACTTGACAATAGAAGTCGCTTTACAAGACGAAAGCGCAGTGTCCAGCACTCTGGTGTGTTCCAAATTTCCACTACACCAAGTGGAGGCGACAAATATTCGGCTGACGAATCTTCAAGTACAGCATCCCACTGGTGCTGAGTTGCGTTCTGCACAAATAGGTGGACTTACGTTATCGTTATTTGAGCCGAATGAACTACTGGCAGACCTAGAAGAGCCCAAGCCGCGATCCCCACTTAATGATTGGCTGGGAGCTCAGCCTAAACCGTGCTCTCGACTACAACTCATCGCCATGAATGGTTCAATGACATGGCAAATTTTCGAACCCTCGGCTAACAAACGCGCCGAATGGATCGTGCAGTATTGCGATGCCTTTCCCGCACATGAGATCAATTGCACCCTTGATACCTCAGCACTGCCTTTTAAGGTAGAAGTTGCAATAACAGATAGAGGGCTCTTGAGCGTCAGCGGTCTAGTAGAAAGCGCCTTACACGAAGAGTTGTTTGCACTAGCCCTAGAACTTGCTCAAGGCGGTCGACTGACCAAACTCTACGACCTCAAGCAAGATCAGCTGACTCTTTTCCGAACATCGTTCAAGCCGCCTCAACCACAATTTCCGCTTCTTCGAGACCCACTACCGCACCAATATCAGCACGCCATTCGAAACATGGTGGACAGCCTGCTGAAGCTTAACAGTGAGGACTTTCGCAAATTGCGAACCGCTTGTCTATTCCACTTAGAAGCCAAGAAGCCGCTCACCTACTTGGAGCCACGGTTTTTGATGGCAATGATCTTTGTGGAAACCCGCGATGAAAGTGATGACCTCTGGAACGAAAACACCAGCCGCTTACTTGGCGTGGATATAAAGCTAGCAGCCCTGTTCAACGACCTAAGAAATCAGCTCATTCATGGACGCGGGGACTTTCAAAAAGCATACGACTTGACTGTTCAAAAGTACTTCGAAAGCAACACCCCGGACTTACCGAGATTGCTCCACGCAAAGAACCCTGGTGTTGAGCCATTGGGTTTAATTTTGCCTCGTTTGTTAGAACGTATTGATGCTTATCTTTGGGTCCTGCTTATTGGAAAAGAGCAATTTGACTTACGCAGGTTTTATCCAAAATTTTTGGGACAGATGCAGCTACCAGAGCCGTACACTGGATCAGAAAAACCTACAAAAGATCCATCTGCTGAAGAGCACGAATTACAGAATCAAATTAGGCTGCTAAAGCAGAAGCTTAAAAATTGTGAGGATCAAAAATTCAAGCTCAACGAACAAATCGTCAAGCAAGGTCAAAAAATACGATCTCTAAAAAAAGGCCGATAAAAAAGGAGTGCATCACCGCACTCCTTCTTCGTTAAACCATGAAGTCCGCTGAACGCGGATTGTGCCTCGCTGCCTAGCGACGGCTCCACACCTCCTTGAGCTGCGCCAGATTGTTCAGCATGGCCTGCGGGCCGGCGACGCCAAGCAGGTACCAGATCTGTGGATCGAGGAAGACAACGCGGCCGTTCTTGCCCGCATAGGTAGCCCGGATCGTGTCGTTATTGAACAGCTCCTGGCTCGGCACCACGGGCTTGCCTTCGCGATCGGTCGCGGTGCCGGTACCGGCGTTGCGGTCAATCACGTACAACCACTGCGGGTTGATCTTGGCAATGTCTTCCATCTTCAGCGGAATACCACGTGGCTTGCTCGGATCGGCAGGCATAGCGGGCTTCACGCCCAGCACATCGTGCAACAGACCAAAGCGCGAGCCGGGCGCCTGGCCGTTGATGTTGCGGCTGATGGCCAGCACCAGCAAGCCTGGTTCTTGTTGCGCAGCCAATGCGCGCGTGGCCTCTACCTCGGCGCGCACGCGCTGCATCAGCTGCTCGCCTTGCGCCTGCCGACCCCACAAGCTGGCGAGCGTGTTGACGTTGCGCTGCATGTCGTCCAGCAGATGCGCGTTGTTGATCGACAGATCAAGCGTTGGCGCAATCTTGCTCAGAATCTCGTACTTGCTGGCGCTGCGCCCGGCCACCACGATGAGATCGGGCTGAATCTGGCTGAGCGCTTCATAGTCGGGGATGAACAGCGTGCCGGCTGCCGTGTATTTGGCGTCGGCATAGGCTTTCATGTAAGCCGGAAAGTTGGCCTTGGCCAAGCCGGTGACAGGCAGGTTCAGCGCCTGCATGGTGTCAAGCGAAGCCAGGTCGTAAACCACTACGCGCTTGGGCGCAAAAGGCACGGTGGCTGCACCTTTGGCGTGCTGAACGGTAACCGTTACGGGCGCGGTTTGTTGGCTAGTTTTGCCAGGTTTGGAAGCAGTTTGTGCTGTGGCCAATGGAGCCGCAGCAAAGGCCGCAGCGAATGCGGCTGCGCTGACAACAAAGCGCAGTCGCGCCGATGGGGAGATGTGCGTCATGGGTAGCTTTCTTTCAGTGTTATGGGCTGCCAGTGGTTTTTTTAAAACGGCCGGCAGTTTGTCGGTCAATCGTTGCCGGGCTCAGCCGAGCCTGCCCAGCAGCCCACAGGCTTAGAACTTGACGTTCATGCCCAGCCAGTAGCGGCGGCCGTCCTGCACGGTGGCAAAGTCTTCGTAGTACACGTCTTTGTCGAACAGGTTGTAGATGCCGGCGTAGAAGCTCACGCTCTTGCTGTAGTGGTAGGCGCCGCCAATGTCGAACATGGCGTAGCTGCCAGCCACCCAGGTGCGCGCCGAGCGGCCGCCTGTTGGCTGGCTTTCCTTGCCGCGGTACGACAGCTTGGCCCAGCCGTTCCACTTGGCAGAAGGCTTCCAGTCTGCCGCCACGTTGAGCATGTGGCGCGGCAGCTGGCTCAGCGGCTTGCCGGCAAACTCGCCGCTCTTTTGCTCGGACTTGGTGAAGGTGTAGCTGGTGCTCAGCTCCAGATTCTTGGCCACCGGTGCTTTGAAGCTGGCTTCGATACCGCGGGTGATCGCCTTGTCGATATTGACGTTGGTGGTGGGCGAGTTGCCCGAGGAGTTGGCCGGCCCGCACTCGGGGCAGGCAATGCGGGTGATCTTGTCCTTGAAGTCGTTGTCGAATATGGTCAGCCCGGCCGACATGCCAGCGCCGTCGTTGTAGAGCACGCCGATTTCTTTGGACAGCGATTTTTCCGGCTTCAGATCCGGGTTGCCATAGATGTTGCCGCCCCGGCTGGCCTGGCCCCAGTCGCCCAGCGTCTGGCGCAGCGATGGCGCGCGAAAGCCCGTGGAGACGCCGCCCTTGACCGTCCAGCGCGGGTTCAGGTTCCACACGCCGTAGAGACGCGGACTCCACTGCGAGCCACCCTTGCTGTCGTGGTCAAAGCGCAGGCCGCCGGTCAGCGCAAAGTCTTCGCGCAGACGCCATTCGTCTTCGGCAAACCAGGCGTATTGCGTGCGGTCGGCGGTGCTGCGGTCGCTGCCGGGCAAGGTGTTGGTGGTGGTGTCCTTGAGGTCTTGCTTGTTGTAGGAAACGCCGGTGGTGAGGATGTGTGCTTCGCCAAGCGGAGCCACCCAGCTGCTGTTGAAGACGGTGTTCTTGATCGTCATGTCGCGCGCGATGTTGCGCGTTTTCTCATGCTGCACATAGGTGTCGGACGAGGCCCAGCCCCAGCGGCCCTTGTGTTGCAGCGAGTAGTTGTCGCGCTCGAACTTGCGGTCGGACAAGGCATCGGTGGCGAGCAAGGTCTTGCCGGGTGTAGAGACAAAGTGCTGTTTGGCAGCGCCCAGCTCGGCAATGATGTCGTGGTCTTTATTGGGCGTGAGAGCAATGCGCGCATTGAGCGAGCGCGAGTCGTTGTCGTTGTAGCCCTGGTAAATGCGGTCTTCCTCGCGCTTGCTGTAGTTGCCGTACAGGCTGATGCCGAGCACGTCTTCCTTGATCGGGCCTGAGAGGTAGAAGTTGCTTTGGTAAGCATTGCCCGAGCTGGAGCGCTCTTGGATGGTGGCGTCGGTGCGCAGTGAGCCATGCCAGGCCTTGGCCACCTTGCGCGTGATGATGTTGACCACGCCGCCCATGGCGTCGGAGCCGTAGAGCGAAGACATGGGGCCGCGCACCACCTCGATGCGCTCGATCGCTTCGAGCGGCGGAATCCAGCTCTGGTCGGTGCCGGTGCTGCCGTTGGTTTGCGTCTCGCGCGTGCTCATGCGCTTGCCGTCCACCAGGATCAGCGTGTAGTTGGCACCCATGCCGCGCAGGCTGATGTCGTTGGAGTTGTTGTCCGAAGGCGTGAGGATCACGCCCGGCACATCGCGCAACGCATCGTGCAAGTTGGTATAGGCGCCTTGCTCCAGCTTCTCACGCGGAATCACGGTGATCGATGCTGGCGCGTCCTTGACTTCCTGCTCGTAACCAGCAGCAGTCACCACCACGGTAGACAGCGTTTTTTCGGCCACGTCGGCATCGCTGCTTTGCGCCAGCGCCGCGCCATGCAGGCTGAAAGCCGCCGCCGCGAGCGCAACTGCGCGCAGGCTTTGCTGGCCGGGCAGAGCAGGGTTGGACAAAAACGGGCGTGCCAAAGCAACGCCTGCCGCGGTGGATACGCAGGAGGACATGGGTAAGCTCAAAAACTAGTGGTAACCAACAGCCACGCAGCCGCGCTCCAAGGGCTGTGCGCACCAGGCGCAATCAGTCCGGGCGCTGGTTGCGGACCAGCGAACATTCGCTTGTTGTGAGAGGCTGCGGCCACGGTGCTGGCTCTGCGAGAGAGCGCCCGTCCTGGCTACACATGCCGAGCTGCGCGGCATGAAGAATGGCAGCGAGGCCATCCGGCTGGGCAAAGGGAAACGCGAATTGCCAAGTTTGTAATGCGAACGATTCGTATTATAAGTAAGAATAAAGAATGGTTGCAAATGGTAAAGCCGGAGTTTTGTAAAGTTGGTGCCAGTGCGCTCTGCCAAGGCAAACCTTGGGCGTTCTGCCACCCGTCATCGCTGCATCAGCCGCCACCCAAGCGGCTCGCCAGCCACCCCAGCCAGAACAGCACAAAGCCGATCAGCCCGCCCACCAAGGTGCCGTTGATGCGGATGTATTGCAGATCGCGGCCGATGTTCCATTCGATCAGGTCGCTGAGTTCCTTGGCATCCCAGCGTTTGACGGTGTCGGCAATGTGGGTGCCAAAGAACTGCGAAATCTCGGGCGCCAGATCGCGCACCCAGATCTCCATGCGCTCGTTGAGCGAGGCACGCAGCGCATCATCGGCCGACAGCGATTTGCCCAGCCACAAACCCATGCCCCGCACATTGCGCGCCATGGCCGAGTTCTCGTTGGCCAGATCGCGCTGCAAGCTGGAGCGCAGGCTTTGCCACAGCTCTTGCACATACTGGCCAATGGCGGCGTCGTGCTGCAGGTAGCGGCGCACTTCCTCGCCCTTGGCATGCCACACCGGGTCGTGCTCCAGGCGCGCAATCCACTCTTGCATGGTCTCGTCAAACTTGGCACGCAGCACATGGCCGGGGTTGTCGGCAATTGCGTCGAGCAGGTGTTCCAGGCTGCTGGCGATCATGGCCGAGCCCTTGTCGCTGAGCCAGCCGGTGGGCAGCATTTTCTCTTTCACCGGGTGCTCGGTCTTGAGCCAGTAGGCAATGGTTTGCGCCATCAGCTCGCGGGTTTCGGCCTCGCGCAGCAGCTCTACCAATTTATCGAGCGCCTGCTCCAGCAGCACCTGGTGGCGGCCTTCGTGGGTAAGCACCGTCAGCAGCTTGGAGAGCGATTTGGACAGATCCAACTGGCCCAGCAAGGTGCGCAGCGCCAGCTTGATAAAGCGCTCCACCTGCGCGTCTTGCACCGTGGCCAGCGCAGCTGCAGCCAATCGCGCCACTTGGTGGCCCAGCAGCTCGGCATTGGCAGGCGAGCGCAGCCACAGTGCCATTTTGTCGGCCGGGCGGTGCGTGCGCACCAGTTGCACGAGCGAGTCGCCATCCAAAAAACGCTCGCGCACAAATACGGCCAGGTTCTCGCCAATACGGTCTTTGTTGCGTGGAATGATGGCTGTGTGCCGCGATATCCACGGAATCGGAATGTGTTTGAACAGCGCGGAGACGGCAAACCAATCGGCCAAAGCGCCCACCATGCCGGCCTCGGTCATGGCGCGCAGGCAGCGCAACGCCAGCTGCCAGCGCTCGGTTTGCGCAAAGGGCTGGCCCAGGCACCAGCTGGCCAATACAAACAGCAGGGCCACGGCCACCAGCAACAGCAGTGGTGTGCGTTTGGCGCGGCGCAGCAAGGTTTGCTGCTCGTGGGTCAATAGCATGGGCATGCGGCCAATGTATAGGCAAGCGGCGGCGATTGCCAAGTCAGCCAAAGGCGTAGTTTCCCCGCGCTGTGCTGGCGCGTTGCAAAGTGTGGACAATGGCGGCCATTGCACTTTTCCAAGCACCATGACTGACACCACCAACACCGCCCGCCCCGAGCTGCCCGACCACCTGTCCATCGACCCCAAGAGCCCGCATTTCGCGCGCGAGGTGTTCAACCACGACATCGGCATTCGTTTCAACGGCACCGAGCGTTTCGATGTTGAGGAATACTGCGTGAGCGAAGGCTGGGTGAAAGTGCCCGCCGGCAAGACGGTCGACCGCAAAGGCCGCCCGCTGCTGATCAAGCTCAAGGGCCAGGTCGAGGCCTATTACAAGGACTGAGGTCCTCGCGCCCCAGGCGTGCAAAAGAATGAGCTGCCAGAGCGATCACGCGCTGGCAGCTCTTTTTTATATAGCGGCCCAGGAACAGGCCACGCCCTGCTCCTGGCCACCCTCCCCTTTCAGATCAGCGCTTGCGCCGGGCCGAAAAACTCGTACTTCACCTGCGCCTCAGGCACGCCCAGTTTGTGCAGCGAAGCCTTGACCGAACGCATAAACGGCTTGGGGCCGAGGAAGTACACATCCGCATCGCGCGAAGCCGGCAACCACTGGCCCAGCAACGCTTCGGTCAGATAGCCTTCGGCCGCCACCGATTCGCCGTCTTGCATCTTGTCGTACACATAAAAGGGCTTGAGCTGGCGGTGCTGCTGCGCCAGCGCATCGACCTGGCCACGGAAAGCGTGCACCGCGCTGTCGCGTGCGCAGTGGATAAAGGTCACGGGGCGGTCGGTTTGCAGCGCTGCATCGAGCATGGGCAAAGTGGGCGTGATGCCAACGCCGCCGCTGATCAGCACCAGCGGCTTGCTGCTGGCCTGCAGCACAAAGTGGCCAGCCGGCGGGAACAGCTCCAAGGTGTCGCCCACCTGCACCTGGTCGTGCAGAAAGTTGGACACCTTGCCACCAGGTTCGCGCTTGACGCTGATGCGGTAGCTCTTGCCATTGGCCGCCGCCGAGAGCGAGTAATTGCGGCGCTGCTCGGTACCGTCGACGATGGCGCGCAGGCCAATGTACTGGCCGGGCTGGTGCGCGATCACGGCCTTGCCGTCGACGGGCTCCAGGTAGAAAGAGCTGATCTCGGCGCTTTCTGCTTCTTTCTTCACCAGCTTGAAAGCACGCGCACCGCGCCAGCCACCTTCGGCAGCAGCCAGGTCGTCGTAGGCCTTGGCTTCGGCAGCGATCAAGATGTCGGCCAACTGGCCATAGGCGGCGGCCCAGGCGTCAATCACCTCGTCGGTGGCAATCTCGGCGCCCAGCACTTCGCGGATCGAGCGCAGCAGGCAGCTGCCCACTATCTGGTATTGCCCGGGCTGCACTTGCAGCGCTACGTGCTTGTTGATGATTTGAGCGGGCAGATCGCCCAGGTTTTCGAGCTTGTCGATGTGCTTGGCGTACATCAGCACGCTGTGTGCCAAGGCGCGGGGCTGCGCACCGCTTTGCTGGTGCGCCTGGTTGAAGAGCGGGCGCACCTCAGGGTATTCGCCGAGCATCATTTGGTAGAAATGCGTGGTCAGCGCTTCGCCACCGGTCTCCAACAAGGGAACGGTGGCTTTGACGATGTCTTTCTGGCGAGCGGTCAACATGCGATGTCCTTTCTAGTGGGTTTGCCACAGGGAATGCATGCTCCGTGCCAGCACAGGTTTTGTGGAATATCAAGGCCTTGTAACATAAACGCAGTCACACTGACCGCACTTCAATGCTGTGTTTTTGACACCAAGAGTCGTTTTGACATCACCCCAAATCCTCCACGCCGTCATTCCGCTGGTGGCCGATCTGGCGCAAGAGCTGCCCGAACGCGAGCGCCTGCGCCGCCTGCTGGCCGCCCTGCGCACCTTGTTGCCGGCCGACGCCGTGGCCTTGCTGCAGCTCGAAGGCGAATGGCTGCGCCCGGTCGCCATCGATGGCCTGGTGCCCGACACGCTGGGCCGCCGCTTCAAAGTGGCTGAGCACCCGCGTCTGGCGCAGCTGCTGGCCGCCGGCCAGGCCATGCGCTTTGCGCCCGACAGCCCGCTGCCCGATCCCTATGACGGACTGATCGCCCTGCCCGGCGAGCTGAACGTGCACGACTGCATGGGCTGCGTGCTGCAAACCGGCGGGCTGACCTGGGGCCTGCTGACGCTCGATGCGCTGGAGCCCGAGCGCTTTGCCAACGGCAATGCGCTGGAAATGCTGCAGGCTTTTAGCAACCTGGCCGCCGCTACCGTGGCCACGGCCGAGCGCGTGCAGCAGCTGGCGCAGGTGGGCCGCACGGCCGAAGCCTTGCCGCGCGCCAGCGGCAAGCGCGAGCTTCTGGGCACCAGCCCGGCGGTACGCCAGCTGCACAAAGACATTGCGCTGGTCGCCGCCAGCGATTTGTGCGTACTGATCACCGGCGAAACCGGCACCGGCAAAGAGCTGGTGGCGCAGGCCGTGCACGCGCAATCGAGCCGCGCCAGCAAACCGCTCATCAGCATCAACTGCGCTGCCCTGCCCGACAACCTGGTAGAGAGCGAGCTGTTCGGCCACGTGCGGGGCGCCTTCACCGGCGCAATGTCCGAGCGGCGCGGCAAGTTCGAGCAAGCCGACAACGGCACCTTGTTCCTCGACGAAGTGGGCGAGCTGTCGCTGCCCGTGCAAGCCAAGCTCTTGCGCGTGCTGCAAAGCGGCCAGCTGCAGCGCCTGGGCTCCGACCGCGAACACCAGGTGGATGTACGCGTGATCGCCGCCACCAACCGCGATCTGGCCGCCGAAGTGCGCGCTGGCCGCATGCGCGCTGATTTTTACCACCGACTCTGCGTCTACCCGCTCACCGTGCCGCCGCTGCGCGAGCGCGACAGCGACACGCTGGTGCTGGCCGGCTACTTTCTCGAAGAAAACCGCTCGCGCTTGCAGCTCGGCGGCCTGCGCCTCGACGCTGCCGCGCAATCCGCCTTGCTGGGTTACGCCTGGCCCGGCAATGTGCGCGAGCTGGAACACCTGATCAGCCGCGCCGTGCTGAAAGCCCTGAGCCGGGCGCCGTCACACAACACCGGCCGCGACAGCAGTCGCCCGCGCATGCTGAGCATCGGCGTGGAAGATTTGTGGGACGACAACGCGCCCCCCGCGCCCGTGCCGGCACCGCCGGGCTGGATGGCCGGCAGCGACAAAGCGGCCGTCATCACCATGCCCGCGCCAAGCGCACCCGCCCTGGGCCTGCGCGAAAGCGTAGAGCGCCACGAACGCCAGCTGATCGAAAACAGCCTGAGCCGCCACGCCGGCAGCTGGGCCGCCGCCGCCCGCGAACTGCAACTCGACCGCGCCAACCTGCAGCGCCTAGCCAAGCGGCTGGGGGTGGAGCGGAGCCAGGCAGGGCCATAACTGCCAGATGCTGGAGGCAGCCAACAAAAAACCTCTGCGCCAACACAGCGCAGAGGTTTTTTATGAGTTTGTCGGCCCCAGTACCGTCAGCGCTTACTGGCCCTTGATGCCCAGCAGTTCCACTTCAAAGTTCAGCGTGGCATTGGGCGGGATCACGCCGCCAGCGCCGCGTGCACCGTAGGCGATGCCGGGTGGGCAAGTGAGCCTGGCTTTGCCGCCGATCTTCATCAGCTGCACGCCTTCGGTCCAGCAGGGGATCACGCCTTGCAGCGGAAACTCGATGGGCTCGCCGCGCTTGTAGGAGCTGTCGAACTCTTTGCCGGTATCGGGGAAAGTGCCTTTGTAGTGCACCTTGACAGTGTCGCTCGCCTTGGGGCTGGCGCCGGTGCCGTCCTTCACGCTCTCGAACACCAGACCGCTCTTGGTCGTGACAGGCTTGCTTTGGGCCTGGGCCAAACCGGCGCTCAGGGCAATGGCAGCGAACAAGGCGCTGGCAGTCAATGCTTTCATGCGGACAAATCCATTTCTTGCTGAAAAAACGCATTGTGCACGCGGCCTGCCAAGGCTGGCCGCGGATCGAACACAAGTTAACCTTTGATACCCAGATCGTCCAGACCTTTGCGCAAATGGCCTACGGTGCGCTCCACGTTGTGCCATTTGTCCAGGCCGAACAGGCCGATGCGGAAGGTTTTGAAATCCGGGCCTTCGTCGCACATCAGTGGCACACCGGCAGCGGTTTGCAGGCCGACGCTGGCGAACTTTTTGCTGTTCTGGATTTCCGGATCCGTGGTGTAGCTGACGACCACGCCCGGTGCCTTGAAGCCTTCGGCCGCCACACTGGGGAAGCCGCGCGATTCGAGCAGCTCGCGCACTTCTTTGCCCAGCTGCACTTGCTCTTCGCGCAGCTTGTCCATGCCGTAGGCCTCGGCCTCTTTCATCACATCGCGCAGGTGCAGCAAGGCATCGGTCGGCATGGTGGCGTGGTAGGCGTGCTGGCCTTTTTCGTAGCCTTCGGCGATCTGCATCCACTTTTTCAGATCGCAGGAGAAGCTGCTGCTCTTGGTGTCTTCAATGGCTTTGCGAGCGCGCTCGCTCAGCATCACCATGGCGCAGCAAGGCGTACCGCTCCAGCCTTTTTGCGGTGCGGTGATCAGCACGTCTACGCCGGTTTTTTGCATGTCCACCCACATGGCACCGCTGGCTACACAGTCGAGCACCATGAGCGCGCCCACTTCGTGCGCGGCAGCGCTGATGGTCTGGATGTAGTCGTCGGGCAAGATAATGCCGCTGGCCGTCTCGACGTGCGGCGCAAACACCACTTGCGGCTTTTCCTTGCGAATGGCGGCGGCCACATCAGCCGCCGGGCACGGTGCCCAGGCGTCTTGCGCGCCCTTGCCTTGTGGCCGTGCTTTGCAGATGACGGCGCTGCCACCCAAGCCGCCTTCTTCGAAAATCTGCGTCCAACGGTAGCTGAACCAGCCATTGCGCACGATCAGCACCTTGGCGCTGTTGGCAAACTGGCGCGCCACGGCCTCCATGCCAAAAGTGCCGCTGCCGGGCACGATGACGGCCGTGTGCGCGTGGTAGGTGGTTTTGAGGATGTGCAGCACGTCGCCCATCACGCCGATGAATTTTTTCGACATGTGGTTGAGCGCGCGATCGGTGTAGACGACCGAGAATTCGAGCAGGCCGTCGGGGTCCACATTGGGCAGCAATCCGGGCATGGTGTCTCCTTGTGTGTTGCAGTGTCGGCGCCAGCTTATCACGCAGGCTGCGGGCTTGGCGCGCCGGGTATTTCCCAGCAAAAAATCTTTAAACAACCGCCAGCATATAGCCAGCAGCTACCAATTCAGGAGCAAACACTCAACCTGCTGTCGCGTAGTTGCGGCTGCCGAAGATGCCGCTGCCCACGCGCACCATGGTGGAGCCCGCTTGTACGGCGGCCTGCAAATCAGCGGTCATGCCCAGCGAGACGGTGTCCCATTGTTTGAGCTGCGGCAAGCCGAGTTTGGCAATGTCGTCGAACACGGCTTTGACGCGCTGGTGCACGGCCAGTTGGGCGTCGAAATCTGCCGCCGCATCGGGGATGCTCATCACGCCGCGCAGCACCAGGCGCGGCAGTTCGGCCACGGCGCGTACCAGGGCTTCCACCTCGTTTGGCGCCACGCCGGATTTGGTGGCCCCGCCATCGACATTCACCTGGATGCAGATCTGCAGCGGCGCCAGGTGCTCGGGCCGCTGGTCGGACAGGCGCTGGGCGATCTTGAGCCGGTCGACCGTGTGCATCCAGTCAAAGTGCTCGGCCACCAGGCGCGTTTTGTTGCTTTGCACCGGGCCGATGCAGTGCCAGACCAGGCCTTTGCCGGCGTAGGCGGGCTGCTCGGCGAAGTAGCCGATCTTCTCCACGCCTTCCTGAATGTAGTTTTCTCCAAACGCCTGCTGGCCGGCGGCCACGGCCTCGGCGATGGCGTCGATGCCAAAGGTTTTCGAGACGGCCAGCAGCGCCACGCTGCCCACGGGGCGGCCTGCGTTGCGGCAAGCCTCGTCGATTTGCATGCGAACCTGCTGAATTTTTTCGGGAATCGTGCTCATAATGCTTGGCAGAGTAACAAATCAACGAGGGAGTTGCAGTGGATATCACCCAATTGCTGGCATTCAGTGTCAAAAACAAGGCTTCTGACTTGCACTTGTCGGCCGGTCTGCCGCCGATGATCCGGGTGCACGGCGATGTGCGCCGCATCAACGTAGACCCGCTGGACCACAAGCAGGTGCACGCCATGGTCTACGACATCATGAGCGACGCCCAGCGCAAGACCTACGAAGAGTTTCTGGAAGTGGACTTTTCGTTCGAGATCGACGGCCTGGCACGTTTCCGCGTCAACGCCTTCAACCAGAACCGCGGTGCAGGCGCCGTGTTCCGAACCATTCCCAGCAAGATCCTGACCTTGGAGCAGCTCAATGCGCCCAAGATTTTTGCAGACTTGTCGATGAAACCGCGCGGCCTGGTGCTGGTGACCGGCCCCACCGGCTCGGGCAAATCCACCACGCTGGCGGCCATGGTGAACTACCTCAACGAGAACGAGTACGGCCACATCCTGACGGTGGAAGACCCGATCGAGTTCGTGCACGAATCCAAAAAGTGCCTGATCAACCAGCGTGAAGTGGGCCCGCAGACGCTGTCTTTCTCGGCCGCGCTGAAATCGGCGCTGCGTGAAGACCCGGACGCGATTCTGGTGGGTGAAATGCGCGATCTGGAAACCATCCGCCTGGCCATGACGGCCGCCGAAACCGGCCACTTGGTGTTCGGCACGCTGCACACCTCGTCGGCAGCCAAAACCGTCGACCGTATCATCGACGTGTTCCCGGCCGAAGAAAAGGAAATGGTGCGCGCCATGCTCTCCGAATCGCTGCAAGCGGTGATCTCGCAGACGCTGTGCAAAACCAAGGACGGCCAGGGCCGCGTGGCCGCGCACGAGATCATGCTGGGCACGCCCGCTATCCGCAACCTGATCCGCGAGGCCAAGGTGGCGCAGATGTATTCCACCATCCAGACCAGCAACGCCATGGGCATGCAAACTCTGGACCAGAACCTGACCGATCTGGTGCGCCGCAACGTGATCAGCCCCTCCGAAGCACGCAGCAAGGCCAAAACGCCAGAAAACTTCCCCGGATAGCAATTGCTCACTTAGTTGGCAGGCAGCGTTTTTTGCCGCAGTCCGAGACCCGGGCTGACAAACGGTTGTAGCTGGGGCACCAGTGGTGATTGCACACACCGCTGCTGCCCCTTATGCTTGGCGGCTAAAGGAGATCTGCGCCATGACCAGCCAGCCTTTTCTGCCCGCCGCCGACGAAGTGGCAGAAGCCGATACCGGTTTTTTCCTGCACGGTTTTCAGCAGGCCACCGCCCATAACAGCCCCTTTGTCCACTGGAACCAGCGGCGCAAAAGCATTGAGGCCCAGCTGCTGACGCCATCGGACCCGGCCACCGCCTTGCGCCTGGTCTGGAGCAAAGATGCGGCGCTCAGCCAGCTGCAATCGCCTTTTATCGACCAACTGGTGCCATATCTGGAGTTCTACCAGGTGCCAGCGCAGCAAACCCTGATCCGCCAGGGCGAGCTCGGCGACTACATGCTGATCGTGATGGGTGGCCATGTCTCCGTCGATTTACAGCTGCCCAATGGCAGTCTGGTGCATCTGGCCGACGCGCAGGCCGGCGAAGTGCTGGGTGAAATGTCGCTGTTTGACAGCAGTCCGCGCTTTTCTTCGTGCACCAGCAGCACGGAGTGCGCCCTCGCAGTGCTGAAGGCCGATACACTGGATGCCATGATGGAGCTCGACGCATCCACCGCCGCATACCTGCTGGCGCTGTTCGCTCGCAAACTCTCCACCAGATTGCGCCAGACCAGCGCCCGGATCGAGCCTTAACAGCCCTTGCCGCCTGCAAGACCCGTTCCTCGCCACTGTTGCGCCAGAAACAACGACACAGAGAGAGGATCACCATGGAACGGGACCAGGCCAGTAAATTCATCAACGATCTGCTCAGGCTGATGGTGCAGCGCAATGGCAGTGACTTGTTCATCACGGCCGATTTTCCGCCCGCCATCAAGATCGACGGCAAGGTGACCAAGGTCTCCAGCCAGCCACTCTCGCC
Source organism: Comamonas trifloxystrobinivorans (assembly GCF_043359985.1). Classification (NCBI taxonomy): domain Bacteria; kingdom Pseudomonadati; phylum Pseudomonadota; class Betaproteobacteria; order Burkholderiales; family Comamonadaceae; genus Comamonas; species Comamonas trifloxystrobinivorans. The sequence continues at coordinate 24,334 of NZ_JBHZGV010000028.1, forward strand.
CAACCACTCGATGTCGCTGGCACGTTCGATCATGAGCGACAAGCAGGTGGCCGAGTTCGAAAAAACCAAGGAATGCAATTTTGCGATCTCGCCCGCCGGCATTGGGCGCTTCCGCGTCAACGCCTTCATGCAGCAAGGCAGCGTGGGCCTGGTGCTGCGGACGATTCCGCTGACCCTGCCCACGATTGATGGCCTGGGCCTGCCGCAGGTGCTCAAAGACGTGGTCATGTCCAAGCGCGGCCTGTGCATTCTGGTGGGCGCCACGGGCGCGGGCAAATCCACCTCGCTGGCGGCGATGGTCGATTGGCGCAACGACAACTCGCAAGGCCACATCATCACCATCGAAGACCCGGTGGAATTTGTGCACCCGCACAAGAACTGCGTGGTGACGCAACGCGAAGTGGGCCTGGATACCGACAGCTGGGAAGCCGCGCTGAAAAACGCCTTGCGCCAGGCGCCAGACGTGATCCTGATGGGCGAAATCCGCGACCGCGAAACCATGGAACACGCCGTCGCCTTTGCCGAAACCGGCCACCTGTGCCTGGCCACCTTGCACGCCAACAGCGCCAACCAGGCGCTGGACCGCATCATCAACTTCTTCCCCGAAGAGCGCCGTGCGCAGCTGCTGATGGATTTGTCGCTGAACCTGCGCGGCATGGTGTCGCAGCGCCTGATTGCCAAGCAAAACAGCAAAGGCCGCGTAGCTGCGGTGGAAGTGCTGTTGAACACGCCGCTGATCTCGGACCTGATCTTCAAAGGCGAGATCGGCGAGATCAAAGAGATCATGAAGAAAAGCCGCAACCTGGGCATGCAGACCTTCGACCAGTCGCTGTTCGACCTGTACGAGGCCAACCAGATCACCTACGAAGACGCGCTGCGCAATGCCGATTCGGTGAACGACCTGCGCCTGCAGATCAAGCTCAACAGCCAGCGCGCCAAACGCACCGACCTGGCCGAAGGCACCGAGCACCTGACGATCATGTGATTATTCGTATAAGCTGTACCCCGTTTTGGGTAGACAGCCTCGCGGCACCCAGGTCATCCTCGGTGCCGCTTTCTTTGGAGACAACGCAATGGCATCGAGTATCAACGCACGCACTTACGAACCTGTCGCTTCGCTGAAAGTCGCCTTCATCGGCCTGGGCGTCATGGGCTACCCCATGGCCGGCCACCTGGCACAAGCCGGACACGCTGTTACCGTGTACAACCGCACGGTCCAAAAAGCGCAAGCCTGGTGCAGCGAATTTGCCGCCAGCAAGGCCCCGCGCCACGCGCCCACGCCGCGCGAAGCGGCTGCCGACGCAGACATCGTGTTCTGCTGCGTGGGCAACGACGACGACCTGCGCTCGGTCACCACCGGCCATGACGGCGCGTTCGCCGGCATGAAGCCCGGCGCCATCTTTGTCGACCACACCACCGCTTCGGCCGATGTGGCACGCGAGCTGTACGCCCAAGCCAAGACGCTGGGCCTGCAGTTCATCGATGCACCGGTGTCCGGCGGCCAGGCTGGCGCGGTCAACGGCCAGCTCACCGTCATGTGCGGCGGTGATGCCGAGGTGTTCGATACCGTCAAACCGGTGGCCATGGCTTTCTCGCGCGCCTTCACGCTGCTCGGCTCCAGCGGCGCCGGCCAGCTGACCAAGATGGTCAACCAGATCTGCATTGCCGGCGTGGTGCAAGGCCTGTCCGAAGCGATTGCCTTTGGCATGAACGCCGGCCTCGACATGCCTCAAGTGCTGGACGTGGTGAGCAAGGGCGCCGCGCAAAGCTGGCAAATGGAGAACCGTGGCAAAACCATGGTCGAGGGCAAGTTCGATTTCGGCTTTGCCGTCGACTGGATGCGCAAAGACCTGGGCCTGGTGCTGGACGAAGCCAAACGCAATGGCTCGCGCCTGCCGCTGACCGCGCTGGTCGACCAGTTCTACGCCGATGTGCAGCAAATGGGCGGCAACCGCTGGGACACCTCCAGCCTGATCGCCCGCTTCAACAAAAAGTAATGGCAGCCGGCATTTGTCCGGCGCCCAGATACAGAAAAGGCCGCGAATTGCGGCCTTTTCTGTGGGGCAAGTGGCCCCGCGCTCAGGCTCAGGGCTTGGTGGTAAAGCCGTCGTTGAGCGGTTGCACGGGCGTGGTGCTGATGGGCGATGTGGTCACGCCGGTGCTGACAGGCACGGCACTGGCTGGCGCCACGCTGCTGGCTGGGGCTGCAGCAGGCGTTACTGTAGCCGGTGCTGTTGTGATGGGCGCTGCGCTGCCGTCGTTCACCACAGGCGCGGCGTTGCCGGTGTTGCGGCTGCTGCTGAGCGATTTCAGCTCGTCTTCGCTGATCACCTCGAACACGCGCACCACCTTTTGCACATTGGCCACGCCCCGGGCGATTTCGGCCGAGCGCTTGGCTTCGCGCTCGGTCACGCGGCCCATCAGGTAGACCACGTTGCGCTCGGTCACCACCTTGAAGGCGTTGGAGCTGAGGTCCTTGGCATCGACGATGCTGGCCTTGACCTTGCCGGTGATCAGCGTATCGGTCGAGCGCTGCGACAAGCTGGTGTTGAAGGTGACGGCCAGCTCGTTGACCACCGATTTCACGTTCTGGCTGGCGCGTGCGTATTCCTCGGCCTTTTGCTTGAACGCTTCGTTGGGCACCTCGCCGGTCAGCAACACCTGGCGGTTGTAGCTGGTGACGTTGATATGTGCCTCGGTGCCCACCTTCTCGCGGATGGCGTTGGCCACGCGCATTTCGATGGCCTCGTCCTCCACCTGGATACCTGTGGAGCGGCGGTCGATCGCCACCACGGTGCCACCCACGGCCGCACCGCCCAGCACCAGCGGCACGCAGCCGGACACCGAGGCCGCCACGGCCCCAACCGCAACCAAGCTCAGGGTCAATCGCTTCCAAGACACAGGCATCATTCCTCTTCTCCTAACAATTGGGTATCGATTCCGTCCATCAAGCAATGCAGTACCAGCTGGTGCACTTCGCGCACACGCGTGGGGCGGTCGTGCGGCACGCTCACCAGCACATCGGTCTCGCTGAGCGCGCCAGCCAGCGCGCCGCCGCTGCGGCCTGTCAGCACAATGGCCGACATGTCGCGCTCATGCGCCGCCTGCACCGCGTTGAGCAGTGCGCGGTCGTTGCCGTCCACGCTGATCACCAACAGCAGATCCCCGCTTTGGCCCAAAGTTCGCACCTGGCGCGCCACCACTTGCGCCAGCTTCTCGCCGGACAGGCTGCCGCCTTGTTGGGACTGCGCCAGCGGGCCGCTGTCGATCAGCATGGCCGCCAGCTCGGGGCGCTCGCGGTCCATGCCCGAGACGCACATGGCGGCAAATTGCGCGGCCTGGGCCCAGGACAGGCCATTGCCGCAGCACATGACCTTGTTGCCACTGGTGACGCAGGCCAACAGGGCGTAAACCGCGTTGGCGACGCTGTCGCTGATCTCCTGGGACACCTGGTAGTGGAGATCGGCGCTATCGATAAAGTGCTGTTGTATATGTTGCTCTAGCATGGAGGCCCGATGATAACCTTGGGCGGTTTTCCCCAGGATCGGGTTGACGTCTTTTGCCGCCGCCCGAGTGCAGAAAGCATTCTCTGCTATTTAACGCACTGGCCATGCATCAGAAGCTATCAAACAGATAGCAAGTGTTTCAAGCATCCTCGCCCGCATCGAACGCGGCTTGCAGCCAGGTGATGGTGGGCTCCACCAAAACGGCATCAAAACGGCAGGAAGGCAGGTGGCGCTGACCGGCCAGGTAATGGCGCGCCGCCAGCACGATGCGGCGCTGTTTGGCACCGCCAATGCTGCCGGCGGCGCCGCCAAAGCCGGCGCTGGCGCGCTGGCGCACCTCCACGAACACCAGCGTGCCATCGCGCTCTTGCATGACCAGATCGATCTCGCCGCCACCACGGCCGGGGGTGCGGTAATTGCGCGCCAACAGCCGCAGGCCTTGTTGTTGGAGATAATGGAGCGCTGCATCCTCGGCCTGGTCGCCGCGCAGCTTGCTGGTCTGCTCGGCAGTGCCATCGCCCAGCACTGGCGCGGCCTGCCCACGGGCCTGTGCCAGCCATTTTTCAAGGATTTTCCACGGTGTCCGCATCATTCACCTCCGCCCTGCCTGCCGCCAAAGACGCGGCCGGCAGCCAGCACTACCCGGCCTCCACGCTGTACATCGTGGCCACGCCCATCGGCAATTTGGCCGACATCACCTTGCGTGCCCTGCATGTGCTGGAGATCGCCGATGCGGTAGCTTGCGAGGACACGCGCCACACCCACAGCATGCTCCGCGCGTATGGCATTGGCAAGTCGGGCGCGCAACTCATCGCTGTCCACCAGCACAACGAGGCCGAAGCCGCCGAGCAGGTCATCCACCGCCTGCAGCAAGGCCAGCGCATCGCCTATGTCAGCGATGCCGGCACGCCTGGCGTGAGTGACCCGGGCGCGCGCTTGGCGGCCGCAGTGGCCCGCGCCGGTTTGCGCGTGAGCCCGCTGCCCGGTGCCAGCAGCGTCACCACCTTGGTCAGCGCAGCAGGCGCCGTGGCCGCCGATGGCAGTGGCAACGGCTTTGCCTTTATCGGCTTTTTGCCCACCAAGGCGCAAGAGCGCCAGCAGGCCGTAGCGCAGTTGGCGCAAGACCCACGCACCTTGGTGGTGCTGGAGGCACCGCACCGCATTGCTGATCTCGCCAAGGCCCTGGCCGTGCTGGGCGAGCGCCCGGTCACACTGGGGCGCGAGCTGACCAAGCAATTTGAAGAAATTGCCACCATGCCGGCCCAAGCCTTGGCCGATTGGCTGGCGCAAGATGCCAACCGCAGCAAGGGCGAGTTTGCCGTGCTGCTGCACCCGCAAGCCGTGCAACAAGAAGGCGGCGATGCGCAGCGCGTGCTGGCCTTGCTGTTGGCCGAGCTGCCCACCAAAACTGCTGTGCGGCTGGCAGCCGAGATCACCGGCGCAGCGCGCAATGCCTTGTACGACGCAGCACTGGCGCTAAAACGCGGCACGCAGGAAGAAGAAACCGAAGACTGAGCTTCGGTTTTTTCGGTTATCGCTGAAGCCCCAATAGCGCGCTGGCGCAGCTTCAAGCGGCTTGGCCGTGCACCAAGCCCGCGGCGACGCCACCAAACAGATCGCCTTCCACCTGCGGCGTAGAGGGGAAAGCCAGCGCCAGCGCCGCACGCAGCGGCTGCAGCGCGGAAGAACCTCCGGTCAGGTAAATCGCATCGATCTGCGACTGCTGCAAGCCCGCCATTTGCACGCAGTGCAGCGCACAATCCGCCACTTGCGCCAGCAAAACTTGCAAGCACTGCTGCAGATCGGCGGGAGCCACTTCGGGGCTGAGCGCGGCCTCCAGCCATTCCACATCCAGGCGCTGTGCGCTTTGCTGGTTGGAGACGGCGATCTTGGCCTCTTCCACCGCATTGGCCAAACGGTGGCCCCAATGCTCGCGCAGCACACGCATCAAGCGGTCGTGCAAACCGGCATCGCGGTAATTGCTGCGCAGGGCCTGGGCCTCGCGCATGCGCTGCGCGCTGTACAGCCACTGGATCAAGTGCCAGGTCGACAGATCGTGGAAAACGCCGCTGGGCACTTCGCGCCCGCTCGGGCCGATGTGGTCCAGACCCAGCAAAGGCATGGCCGCATGCAGGCTCAGGCGGCGGTCAAAATCCGTGCCGCCGATATGCACGCCAGTGGTGGCCAGAATATCGCTGGCGCGATCGGCGCTGTGCTTGCGATCCGGCCCCAAGCGCACCACGGTGAAGTCTGAAGTACCGCCGCCAATGTCCACCACCAGCACCACCGATTCCTGGGTGATGCGCTGCTCGTAATCGAGCGCCGCAGCGATAGGCTCCAGCTGAAAGCGCACATCGCTGAAACCTGCCGCCCGGGCGGCCTGCTCCAACGCGTGCTGTGCTTGTGCATCACGGGCAGCGTCGTCATCGACAAAGTGCACCGGCCGCCCCATCACTACCGTGCGCGGCAGTGCGCCCAGTTGGCGCTGTGCCGTATCGGCCAATTGCTGCACAAACAAGGCAACGATGTCCTGGTAGGCCATCAGCTTGCCGTGCACGGCGGTTTTCTCTTGCATCAAAGCGCTGCCCAGCAGGCTTTTGAGCGAACGCATCAACCGGCCTTCGGTGCCTTCCAGGTAACGCGCCACTGCGTCGCGGCCGAAGTGGGTGCGGTTTTCCTCGGTGTTGAAGAACACCGCCGTTGGCATGGCCAACGATGCGCCTTCGGCCTGCAACAGCTGCGAAGGGCCGGAGGCAGAGGCATCGCTCTTGAAGGCCATGGCCGAGTTGGAGGTACCGAAATCAATGCCCAGCAAGGCAGACGAAGAGACTTGAGACATAGAGCCGACCCGCACCCGGGCCGTGCAAAACCAGGATGACAAGCAAGAAGAAGACGACAAGGCACGCTGCGCCAACACGCGAGCGAGCAAATGAGAAAGCCTCCGCATCATTGCTGATGCGAAGGCTTGTGATTCCTGGTGGCCTGGCGCGGAATCGAACCACGGACACGCGGATTTTCAATCCGCTGCTCTACCAACTGAGCTACCGGGCCCACGAATCGAATTATAGCGTGGAATTTGGAGCTCTTTGGGAAAAAACCGAAATCAGTGCTTTTTATTGCGCGTCAGGTCTACGCCGAGCTGGCGCAGCTTGCGGTACAGGTGGGTGCGCTCCAGGCCGGTCTTCTCGGCCACGCGGGTCATCGAGCCGCCTTCGCGTGCCAGATGGAACTCGAAGTAGGCTTTCTCGAAACCATCGCGGGCTTCGCGCAGCGGGCGGTCGAGATCAAAACCCTGGTGGGCATTGGGCATGGTGTCGACCACTGCCGTGACCGCGGCCATGGTGGCCACCGGTGCCGCATAGCTGCCTGCGCCTGCATAGCTGGCCACCTTGCCAGCGGCTGCAGGTGCGCTGGCTGGCGCGGGTGCCGGCACGTTGCGCTGCAAGCCCTGCTCCACTGCCTTGAGCAGCTTTTGCATGGTGATGGGCTTTTCCAAAAAAGAGAACGCGCCTATGCGCGTTGCTTCAACCGCCGTGTCGATGGTGGCGTGCCCGCTCATCATGATGACGGGCATGGTGAGCAAGCCGGTCATCGACCACTCTTTGAGCAACGAGACGCCATCGGTATCGGGCATCCAGATGTCGAGCAAGACCAGGTCGTACTGGTTTTCGCTACGGCAGGCGCGCGCCTGGGTAGCGTTCTCAGCGACATCCACGCTGTGCCCCTCATCGTTCAGAATCTCCGACAAGAGATCCCGAATTCCCAATTCGTCATCGACAACCAGAATATTTGCCATATCTTCTTGAAATCCAGTGCGTCCCGTGCCACCCAGCACTTATATCGCTAGTGCCTCTTCAATAGCGAATGATAGCGACACTTGGGCTCCTTGGATTTTTTCCCCCTCGATCCTGTTTGAAATTTCTATGCGAGCACCGTGCTCGTCCGCAATTTTCTTGACAACGGCCAACCCCAAACCGGTGCCCTTGGGCTTGGTGGTGACGTACGGCTCAAAGGCCTTTTGTAATATATGTTCGGGAAAGCCGCAACCGAAGTCAGCAATTGTCAAACGCAGACGTTTGCTGCTGCCCGTCAAGCGCGTCGCGATCCGCACAGCTGGCACGGGCTCGGTTTTGCCGGCCCAGGCCTGCTCGGTCGCATCTTGGGCATTTTGCAGCAAGTTGTGAATCACCTGACGCAGTTGCTGGGCGTCGCCCATGATACGGGGCGCCTGCGGCTCCAGATCGGCCACTATCGGCACGACGGCATTTTCGGTTCCGTACAGGTGCAGCACGTCCTGAATCAAGGCATTCAGATCGACCGGCTGCAGCTCGGCAGCGGGCAAACGGGCGTAGTCGCGGAACTCATTGACCAGGCGCTTCATCGCATCGACCTGGTCGACGATGGTGTTGACCGATTTTTTCAAGATTGCCTGGTCAGCACCTTCCAGCTTGTGGCCGAGCTTGAGCTCCAGCCGCTCGGCCGACAGCTGGATAGGCGTGAGCGGGTTTTTGATCTCGTGCGCCAGGCGCCGCGCCACCTCGCCCCAGGCCTGCGCGCGCTGGGCGGAGACGATTTCGGAAATGTCGTCGAACACCAGCAAGAGCCGGTCGTCAGGCAGGCTGGCACCACGCGCGATCAGATTGATGCTGTTCTGGTTGGGCAGCTGGCTGTCGCCATTGAGCTCGAACGACTGCTGCCAGTGGTCCAGATAGTGCTCGCCCGTGGTGTCGTGCAAGCGGCTGAACTGCTGCTCTACCTCGTTCGCAAACGCTTCCAGGCCAGGCAAATCGCGTAACGGCCGGCCTTCGTAAGCAGCCAAGGGGGCACGCAAAATACGCGTTGCACCCGGGTTGGTGGAGCGCACCACGCCTTGCTTGTCGAGCACGATGACGCCAGCGGTCAGGTTGTCCAAAATGGTCTGCAGGCTTTGGCGTGCCGCATCGGTCTGGCGCATGCTGCGCTCCACGGCACGGCGTGCGTCCAGCAGTTGCTGCGTCATCTCGGCAAACGAGCGCGTCAGGCCGCTGAGCTCGTCTTTGCTGGGCAGCACGGGCTTGGGGCGCAGATTGCCCGAGGCCACTTCGCGCACCCCTTCGGCCAGCACCAGCAGCGGCCGCACCAGCTGGTTGCCCAGCAAGGCAGCCAGCACCACCGCGCCAAACACGGCCAGGAAAAGGCTCAGGGTCAAGGTGCCGATGTACATGCTGCGCAGGCTGCCACGCGCCAGCGCACGCTCCTGGTATTCGCGGTTGGCCTCTTGCACCTTGAGCGCGTTGATGACCAAGGCCTGCGGCAGCGCAATCGTGGCTTGCAAAAAGCGGCCATCAGGAATCACGCCCACTTCGCCATTGGCGACCTGCACCAGGGTTTTGACGCGTACTTGCGAGGTGTCGCCCTTGATCACGCCGTTGATGTCGGCGATCTCGTCCAGACCATCGATCTGGAAAGCCCGCTGCTGCTGGCCAGCGGTGCGCAGCAAGGCGGCAGAGGGCTTTTCCGGGTTCAGCAAGAAGCGCGATTGCCCGGTGCTGGCCACGGCCTGGCCGCTGGCCGACCACAGCACCACATCGTCTGCGCCGAGCTGGTCTTTGATGCGCTCCAGCACCAGGCCGGAAGCCGTATCAGACACCTGCGAGAGCTGTGCACTGGCAGTGCGGGTTCTGTCCGCCATGGCGTTGGCGGTGGTGTCGAGCGTGATGCGCGCCAGGTTCACGCCCGCATCCAGCGCGCCTTCGACCTTGACGTCGAACCAGCTCTCGATCGAGCGCGAGACGAACTGGTACGACACAAAATAAATCACCACACCGGGCAGCACCCCTACCAGCGCGAAGGTGGCCGCCAGCTTGAGCAAGAGCTTGCTGCCAAAGCGCCGAGCACGCAGGCGCCGCACCAGATTGACCACGCCCCACAGCACCACCAGCGCCAGCACACAGGCCACGCCAATATTGATGCCCAGCAGCATGCCGTAATAGCGCTCGTAGAGCACGCGGTTATTGGTGGCCAGCGACAGCAAGAACAGCAGCACCAGTGCAATGCCGATCATGGCCATCAGGCCGACCATGACTGGCAAGCGTGCCCGGCTCGGCGTGTGGGCCACACGCAGCGACGAGCTTTTCTCGGGCTTCATGGCGTGCTGGCCTCGGGCAGCGGCAGCTGGCTTTTGAGCTGCAGGTTGAGCCCGCTGTTGCCAAAGGGCGTGAACTGGAAAATGCGCGGCAGCAGGCTGCTGTCGAGCCGGAAGCTGAACTTGACCAGGTAGTCGCCGCTGTCGGAGAGGTCATCGGCGCCGGCAATCTTCCAGTTGCGCACGCGTTTGATCACGGCCAGCGCCTCTTCCAAATTGTCAAAACTCTGGCCCAGCGATGCGGCCATGCCCGCTTCGTTGAGCGGATTGGAGGAGACATGCAGGCGCCAGCGCCGCGTGAGCGGCTGGTAGCTCAGGCGCAGATAGCGCGCCGCCTTGTGCACCGATTTGTCGCGCCAGTACCAGCGCTCGGAGATGATCTCGGCCTCTTGCACAAAGTACAGCGCCACGCCTTTGTAGAGCGCATCTTCGATCTGCTCGGGCAGCACAAACTGCAAGGCCACCGAGGCAAAGCTGCCTTCGCTGTTGCGCACCAGTTGCAGCTCGACTTTTTTCTCGTTGTCAGCCGCCATCGCTGGCGCCGCTGTGGCAAAGCACAGCATCAGCAGCAGACAGAGCTTGTGGATGAATCGCATGGCGAGGCTATCAAAGCGGTTTGTGCAGCAGCGCGTAGTAAAAACCGTCGTGGTCTTGCGCCAGTTGGCTCAGGCTATTGTCACCCGCCTGCTGCAACTGTGGCAACCAATGCCCCGGCGCAGGCAAGCGTTGGGCCTCTGGATGGTGGTGTAAAAACTGCAGAATCTGCGCCTCGCCCTCTTCCCGGAAAACCGAGCAGGTGCAGTACAGCAGGCGCCCGCCCGGCGCCACCAAAGGCCACAAGGCCTGCAGCAACTGGCGCTGAATCTCGGCCAGCTGCGCAATATCGCTGCTGCGGCGCAGCCAGCGCACATCGGGCTGGCGGCGCACGATGCCTGATGCCGAGCAAGGCGCGTCCAGCAAGATGGCATCGAACTGCTGCACGCCATGGCGCGCCTGCACAGCGGGCAGCCAGCTGGTTACTTCGCTGGCACTGGCCACCACCACATCGGCAGCCAAGCCCAAGCGTTGCAAGGTGCCGCCAATGCGCTCGGCACGCTTGGCATCAATCTCCAACGCCACCATGTCGATAGCGCCTGGCTGGGCCGCGCTTTCCAGCACATGGGCAGTTTTGCCTCCTGGCGCTGCGCAAGCATCCAGCACATGCAGGGTCTTGCCATCACGGGGCTGCAAACCATCAAGCAGCAGCGGCGCAGCGGCTTGTGCAGCACTGTCCTGCACCGATACCCAGCCGTCTGCAAAGTGCGGCAGCTGCTCTACCGGCACCGCCTTGACCAGCACAATACCCGCTGTGCCAATGCCCGCTACCGCATCAATCCCCGCTTGCTCCAACAGCGCCAGATAGTCAGCACGAGTGCAACGCTGCAGGTTCACGCGCAAGGCCATCGGCGCCTGCGCATTGTTGGCGGCGATGATGGCTTGCCAGTCTTGCGGATAGTCTTTTCTCAGCCGCTCCAGCCACCATTGCGGATGGTTGTACTGCGCCACCGGATCGCCGGCCAGGGTGCGCAAAATCTCTTCTTTCTCGCGCAGAAAAGAGCGCAGGCAGCCATTGATGAAGGCCGATTGCGATTTGGTGGCCGAGCGTTTTTTGGCGGCATCTACCGCCTGGTTCACCAAGGTGAAGGCGTCATAGCGCGGCGTGGCCGGCAACAGCAAGGCCAGCGCAGTGCACAACAGCGCATCTACCGCGCCAGCCGGCTTGCGCGGTGCCAGTTGGGCACGCGCCGCTTCGGCCGTGCCAAGTACACGCAACACATCCATCAGCAAAGCCTGCACACCGGCGCGCAGCGAGGCATCGACACCACCCAACACAGCACGGGCGGATTGGCCTTGCCGCACTTCCTGCAGGGCGCGAGCGACTGCCACCAGTTGCTCGGACAAGCTGGGGCCATTGCCAGCGTTGTGCGCGGAAGCTGCGGGTGCTGCGCTGCGGTGGGGTTGTCGTTTGCGGGGTGCTTGGTTCATGCCACTGGAGCACGCGGGCACGGGGCTGCGGCTCGTTCCATTCGTTCAATAGCGGGTTCTGCGTTGCTGCAGAACATAAAAAACCCGTAAGTCCGCTGCGCGAAATTACGGGTCTTCTGACATCTGGCCTGACAGCCTTACGGGCTGTCAGGCTGGGGGCGGCTTAGTCCGCTGCAGGGTCTGCAGCAGCGCCGTCGGCAGAAGCCTCGACTGCTTCCGACGCAGCAGCCAGCTCAGCGGCTTCTGCATCGGCGATGGCGCGGCGCTCGGCCTCGTCCATCTCGTCCTTGGCCTTGCGTGCCTGGTGGTAAGCCAAACCGGTACCGGCAGGGATCAGGCGACCGACGATGACGTTTTCCTTCAGGCCACGCAGCTCGTCGCGCTTGCCCATGATGGCAGCTTCGGTGAGCACGCGGGTCGTTTCCTGGAAGGAAGCGGCCGAGATGAAGGAGTCGGTCGACAGCGATGCCTTGGTAATACCCAGCAGCACGTTGGAGTACGTGGCAGGCAGCTTGCCGTCGCGCACTGCGGCTTCGTTGGTGTTGAGCACTTCGGAGCGCTCGACCTGCTCGGCCTGGATGTAGCTGGTATCGCCGGGGTTCTCGATAATCACGCGGCGCAGCATCTGGCGAACGATCACCTCGATGTGCTTGTCGTTGATCTTCACACCTTGCAGGCGGTACACGTCCTGGACTTCGTCCACGATGTAGCGCGACAGCTCTTCGATACCCAGCAGACGCAGGATGTCCTGCGGATCGGCGGGGCCGTCGACGATCAGTTCGCCCTTGTTCACCACCTGGCCTTCGTGCACCAGGATGTTGCGTTCCTTCGGAACCAGCTCTTCCCAGACCTTGCCTTCCAGATCGGTGATCTGCAGGCGCACCTTGCCCTTGGTTTCTTTACCGTAAGACACGGTACCGGTCATCTCGGCCAGCGTGCCCTTGTCCTTGGGCGTACGGGCTTCGAACAGTTCGGCCACACGGGGCAGACCACCGGTAATGTCGCGGGTCTTCTGGCCTTCCATCGGGATACGGGCCAGCACTTCGCCGGGGCCCACTTCCTGACCGTCGCGCACTTGCAGCAGAGCGCCGACCTGGAAGCCGATCGTCACCGCGTGGTCGGTGCCAGGGATCTTGACTTCGTGGCCTTGGGCATCGGTCAGCTTGACCTGTGGACGCACCACCTTGGCCGAGCCGCGGTGCTTCGGATCGATCACCACCAGTGTGGACAGACCGGTCACTTCGTCGACCTGCTTGGCCACCGTCAGACCTTCTTCCACGTTCTCGAACTTCACCTGACCGGCGTATTCGGTAATGATGGGTCGGGTCAGCGGATCCCAGTGCGCCAGCACGGTACCGGCCTTGATCTGCTGATCAGGCTTGATCGACAGCGTCGCGCCGTAAGGCATTTTGTGACGCTCGCGCTCGCGGCCGTATTCGTCCTGGATGACGATTTCGCCGGAACGCGAAATCACCACCAGCTCGCCCTTGTTGTTGGTCACATAGCGCATCTGCGGGTTGAAGCCCACGATACCGTTGGACTTGGCTTCCACGCTCGAAGCGACAGCAGCACGCGATGCGGCACCACCAATGTGGAAGGTACGCATGGTCAGCTGCGTGCCAGGCTCACCGATGGACTGGGCAGCGATCACACCCACGGCTTCGCCGAGGTTGATCAGGCCGCCGCGGCCCAAGTCGCGGCCGTAGCAGGTGGCGCACAGACCGTAGCGGGTTTCGCAGGTCAGTGCAGTGCGCACCTTCACTTCGTCCACGCCAGCGGCTTCCAGATCTTCGATCAGGTCTTCGTCGAACAGATCGCCTGGCTTGGCCAGCACAGCACGGGTTTCGGGGTGCAGCACTTCGTCGGCAGCGGTACGGCCGAGGATACGGTCGCGCAGCGATTCGATCACTTCACCGCCTTCCACCACAGCGCGCATCAGCGTGCCGTTGTGGGTGCCGCAGTCTTGCTCGGTAATCACCAGATCCTGGGTCACGTCGACCAGACGACGCGTCAGGTAACCGGAGTTAGCCGTCTTCAAAGCCGTGTCGGCCAGACCCTTACGAGCACCGTGGGTCGAGATGAAGTACTGCAACACGTTGAGGCCTTCGCGGAAGTTCGCGGTAATAGGCGTCTCAATGATCGAGCCGTCAGGCTTGGCCATCAGGCCACGCATACCGGCCAGCTGGCGGATCTGGGCGGCCGAGCCACGGGCACCGGAGTCGGCCATCATGTAAATCGCGTTGAACGATTCCTGGTCGACTTCCTTGCCATGGCGGTCGATGACCTTTTCCTTGGCCAGCTGTTGCATCATGACCTTGGAGACTTCGTCACCGGCCTTGCCCCAGATGTCCACCACCTTGTTGTAGCGCTCGCCAGCGGTCACCAGACCGGAGACGTACTGCTGCTCGATCTCCTTCACTTCCGCTTCGGAGCGGGCGATGATCTCGGCCTTTTGCGGTGGCACCAGCATGTCGCCGATAGCGATCGAGATACCCGAGCGCGTAGCCAGACGGAAGCCGTTTTGCAGCAGCTTGTCGGCAAACACCACGGTCTCTTTCAGACCGCACTTGCGGAACGAGATGTTGATGAGCTTGGAGATTTCCTTCTTCTTCAACGTCTTGTTGATCGTCGAGAAAGGCATGCCCTTGGGCAGAATCTCCGACAGCAGGGCGCGGCCCACGGTGGTTTCGACCAGCTTGGTCGAAGGCTCGAACTCGCCCGTGGCTTTGTTCTTGGCCCACTCGGTCAGACGCACGCTGATCTTGGCGGGGCGCTCCACCTCACCAGCGTCCAGTGCGCGTTGCACTTCGCCGATGTCGGAGAACACCATGCCTTCGCCCTTGCCGTTGATACGCTCACGGGTGGCTTGGTACAGACCCAGCACCACGTCTTGCGAAGGCACGATCGAAGGTTCGCCCGATGCGGGGAACAGCACGTTGTTCGAAGCCAGCATCAGCGTGCGGGCTTCCATCTGTGCCTCCACCGACAGCGGCACGTGCACAGCCATCTGGTCACCGTCGAAGTCGGCGTTGAATGCCGCGCAAACGAGTGGGTGCAGTTGCAGGGCCTTGCCTTCAATCAAGATAGGCTCGAACGCCTGGATACCCAGACGGTGCAGCGTAGGCGCACGGTTGAGCATGATCGGATGCTCGCGGATCACCTCTTCCAAGATGTCCCACACCACGGGCGTACCGGTTTCCACTTCCTTCTTCGCAGCCTTGATGGTCGTGGCAATGCCGCGTTGCTCCAACTGGGCGAAGATGAAAGGCTTGAACAGCTCCAACGCCATCAGCTTGGGCAGACCGCACTGGTGCAGCTTGAGCGTTGGGCCCACGGTAATCACGGAACGACCCGAGTAGTCGACGCGCTTACCCAGCAAGTTCTGACGGAAACGACCGCCCTTGCCCTTGATCATGTCGGCCAGCGACTTCAGAGCACGCTTGTTGGCGCCCGTCATGGCCTTGCCGCGGCGGCCGTTGTCCAGCAAGCTGTCCACGGCTTCTTGCAGCATGCGCTTCTCATTGCGAGCAATGATTTCAGGAGCCTTGAGCTCCAGCAGGCGGCGCAGACGCGAGTTGCGGTTGATGACGCGGCGGTACAGGTCGTTCAGGTCGGACGTAGCAAAGCGGCCGCCGTCCAGTGGCACCAGCGGACGCAGGTCCGGAGGCAGCACGGGCAGCACTTGCAGCACCATCCACTCGGGCTTGATACCCGACTTCTTGAACGCTTCGAGCAGCTTGAGGCGCTTGGCGTTCTTCTTGACCTTGACTTCGGAGCCGGTCAAGTCGTTGCGCAGACGCTCGATCTCGGAGTCGATCTCGATGGATTCCAGCAGGTCCTTGATACCTTCGGCGCCCATCTTGGCAACGAACTCGTCACCGTACTCTTCGACGTTCTTGTCGTACTCGTCTTCCGACATGATGCTGAACTTCTTCAGCGGGGTCATGCCAGGGTCGGTCACCACATAGGCTTCGAAGTACAGCACGCGTTCGATGTCGCGCAGCGTCATGTCGAGCACCAGGCCCAAACGCGAAGGCAGCGACTTCAGAAACCAGATGTGGGCGCAAGGCGCGGCCAGGTCGATGTGACCCATGCGCTCGCGGCGCACCTTGGTCTGCGTGACTTCAACGCCGCACTTCTCGCAGATCACACCGCGGTGCTTCAAGCGCTTGTACTTGCCGCACAGGCATTCGTAGTCCTTGATCGGGCCAAAGATCTTGGCGCAGAACAGACCGTCGCGCTCGGGCTTGAAGGTACGGTAGTTGATGGTTTCAGGCTTCTTGACTTCGCCGAAAGACCACGAACGGATCTTTTCGGGCGATGCCAGGCCAATCTTGATGGCATCGAAATGCTCATCAGGCGTGAATTGCTTGAACAGGTCGAGTAGCGATTTCATAGACTCTTTCCCCCTTCAAATTAAGAACGTTCCAGTTCGATGTCCAGGCCCAAGGAACGGATTTCCTTGACCAGCACATTGAACGATTCCGGCATGCCGGCTTCGATAGCGTGTTCGCCCTTGACGATGGACTCGTACACCTTGGTACGGCCTTGCACGTCGTCGGACTTGACGGTCAGCATTTCCTGCAGCACATAGGCGGCGCCGTAAGCTTCCAGCGCCCACACTTCCATTTCACCGAAACGCTGACCACCGAACTGGGCCTTACCGCCCAGAGGTTGTTGCGTCACCAGCGAGTACGGGCCAGTGGAGCGAGCGTGCATCTTGTCGTCGACCAAGTGGTGCAGCTTCAGGTAGTGCATGTAGCCGATGGTGGTCGGGCGCTCGAAGCGCTCGCCAGTGCGGCCGTCATACAGGTAAGCCTGCGTGCGTGGCTCGGTCAGGCCCTTGCGTTCCTTGATGTCATCAGGGTATGCCAGCTTGAGCATGTCCTTGATTTCCTGCTCGGACGCACCGTCGAACACCGGCGTTGCGAAAGGCACGCCGTTCTTCAGGTTTTCGGCCATGAACATGATCTGGTCATCGGACAGCTCGGCCAGGTCTTCCTTGCGGCCGCGGCTGTTGTAGACCTCTTCCAGGAAGGAGCGCACTTCCGCAGCGCGGGCTTCTTCCTGCAGCATGTTGCCAATGCGCTGGCCCAGGCCCTTGCCGGCCCAGCCCAAGTGCACTTCCAGCACCTGACCGATGTTCATACGCGAAGGCACGCCCAGCGGGTTCAGCACGATGTCGGCGGTGGTGCCGTCAGCCATGAAAGGCATGTCTTCCACCGGCACGATCTTGGAGACCACACCCTTGTTACCGTGGCGGCCGGCCATCTTGTCACCAGGCTGCAGACGGCGCTTGACGGCCAGGTACACCTTGACCATCTTCAGCACGCCGGCGGGCAGCTCGTCGCCTTGGGTGAGCTTCTTGCGCTTTTCTTCGAAAGCCAGGTCGAAGTTGTGGCGCTGCTGCTCGATCGAGTTCTTGATGGACTCCAGCTGTGCGGCCACATCGTCTTCGGCAGGGCGAATATCGAACCAGTGGAACTTCTCCACGCCGTCCAGATAAGCCTTGTCGATCTTGGTGCCCTTGGCCAGCTTTTGCGGGCCGCCATTGGCCACGCGGCCGTTGAGCAGCTTGGCGATACGGTCGAAAGCGTCGGCTTCCACGATACGCAGCTGGTCGTTCAGATCCAGACGGAAGCGCTTGAGCTCGTCGTCAATGATCTGCTGGGCGCGCTTGTCGCGGGTGATGCCTTCACGCGTGAACACTTGCACGTCGATCACGGTACCTTGCGAGCCCTGGTCCACACGCAGCGAGGTGTCCTTCACGTCCGAAGCCTTCTCGCCGAAGATGGCGCGCAACAGCTTCTCTTCTGGCGTCAGCGTGGTTTCGCCCTTAGGCGTGACCTTGCCCACCAGCACGTCGCCGGGCTGCACTTCGGCACCCACGTAGATGATGCCGGATTCGTCCAGACGGTTGAGTTGTTGCTCCGACAGGTTCGGAATATCGCGCGTGATTTCTTCGGCACCCAGCTTGGTGTCGCGGGCCATCACCACGAGTTCTTCGATGTGGATCGAGGTGTAGCGGTCTTCGGCCACCACGCGCTCAGAGATCAAGATCGAGTCTTCGAAGTTGTAGCCGTTCCAGGTCATGAACGCGATCAGCATGTTCTGACCAATGGCGATTTCGCCCAGGTCGGTCGATGCGCCGTCGGCGATCACGTCACCCTTGGCCAGCTTGTCGCCGCGGCGAACCACAGGACGCTGGTGGATGTTGGTGTTCTGGTTGGAACGCTGGTACTTGATCAGGTTGTAGATGTCCACACCGACTTCACCGGCCACGGCTTCTTCGTCGTTCACGCGGATCACGATACGGGTCGCGTCCACATAATCGACGATACCGCCACGGGTTGCGGTCACCACGGTGCCCGAGTCCACAGCGGCCACGCGCTCGATACCGGTACCGACCATGGGCTTTTCAGGACGCAGCACAGGCACGGCCTGGCGCGACATGTTGGCACCCATCAAAGCGCGGTTCGCGTCGTCGTGTTCCAGGAACGGAATCAGCGAAGCAGCCACCGACACGATCTGTGCAGGCGACACGTCCATGTACTGCACGCGCTCGGCGGACAGCAGCGTCGATTCACCGTTTTCACGGGCCGACACCAGGTCGCCCGTCAGACGGCCTTCGGCGTCCAGCTCGGCGTTGGCCTGAGCGATAACGTACTTGCCTTCTTCGATCGCCGACAGGTAATCGATCTGGTCGGTCACCTTGCCATCCACCACGCGGCGATACGGCGTTTCGATAAAGCCGTATTCGTTCAGGCGGGCGTACAGAGCCAGCGAGTTGATCAGACCAATGTTAGGACCTTCAGGCGTTTCGATAGGGCAGACGCGGCCGTAGTGGGTCACGTGCACGTCACGCACTTCGAAGCCGGCGCGCTCGCGGGTCAGACCGCCTGGGCCCAGAGCGGAAACACGACGCTTGTGCGTGATTTCAGCCAGCGGGTTGGTCTGGTCCATGAACTGCGACAACTGCGAGGCACCGAAGAATTCCTTCAGCGCTGCCGAGATCGGCTTGCTGTTGATCAGGTCGTGAGGCATCAGCGGCTCTTGTTCCGCTTGGCCCAGACGCTCCTTCACAGCCTTTTCGATACGTGCCAGACCGGTGCGGAACTGGTTTTCGGCCAGCTCGCCCACGCAACGCACGCGGCGGTTACCCAGGTGGTCGATGTCGTCGACTTCGCCCTTACCGTTGCGCAGATCCACCAGGATCTTCACCACTTCCAGGATGTCTTCGTTGGACAGCACCATCGGGCCGGTAGGCGTGTCGCGGCCGATCTTGGCGTTGAACTTCATGCGGCCGACGCGCGACAGATCGTAGGTGTCTTCGTTGTAGAACAGACGCTGGAACAGCGCTTGCACGGCGTCTTCCGTAGGCGGCTCACCAGGGCGCATCATGCGGTAGATGGCCACGCGGGCAGCGAATTCGTCGGCGGTTTCATCGGTGCGCAGGGTCTGCGAAATGTAGGCGCCGTGGCTCAGTTCGTTGGTGTAGATGCAAGGCAGCTCTTGAATGCCGGCGCTGCGCAGCTTTTTCAGCAGCGCTTCGGTCAGCTCTTCGTTGGCCTTGGCGATGATTTCGCCGGTGTCAGGGTCAACGATGTTCTTGGCGACCACGCGGCCGAGCAAGAAATCTTCCGGCACGCTGACGAACTTGGTGCCCGATTGCTCGAGCTCGCGGGTGTGGCGTGCGGTGATGCGCTTGTCCTTGGCGACGACGACCTTGCCCGACTTGTCGGTGATGTCGAAGCGGGCAATTTCACCTTTCAGACGGTCGGCCACAAATTCCATTTGTGCGCCGCTGTCCATCAGGCGGAAGTTGTCGTTTTCGTAGAAGGTCGCCAGGATCGACTCTGGCGTCATGCCGATGGCCTTCAGCAGAATCGACACCGGCATCTTGCGGCGACGGTCCACGCGGAAGTACAGCAGGTCCTTGGGGTCGAATTCAAAGTCGAGCCACGAACCACGGTAAGGGATGATGCGGGCCGAGAACAGCAGCTTGCCCGAGCTATGGGTCTTGCCCTTGTCGTGCTCGAAGAACACGCCAGGCGAGCGGTGCAGCTGAGACACGATCACGCGCTCGGTACCGTTGACGATGAACGAGCCCTTGTCGGTCATCAGGGGCACTTCGCCCATGTAGACTTCCTGCTCCTTCACCTCCTTGACCACCTTGGACTGCGGCGTCGACGACTCGCGGTCATAGATGATCAGCTGCACCTTGGCACGCACGGCGGACGAGAAGGTCAGACCACGGGTCTGGCACTCGCGCACGTCGAAAGCCGGCTTGGCGAGGTTGTACTCGACAAACTTCATCTCGACAAAACCATTGTGCGAGACGATCGGGAAAGCAGAGTTGAAGGCGGCTTGCAAGCCTTCATCAGTACGTTTTTTAGGGGCCGAGTCTGCTTGCAAGAATGCGGTGTACGCATCTTTTTGCATTTGCAGCAGGTAAGGCACTTCGAGCACGCTATCGCGGCTGCCGAAACTTTTGCGGATTCGCTTGCGTTCGGTGTAAGAATAGGCCATGAGATCTCCGGGCAAAGACATGAGTCCTGGGTCTTCGACGACGCCCCTCAACGGGGTTTGCAGCTTGGTGGGTTGGCCACTACCAACCATGGCAGACGGTGGTGCATTGCACACCACCCGAACCAAGGGGTTTTCTAGTGTCGGATGTTAGAAAACACTACAAAACAGCCAGCGCTGGCTGCTTTGTGGTGGCCTCTGGGGCCAGCGCTTTCCAGAAGCGCCAAAGGCTGGAAGCCCCAAACGGAACTTCCAGCCCTCAAAACTGAAAGAATTACTTCAGTTCAGCCTTAGCACCAGCTTCGGTCAGCTTCTTGGCAGCAGCTTCAGCGTCAGCCTTAGGCATAGCTTCCTTCAGGGTCTTAGGAGCGCCGTCGACCATGTCCTTGGCTTCCTTCAGGCCCAGACCGGTGATTTCGCGCACAGCCTTAATCACGCCAACCTTGTTAGCGCCGGCTTCCACCAGCACCAGGTTGAAATCGGTCTTTTCTTCAGCAGCAGCACCGCCAGCAGCAGCGCCACCAGCAGCGGGAGCGGCCATAGCAGCAGCGCTCACGCCAAACTTCTCTTCAATTGCCTTGACCAGGTCGTTCAGTTCCAGAACAGTCATGCTGTCCAGGGCGGTCAAGAATGCGTCTTTATCGAATGCCATTTTGATTTCCTAAAAATTTCGGTTGGTTATGCCGCGCGTCAATTAAGCTGCAGCAACTTCGGCGCCTTCGCCCTTTTTGGCCGCCAGCGCGCCCAGCACAACGGCGGTACGCGACATAGGCGACATGAGCAGGCCACACAATTGGGCCAGCAGCACTTCCTTGGAAGGCACGCTTGCCAGTTGCTTCACGCCATTAACGTCCAACGCCTTTCCTTCGTATGCACCACCGCGAATCACCAACTTGTCGTTGGTCTTCGCGAAATCGGCCACCACCTTGGCGGCGGCGATTGCATCTTCAGAGAAACCGTAGATCAGCGGGCCGGTCATCTGGTCAGCCACCACTTCGAAGCTGCTACCAGCAACAGCGCGACGAGCCAGGGTGTTCTTCAGAACACTCAGGCTCACGCCTTGCTTGCGTGCTTCCACACGCAGCTTCGTCATGTCAGCGACCGTGATGCCGCGGTATTCCGCGAACACAAGCGTTTGAGCTTTAGCGGCGAGGCTGGTCACTTCATTGATGACCGCTTCTTTCTCACTGCGATTCAGACTCAAGGTCTACTCCTTCAAATGCGCATAAGCGGCGAACCACCCATGCGCGCTCTTGTTGCAGCGACCAACTGTTTTGGAAATACATCCATCTGCAGCGGGATCGCCATCTGCGTTGGCCAAAGATTTAAGTGATCTTGCATCACGCCAACGGTCTTGGATGGCCTGCTACCGACACGAAGTTGGTAACAGCCCACCACACCAGGCTGGCACTTGCGTGCCCGCCTGACGATTTTTTTAGCAATTACGCTGCGATGGTTTGTGCATCGACGCGAACGCCGACACCCATCGTGGACGACACTGCCACCTTGCGCAGGTACACACCCTTGCTGGTTGCAGGCTTGGCCTTGTTCAGGGCTTCCACCAGAGCTGCCAGGTTGCCTTGCAGCTTGTCGTTGTCGAACGAGCGACGACCGATGGTCGAGTGAACGATACCAGCCTTGTCAACGCGGAACTGCACTTGACCTGCCTTGGCGTTCTTCACAGCCGTAGCAACGTCAGGGGTCACGGTGCCAACCTTGGGGTTAGGCATCAGACCACGGGGGCCCAGGATCTGACCCAGGGTACCCACAACGCGCATCGCGTCAGGGGCAGCGATCACCACGTCGAAAGGCATGTCACCGGCCTTGACCATGGCGGCCAGGTCGTCCATACCCACCACGTCAGCACCAGCGGCCTTGGCTTCGTCAGCCTTGGCGCCTTGTGCGAACACGGCCACGCGGGTGGTCTTGCCAGTGCCATTAGGCAGAACCACGGCGCCACGCACCACTTGGTCCGACTTCTTGGCATCCACGCCCAGCTGGATAGCCACGTCGATGGATTCATCAAACTTGGCCGTAGCAGCTTCCTTGACGAGAGCTACTGCATCAGCGAATGCGTACAGCTTGGTGGTGTCCACCTTGCCTTGCAGGGCTTTTTGCTTCTTGGTCAACTTTGCCATCTCAGAGGCCCTCCACCGTAACGCCCATGGAACGGGCAGAACCAGCCAGCGTACGCACAGCGGCGTTCACGTCAGCAGCGTTCATGTCCTTCAACTTGGTCTTGGCGATTTCTTCCAGCTGAGCGCGGGTGATCTTGCCGACCTTGTTGGCCAGAGGATTGGAGGAGCCCTTGTCGAGCTTGATAGCCTTCTTGATCAGCACCGTTGCGGGTGGGGTCTTGATCACGAAGGTGAAGCTCTTGTCCGCGAAAGCGGTGATCACCACAGGCAGTGGCAGACCAGGTTCAACACCTTGGGTCTGGGCGTTGAACGCCTTGCAGAATTCCATGATGTTCAAACCACGTTGGCCCAGTGCGGGACCGATAGGTGGCGATGGGTTGGCCTTACCAGCTGGCACTTGCAGCTTGATGAAGCCGACAATCTTCTTTGCCATTTTTAGCTCCTTGCGGGTACAAACGCCAACACGACATTCGTGCTGGCTCCCCGGGGTTAAGACTCTGTTTAGGCACCGAGTCCGTAGGTGCTTGAAAAACATGCAAAGCTTCGGCGAGCGAAGCTTTGGTATTTGTCAGTGAAGACGAATCAGGTTTTCTCGACCTGGCCGAATTCGAGCTCAACAGGAGTCGAGCGGCCAAAGATCATAACAGAAACGCGAAGTCGACTCTTTTCGTAGTTTACTTCTTCGACGGTTCCGTTGAAATCGGTGAACGGGCCTTCCTTGACACGCACCAACTCGCCCACCAGGAATTCGATCTTGTGGCGCGGCTTGTCCGAGCCCTCTTCCATCTGGCTGACAATCTTTTGCACTTCCGCTTCCGAGATGGGAGCGGGACGGTTCTTGGCACCGCCGACAAAACCCGTCACCTTGCTGGTGTGCTTGACCAAGTGCCAGGTATCGTCATCCATCACCATTTCGACGAAGACATAACCCGGGAACAGACGGCGCTCAGTGGTCTTCTTCTGACCATTGCGCACTTCCACCACTTCTTCGGTCGGCACCAGAATGCGACCAAACTTGTTTTGCATCTCGGAGCGGTTGATACGCTCCTGGATATTGCGCTCGACTGCCTTTTCCATGCCCGAATAGGCGTGAACAATGTACCAGCGCAGATCCGGATTGGCAGGACTAATAGGCGCCTCAGCGCCCGTGTTTGTTGTTACGTCTGTGTTCGACATTACTTCCTCCAGCCCAGAATCAGGTCGTACAGCACCCATTCCAGCGTTTTATCGGTCAGCCACAAGAACAGCGACATGACAACGACAAAGGCAAAAACATAGGCCGTCATCTGCAGCGTTTCCTTGCGCGAAGGCCACACCACTTTTTTGACTTCGCGCCAAGAATCCTTGGCAAAGCCCACGAACTGCTTGCCTGGCTCCGACACCAGAAACACTGCTGCAGCCGCCACCAGGCCCACCAGCAGCACAGCCCACTGCACTACCGCGCCCTGCTTGGACAACAGGTAAAAGCCGGCAATCCCAGCGATTACCAGCACTGCGACGCCGACCAGCTTGAGCTTGTCCGCACCAGAACTAACCGTTTCAACTTGTGTAGCAGCCATGTCGACAATCAGATTAAAACAGCGTCGCTCAAGACGCCGAAGCCCGCCAATATTAGGCGGGCTTGGTTGACCACTTATTCAGTGGCAGGGGCAGTAGGAATCGAACCTACAACCTTCGGTTTTGGAGACCGACGCTCTGCCAATTGAGCTATACCCCTACGAAAATTTACGCCAGGATCTTGGCAACCACGCCAGCACCGACGGTACGACCACCTTCGCGGATAGCGAAGCGCAGACCTTCTTCCATAGCGATAGGAGCGATCAGCTTGACGGT
>NZ_JBHZGV010000029.1:0-2435 GCF_043359985.1 Comamonas trifloxystrobinivorans
ATTCCAGACTGTCCTCTGGAAAGACCTCCGCCTTGTGTTTGCGCGTTGTCCGAAGCCGCAAAGGCAGCGGCACAACATCTCGGCGGCACTGAACCAGATTCGTGATCTGCGTAACCGTGTCTTTCATCATGAGCCACTTTTATGGCTGACACCGACGCTGCTCGATCAGCACACGGTTGGCGTGACTGTCATCAACTGGGTCGATCCTCAGCTCGGGAAATGGCTGGGCAATCATGACCGCTTGCCCGCTACATGGGCGGGATGGGTTGCGACTTGATAGATATATAGCTATCTATCAGCGTTCAAAAAACGGAGGTTTTTCAGGCATCCGAGAAGCGGCCATAAATGTCATTTTCAGAAGACGACTGCACCAGTTGATTGGGCGTAATGGCTGTTGTGCAGCCAGCTCCTGACAGTTCAATATCAGAAGTGTTAGCCACCAATGATGCCCTCACTTGCCATGATTTTGGTGGGAATGGATTTTCTTAGCGGCAACTTATTTTCGTTGTCTATATCCATGTTAAAGGCGAAAAAGTAAACCTCTGTTCCCTTCTCAACCCAACCAACCCACCATGCGACACCAGGATTTGACTCAGTTCCCACACCAGAAAAACCAGTTTTTGAATGCACAAGATATTCAGGCGCAGCCTCCGTTACCAAAGCCTCTTTTACTATTAGCTGATTTTCTTTTGATGCTGACAATTTATTTAAAAATAGAGACCCTAGAAACTCCACTTGATTAACTGCGGAAATTCTAAGCTGACCCTCCAACCAGAATTTGTCAATGCCACCACTGATATTCTGGTTACCATATGAAAATTTTTTAAGATATTTCTGCATTCTTACTTCGCCAACTTCTCTGGCGATTTGTTGAAATACGGGAACCGCTGAAACTTGTATTGCCCCTCTTAAGCTCAAGTCTCTTTCCCATTGTTTCATGGCTCTTGGCTTTCCGTCCCATTTGAAAACCTGATGCTCATTCTTTATGACACCAGTTTCTAGGCCGATAATTGCGTTGGGGATCTTAAATGTTGATGCTGGAAGATATTCCTTTGATGCACGAGCTAAGTTATTGGTAGCGCAGGATTTACTGCTACTTTTACAAAGCACGAAAACACCATTGACGGCTTCGGCAGAGAACTCTTTGTTCCAAAACGTATTTTCTGTAATTGAACTAGCTAATGCCGTACTTGAAAGACACGCAGTAATTACATATGCGGCAAATGTTTTCATGGCACCTTCTTGGTGGCTAACTTTGTTTTAGGCATCACTGCGTGTTCGCTCGAATGCCTGGCGTGTTTGAACCATGTACACGGCTGGACCATCTGGGGTGGTTACGGTACCTTGCCTCTCAAACCCCGCTTTCTCGTAGCATCGGATCGCTCGCAAGTTGCTCGGCGACGGGTCCGTTTGGATCTTGGTGACCTCGGGATCATTGAACAGCAACTCAACCAGAGCTCGAACCAGCTTGGTTCCCAAGCCTTTGCCCAGTTGTGATGCATTCGCCAGTGACTGGTCTATTCCGCGTACTCCTGGATCGGTTTCTTCTTCCCACCATCCGTCCCCGCTTCCAAGAGCAACGTACGACTGGGCATACCCAATCGGCTCTCCATTCAGCATTGCAATGTATGGAGTGACGGACTCTTGCGCTAAAACGCTTGGCAAGTACTGTTCCTGTACGTCAGCAAGTGTCGGGCGTGCTTCTTCTCCGCCCCACCACTCGACGATATGAGATCGATTTAGCCACTCATAGAGCATCGCAAGGTCATGCTCAGTCATGAGGCGCAGTGTGACGGAATCGTTGCTGTTGGTCACGATGCTGTACTTTGTGATGCCTAACGAGGGGAGTTAACCGGCGTTGCCGAAGCGGCGCGGTGAGAGGAGACGAGGATTTCAGGACTACCAGAGCGGCCGATACCCGGCAGAGGCAGCGTCCGGGTTGAACGATGGGTTAGGCATCGGGGGAGTTCAGAAGGTCATGCCCGTAAGAATTGTCAATTGAGCAAAGCCAGTCACCAGAATCTAAACGATTGAAAACATATGTTGCTTTGCGTTCAATTACGGGTAGGTTGGAAGCGGAAACTAGGGTTTTTGCTAACACCAAAGCCGTATTTCCGGTTTCTAGGATAATCATTCCTGCCTGTTGCACCGATATTGAATGATCAAAATAGGCTACAATTGCTTCGAAAGCTTTCCGTATAGAAGCCCTACCGACTGCATTCATGCCTGGTTTGACCACAAGAACCGCATCTTCCGTATAGATGTTGATCAGGGTATCAAAATCTTCAGCCATTATAGCTTTGTCGGCTCGATGGATTTGTTGTTCGATGGGATGCATGGTCATTGCGTGCCTCGGGAGTGATGCCTAACGCCTGAGTTAAGCCGCGGTGCGCAGTGGCAAGCGGCGTGCGAAGCTTAGCGTAGCACGCAAGCGC
>NZ_JBHZGV010000029.1:2473-3385 GCF_043359985.1 Comamonas trifloxystrobinivorans
GGGCGTCAACTATTTGTCCGTGCTCAGGATGAGTTGTGTAATAACTTGACCGACAGAGGCAACTAATTCGTCACGTTCTACGGCCGATAGTTTCGGGGCCGTTGTATACACCGCTACAGCGTAATCTCTCTCCTGGGCTTTAAAAAAACCAATGTCGTTCCGGCCCCCGTTGGCGCAGGTACCAGTTTTCTCTCCAACAACCCAATCTTTAGGAAAACCCGCTCGTAGTGTCGCGTCTCCCGTTTGGTTTCCGATCAGCCACCTCTCAATGGTGTGGGTCGAGGTGGACGTCAGTGCGCCGCCATAGAGGACTTTAGCCACAGTACGTGCCATAGCAATAGGCGTAGTTGTATCTCTGAGGTCGCCAGGTGTGTTGTCGCTCATCTCCGGCTCTTTCCGGTCTAGCCGACTCACAGAGTCGCCAATTTTACGAAAATACTGCGTCATTGCAGCAGGTCCGCCAATTTCTCTCAGTAAGAGGTTAGTAGCCCCATTGTCGCTAAGCTGCACCGCAGCTTGCGCTGCCTCGAGAACCGTCATGTGTCCCGATGCTAGAAACCGCTCCGTGGCAGGAGACCATTCGACGATCATGTCCGGCCCATATGAAAGTTTTCGATCCCCCCGCTCGGTGCCTGAGTCAATTCTTTCAAAGACCAGCGCGGCTAGCGGAAACTTGAACGTTGAGCACATTGCAAAACGCTGCGCCATTCGGTGGCCCGCGACGATCTCTCCTTGGGGATCGACGATCGCAACACCGATCTGAGCTGCTTTTTCGCGCTCTAGCTTCTCAAGATCGGTCTTGAAGGTTAATTTTTCCGACGCATATGCAGAGTGAGCGATCCCTGCCAGTAATAGTGCGTGAATGAAGCGCATGGTGATCCCTTGAGATGGAAATTATCTTTGTACGCCCGT
>NZ_JBHZGV010000029.1:4101-4673 GCF_043359985.1 Comamonas trifloxystrobinivorans
CTGTCGCGTGCACGGGCATGGTGGCTGAAGGACCAGGCCGAGGGCCGCAGCGGCGTTGCGCTTCCCGACGCCCTTGAGCGGAAGTATCCGCGCGCCGGGCATTCCTGGCCGTGGTTCTGGGTTTTTGCGCAGCACACGCATTCGACCGATCCACGGAGCGGTGTCGTGCGTCGCCATCACATGTATGACCAGACCTTTCAGCGCGCCTTCAAACGTGCCGTAGAACAAGCAGGCATCACGAAGCCCGCCACACCGCACACCCTCCGCCACTCGTTCGCGACGGCCTTGCTCCGCAGCGGTTACGACATTCGAACCGTGCAGGATCTGCTCGGCCATTCCGACGTCTCTACGACGATGATTTACACGCATGTGCTGAAAGTTGGCGGTGCCGGAGTGCGCTCACCGCTTGATGCGCTGCCGCCCCTCACTAGTGAGAGGTAGGGCAGCGCAAGTCAATCCTGGCGGATTCACTACCCCTGCGCGAAGGCCATCGGTGCCGCATCGAACGGCCGGTTGCGGAAAGTCCTCCCTGCGTCCGCTGATGGCCGGCAGCAGCCCGTCGTTGCCTGATG
>NZ_JBHZGV010000029.1:4708-44582 GCF_043359985.1 Comamonas trifloxystrobinivorans
TCTGACGTTCAGTGCAGCCGTCTTCTGAAAACGACACATAAAGCCCGTGTGGAATCGGTCTTTATGTGTAAAAATATCCGTCTGTTTATCTACGCTTGGTAAAGGTATGGGAAAGCGTCTTGGTTATGCCCGCGTTTCAACGGATGACCAGCGGCTCGACCTACAACGGGATGCTTTGACCCGTGCCGGATGTGCCGACATTTACGAAGAGAAGGTCAGCGGGAAGTCTGCTGATCGGCCTGCTCTGGATTACTGTCTTCGCGCCCTGAGTGCGGGAGACACGTTGGTGGTCTGGCGTCTGGATCGGTTAGGCCGTTCGCTCCCCGATCTGGTTCGCATCGTGGGGGAGTTGGAGCAGCGCGGTGTTGGCTTCGAGAGCGTCACGGAACGGATCGAAACTGGCAGTGCAACTGGGAAGCTGACTTTCCACTTGTTCTCGGCCTTGGCCGAGTTCGAGCGGAATCTAATTCGGGAGCGGACTCAAGCAGGCTTGGCTGCTGCTCGTGCTCGTGGTCGCAAGGGCGGGCGAAAGCCCGCGCTGGACGCCAAGCAAGTCCGTGAGATCAAGGCGCTTTTGCGTGATCCTGATATTCAGGTCGCCGACGTGGCGAAACGCTATGGCGTTTCACGCGCCACCATTTACAAGCACGTTGGTGCGGTGCGCCCAGAGCGCGGCGCATCGCCGATGATTTAGTGAGGTCGTCATTCATGGCATTTGCGCCAAGTGTTGCTCATAAGCCTGTTGCCGCTGCTGTATGCCCTGTCATGGCCGCGACCGAGGCGTTGGCAACGGAAGGGGGGCTCGAGGCTCGAGGGGCTATTTTCACGCGCTCTGAGGTGGTCGATTTCATCCTCGACCTGGCTGGCTATACCGAGGATCAACCGCTGCACGAAAAACGGCTTTTGGAACCGTCGTTCGGTGGCGGGGACTTCTTGCTGCCGATCATTCTGCGGCTGCTGAGTGCATGGCGAGCAGCAAGGCCCAATGGTACTGAGGTCGATGATTTGGGCGACGCCATCCGGGCGGTGGAATTGCACCACGACACCTTCCGCAGCACCTACGCTGCCGTTGTCGCGCTGCTCAAGCGTGAGGGGCTGTCGGCGAATGCTGCGACGGCCTTGGCTGACCGCTGGCTGTTGCAGGGTGACTTCCTGCTGGCTCCGCTGGAGGGCCAGTTCGATTTCGTGGTGGGCAATCCTCCCTACGTTCGACCTGAGCTGATTCCGGCCCCGTTGCTGGCCGAGTACCGCAGCCGCTATCAGACGATGTATGACCGGGCGGACATCTACATTCCCTTCATCGAGCGGTCGCTGACGGCATTGTCTGCTGGCGGCAATCTGGGCTTTATCTGCGCGGATCGCTGGATGAAGAACCGCTACGGTGGGCCACTGCGTAGCCTTGTTGCCGAACGGTTCCACCTGAAAGTCTATGTCGATATGGTGGATACACCGGCCTTCCATTCCGATGTAATCGCCTATCCGGCCATCACCATCATCAGCCGTGAGGGGGGCGGGGCGACGCGCATCGCACACCGCCCGTCCATAGACCGGGCCACGCTGACCACGCTGGCTGGCCTGCTGTCGGCACCGACACTTCCGAAGGATGCTGGCCCGGTGCGGGAACTCGCCCGTGTGACCAATGGTGCGGAGCCGTGGCTGCTGGAGTCTTCTGACCAGATGGCGCTTATTCGCCGTCTGGAGGGCGCGTTCCCACTGCTCGAGGAGGCTGGGTGCAAGGTTGGCATTGGTGTTGCGACCGGCGCTGACAAGGCATTCATCGGCGACTTCGAGTCGCTGGATGTCGAGCCTGATCGGAAGCTGCCGCTGGTGACAACCAAAGACATCATGACCGGCGAAGTGCAGTGGCGTGGTCAGGGGGTCATCAACCCCTTCGCCGAGTCTGGAGGGCTGGTCGATCTTGGCGAGTATCCGCGTCTGCGCCGCTACCTTGAGGCTCGCCGGGATGTGATTGCCGGTCGGCATTGCGCGAAGAAGGCTCCTGCCAACTGGTATCGCACGATTGACCGTATTACCCCGGCGCTGGCTGCGAGGCCCAAGCTGTTGATCCCTGACATCAAGGGTGAGTCGCACATTGTTTTCGAGGGCGGTGAGCTGTATCCAAGCCATAACCTTTACTACGTTACCTCGGACGATTGGGATTTGCGGGCCTTGCAAGCTGTGCTGCTGTCCGCTGTCTCGCGCCTGTTCGTGGCCACGTACTCAACGAAAATGCGAGGTGGCTTCTTGCGCTTCCAAGCGCAATACCTGCGCCGCATCCGTATCCCACGCTGGGCCGATGTGCCTGAACCGCTACGCCGCGAGCTGGCTGAGGCAGCCATCAAGCGGGACGTGCAAGCCTGCAACCGGGCTGTGTTCAGGCTCTACGGGCTGAGCCACGAAGAACGATCTGCCCTTGGGGGCAATGGAGAATAAATGGCACTTGATCTTGTCGATTACGAACAGAAGGCCCGCGACGCCGTAAAGGCGTTTTGGGGCAACCGTGAAGCTGCACGGCAAAAGCAGATTGAGTCAGGCAAGGCCGACCAAGGTGAACGCGCTGGCGTCACAGGCGGCAAGAACATGGACGGATTCTTGGCCTTGGTGCTCGATGTCATCAAGGCCAATGGTCTGGCCCACGCCGAGATTCACCAGAACCGGGCGATGCTGACCCTGCCCGGCTACTTCCGCCCGACAAAGCTGTGGGATTTGTTGGTGATCTACAAGGGCGAGCTGATCGCAGCCATCGAACTGAAAAGCCACGTCGGGCCATCGTTCAGCAACAATTTCAACAACCGTACAGAGGAAGCCATCGGAACAGCCCATGACCTCTGGACAGCCTACCGGGAAGAGGCATTCGGCAAGCAGCCACGCCCGTTCGTCGGCTGGCTGATGATGGTCGAAGATGCGCCGGAGTCCCGCCGTCCCGTTCGGGACTCGTCGCCGCACTTCCCGGTCTTCGAGGAGTTCAAGGGGGCATCGTATCTCACGCGGTATGACTTGCTGTGTCAGAGATTGGTGCAGGAGCAGCTCTACACGACCGCTGCCGTCATCGCGGCAGAACGCAGTGCGGTGGATACTGGCAACTTCACGGAGCTGTCGTCGATGACCAGCCTCAAGACATTCGTGTCGGCTTTGGCTGGGCACATCGCCGCCGAGGCGGCACGACTGGGCTGATTGCCCGTTCTCGATCATTCGGGCTTGGAGGCCGGACGATGGTGACAACCACAACTGAGGCGCTTTCAGAGGTCTTGCGCGGGTATGGACGCGCTGATGAAGCGGCATTGGCATCACTGCTGGAGGTTAGCGACTGGGAGCGCATCGCTCGTCAGGAGCTGGAGCGCCGGGCTACCCGAATTGTGCAGTCGCTTGATGACGGCACCCTTGAGGCTATCGCATCTGGTTCGCTCGATGTCCGGGCCGTCTGCCGCCAAGTGGCCGACGAGATCAAGCAGACCGCTTAGACGATGGCGCTGCCTTCTTTCGACAACGGGTGGCGCGAGGGCCAGAGCGTAAAGCCGCGCATCCTCGTGCTGGAGATCAAAGACAAGGATCGCCCGGATGACAAGGCATTAGGCTGGGTGCTTGTCGAGCGGGAGGAAACCTATCGGCGCGATCCTCGGGATGGGACGATCTACGAGGCGTCCATTCGGCTTTCCTACCAGCGCATCACAGCCAAGTTTTCGCACCGGGATGGTGGAAAAGGGCGGTTTGATGGCAGCTACTCGCGCAACTTCAACGCTGTGTCGCTGACTTCGACCTCGATGTCGAAAGGGGCTGTATTCCTTGATTTGCCGGGGCTGGATGGTCAGCGTATCGGCACCTATCTGATGAATGAGATCGTCCAGTGGGTGCAGCAGTGGCCCGAGGCGACCGTCAATGGTATCGAGCTGCTGGCCGGACAGGGGCATGGTGACAACAAGGCACGGCGCAACTGGTTTTATGAGCAGTTCGGTCTGGTCTTCGACTACACCGACCCCGAGCATCGCGAAGGCCGATCCAGACCCATGCTGGCCGGAGCGTTAGTCAAAGTCGAGACGTGGAAGCAGAACATCACCGAGCACCGGATGCTCGACTATCTGGCCGCAGTTCTTTACGCCGAGGAACGTGCCACATCGGAGTTGCAGGCCCGTGATCGAGCCTGTGCCCAACTCATTGCCGAGCAGAGACGGGCAGAAGCCCGGCCTGTGCGCTGGGCGTTGCGGCGGTTGTATATCCACTATGCCAGCACCGTGCTTGCCGGGCTTGTCCTGACGGCCCTTGTCGGTATGGCGTGGATCAAGATGGCGTAGGGGAGCTATGTCCGATCTGAGCGGAAGTGAGCGTCGCAAGCTGGAAAAGCTGCTTGGTATGGGTGGCGGCTATGTCCTGAACTTCTCTGACCGCACCTTCGGTGACTTCTTCGATGAGTACCGGGTCGAGATTGATGCCGAACGGTACAAGGCGCGGGGTACGTCCAAGGCCAATCGGATGCGTACCTTCTGGGATGTGGATGGCAATCATGTCGTGGGGCGGGTCATTGGCGGGCTGATCGAGTATGCGACCGATGAGCAGTGCTTTGGCGACAGCAATCCGCTGCTGATCGACGACTGCCGAAAGATTGCCCAGCGTCTTCTCAGTGACCAGCCGGTGGCCGAGCTGGATGCGCTGACCGCCATCGCAGATGAGCGGGATTTCGAGGTGGTGGCAGAGCATGTCCGCGAAGCCATCGAGAAGAACCAGCCCGAGGGCGGGCTGGATCGACTACATACCTTCGTCAACAAGTTCATCCGTGTGACGTGCGAGCCGCACGGCATCACGATCACTCGTGACAAGCCGCTGCACAGTGTCTTCGGCGAGTACGTCAAGGCGCTCCGGGAAGGTGGCCACCTTGAGTCGGCCATGACCGAGCGCATTTTGAAGTCCAGTATCTCAGTGCTGGAAGCCTTCAATGATGTGCGCAACAACAAGAGCCTTGCACACGACAACCCGATCCTGAACTACGAGGAAAGCCTGCTGATCTTCAACCACGTCGCGGCATCCATCCGCTTCATCAAGGCGTTGGAAACGAAGATCAAGGCTCAGGCCAAGGTGGCAGAGCAGCAGGCGGCACGGTTTCCGTGGGATGAGAGCATTCCATTTTAGATAGCTATATAGCTAGCTATCTTCATTTGCCCGGCGATATGCCTCAAAGTTGTCGAGCAGGCTCTGGTACTGGCGGTGTGCCTCTGTGCCCGGTGGGGCGAAATTCGGCAGAGGCGGCTGAGTGCCCATCGGCCAGTGCTCGATGAGTTGATCGTCGTCGTCATCATTCGTCCGTGGGCGGCCTCGTGGCCGCTTAGGTTTCTCGTGGCCAGCCTTCTCCAGTTCGGCAGATAGCGCCTCGATGGCGGCCCACATTGCAGCGGGGTCAGCAGGTTTAGCCACGCACTCGCGTAGCGCCGTGGTGGCCGCTTCCATCGTCTTGGTGACTGCATCTAGGGCGATACCAAGCTGCTTTTTGCGGTACTCCGCATCGTGTTTAACCTTCCATGCGGCCCATTCCGCTTGCTCTTCTTCGGTGAGCAGTTCGCGGGCTTC
Organism: Comamonas trifloxystrobinivorans; assembly: GCF_043359985.1. Taxonomy (NCBI): domain Bacteria; kingdom Pseudomonadati; phylum Pseudomonadota; class Betaproteobacteria; order Burkholderiales; family Comamonadaceae; genus Comamonas; species Comamonas trifloxystrobinivorans. Next base: position 10,265 of record NZ_JBHZGV010000029.1, read on the forward strand.
GGCGGAAAGCTCCGATGCCCAGCGGTCGATGGTGCAGATGACTCGCTGGCGTCGGCGTCCTGTGGCTGTGCGCTCGTCTGTCCGCCGGAGGCATTGGACGGTGTTCCCTTCGACTGTGATCCCGCCCAACGACTTATTCACGTAGAGCGTGACTTTGAATTGCATTGTTTGGTGCTCTTGATTGGCTGATAGCTGTGACTATACGCAATCTGCGAAATGCAGACACTCGATCTCGGCGGTGTCGAACTCGATGCCCGCCACGGTGAACCGCTCGCCGACTGCGAGAGTGGGGGCGTTGCCGATGCGCAGCCGGAATGTGTTGTCCGGTTGCTGGATGACGTAGGTGCCATCAGGATCGGCATCGAGTACAGCGGACGTTACCCGCTCGAACTCGACACGATCCTCGTTCAGTCGCCAGATTGAGGCCATTCGCCCAGTTCCTCGATGACGACCGACACCCGGTATCGCCTGTCTTTTTCCGCCTTCGGCAACATGGCGACCAGCGAGGTCATCATGTCGGCAGGGCGATCAGTGACGGCTGTCGTGCAGATGGCTTCGTCTCCGTAGCATGACCGAGCCGATGTTGTGAGGACAGGTTGTGCCTTCGGCTGGTTAATTGTGGGCAGCAGGAACGGGCCTTCAACAACTGGCGATGTGTCCGCTTGGTGGTTGATGACAAAGTACGCGGCAGCTCCAGCCGCTGTCAGCAGCGCGAGCGTGGTGAGGATTTGCTTTCTGTACCACCACCAAAAGCTTTTGGGTTTGTAGGTGCTCGGAAAAGAGTCTTCCAAGTTAGGGGTGGGTTTCTTCTCTTCGGGCGGCACAGCTTCATCGAACAGGCCCGGCGCGAAGTCGATCTTGGCAGTTGTACTCATGTTGGGATGTCCTCCTTGGGCGTATCCAGCCCGTTGAAAAACTCATCTGCCAGCCTGGACACATCGGCTTTAATGGATGGAGCTGATGCAGCAGGCTCTGGCAGGGGTGGGAACCCCCCATTTGTACGGCGAGCCTGTGCCCGTTGTAAGCCTTCCCGGTCGTAATACTCGATGCTCCTGATCCTCCATTTCAGGCCCAGTTCTGAGAGGGCCGACAAGACATCCCTGAGCAGTAGATGGGCATAGCCATCTTTCATGCCGGATTCTGCATTCTCATAATGGGCAATTGAGCCAATGGCTGGCCTTAGATACTGCTCACGGGCCAATACCAAGTTAAAGGCCAGATGCTCATAGATGTCCTCCGGGATGTATGCAGCATCACGAGATGACAGTGCAAAATCACACCCAACCTCATTTGCTGCGGCTTGCAGTGCGTCCAGCAGGGCCTTGTAGTACTTGGCGTTTGCATAGCGATGCACCTTGTCTGCGATAGGCATCGTGGCGATGTCGATAGATGGTGCGTTGTACATTGGAGCGCCCTCAGTTGATGCTGCGCGAAACGTCACCGCGTTGCGCCCGATCATGTGCTGCGGCAGTCTGCTTGCGCAGCCGCTCGGTCTTCTGTGACGTGTAGATAGCCAGCAGGGCTTCGACCCGCTCCTTTTTCCGATAGATCGCTTCGGCCATGTAGTTGCTGACGCCTACTGCGCGGTTGAAATCTACCCAGAGCGCCCGGCTGGATACCTTGGTGATGTTGTTGTTCCATTCGGCGTCGCTGAACCGACGCCCCGCCTCTGTCAGTAGCATTTCGTGAGTGGACATCGTGTCGTAACCACCAATCGGCGCGGTCGGTAGCGTGCCGTAGCCGTCCTTGTCAGACAGCCACTCGGCGGGAGACTTGCCCTCGGCAGCGGCCAGCGCCGCGTCCGCATTCGCCGCAGCGACTTGTGCTGGCTCGAACTTGACGTTCGGGGCCACGCCGCCCGGAGGGACGCTACCAAACAGGATCGCGTGCTGTTCCTTGGTGTCCTTGCCCAGAATCGGGTAGTGCTGCGGGTTGCCGTCTTGGATCGGGAAAGTCGCGCAGAAATACGGGGCTGGGTCGGTCTTCCAGCCGATCCCCTGTTGCTGGTTGAAGGCGGACGGGAGTTGGCCGGGGTTGAAGGTGCCTTTCGATGCGCTCTGAGTGAAAGCCTTGGCGCGGGCCTCATCTTTCTGCGCGGTGCCGTAGGTGAAGTGCAGGTGCTTCACCATCGCGTCGCTGGGTGTGTTGCCGGACAGGCCGATGTACTGCCCGGCTTTGACCTCCATGCCCTGTTTCAAGCCGGTGGCAAAGCCGCTCATGTGGTAGTACGCCACCACGTCGCCATTGCTGCGCTCGATGAGGATCGCGTTGCCTGCCGAGCGCCGGTTGCCGATGAAGGTGATCTTGCCGTCCGTTGTGGCGTACAGAGGCTGCGACGCGCCACTGGTCGAGAAGTCCAGACCATCGTGCATGTGCGGCTTCTGGTTGGCGCTACCGAAGTTCCCTGCACCGCCGCCCCGGAATTTGCCGAAGCGCCCGGAGACGGTCTGTTTCTCGGTTGGCGACACCATGCAGGTATCGGCCAGTGCCGGAGTCACGGCCACCAGTGCGGCCAGAGCAAGCAGCTTGTGCATGGTCATGGCTCCCGGTACTCGTTTTCGTGGGCGGCGTAGCTGCCGTCAATGGTGCAGGTCAGTTGCACCGACTCCGGGCCAAATGGCTGATCGGCCATCAGGCTGCCCATCGACGTTTTGCGGTTGGGGAAGCTCTTGCCCTTGTTCAGCTTGGCCGCCTTGGCAACTTCGGCCAGCGTCCTGCCTCGGATGTGTGAGGTGTAGCCGTGGCCCAGTTCGCCGTTGCCGTCATCGACCCAGACCTCAATCTCGGCCACCGGCAGACCGAATACCTTGAACCCGTTGGGCGGTGTCAGCCGGTAGTGCTGTTCCTCGCCTGCTGGTTTGCGTGGCAGCAGGGCGCGTGTGGCTGGATGGTCGGGCAGGTCTTCGCGGCACTCCAGCGCGGCCTGCAACATCGGGCCAGCCACGGCCCAGAGTGTTGCGTTGGGTGCGGCTGGCTCGTTGTCGAGCAGCGGGACGGGCATCTGGGCGCAGACGATGCTGGAAAACGCCACCGCAGCAATTGTGATGAAGTGCTTGCTACGCATGGGCATGGCTCCTGATGTCGCTGTTGTGCTGTGCCCTGATGCGCATGGGCTTGATGGGCTTGGGGTCAGGCTGCTGCTTGGCCTGCCGGTCGAACCACAGCTCGGCCAGCTCAGCAATAACCTGATCGTGCTCGCGCAGCCACGAGACGCGCAGTACGAGATAGCTGTCAGCGGTTTTCATGGGCGGGCCTCACGAGGTAGCGGTAAACGAGCCAGACCAGCGGCGTCAGGTACAAGATCGGGACAACGATGGCGAGGGCGATGGTTCCGAGCTGGGCAGCAGGCGGGCCATTCATCAGCGCATCGCGCTCGACGAACAAGGCGAGACATGTCCCGAGCACGCAGCAGATGTTGGTAACACGCTCGCGGCCAAGGCGAAGTAGGATGGATTGAATCTGGGCCATCACTGAATCCCCCGAACCCAGAGCATGTCGCGGACGTAGCGGCCAAACGCGCCTTCCACGAACAGCGTGCCGGAGCGCACTTGCCACGCCCGATAGCTCCAGCGAATCGCGTGGATCGAGAACGGCAGACACATGCACAGCACGCTCAGGACAACCATCATTGGAGCGCCTATAGCCAGTTGCCATGCGGCCATCAAAAAGACGAGGGCGACCACCACCCAATAGGCGCGGGATTTGCGCAGATGGCTGGTGATAAGCTTGTCGCGCTCAGGGTCGCCGAGAAACGCCAGTCGTTGCTTGCCGCGTGTCTCGGATCGTGCCTGCACGATGTGGCGAATCTCTGCCGGGTCTTGCGGGGCCAGTACGCCGAAACCACATTTGGCAGAGCACTCCCACGGATAAAGCGCCTTTTCATCGGGTTGGGCATTGGCGGGCAGGTGCATGACACCGCGACCGCACTCGGGGCATTGCGGATGACGCAGCGTGCGCCACAGGTCACGGATGTAGCCGTTGTTCGCCCGGAGTTGTCGCCAGCCGAGGATCGAAAGCGGCATCACGACGAACGTGAATTTGGCTGCGCGTTTCGCGCCGTTCTTGAGGTTCATGCGAAAGCCCTCCGGGTGTGTTTGCGGCGTTTTCGCTGGGCCAGAACGGTGTCAGCGACAGCTAGCAGGATGGCCAGCACGGTAGCGTCGGGGATCAGGGAATGGGTCAGCATCTGCGGCTCTCCTTATGGGCTGGGGGACTGGGTACGGTCGGCTTCCGCTGCCTTCTTCGCGTGGTGGAGGACTTGATCCCACCATCCTTGGAGCTGGTCAGCGGTTGGGCGGGCGCGTGAGCGCAGGACGCTGTTTTCCTGCGGCATCGAGTCGATCCAGCCCTTGTCTTTCATGTACTCGGCACGTTTGGCGTAATCGAGGATCATCCGAGTGCGCATGTCCTGCGGTGCGTGCTGTAGCACGTCCATTGCGCTATCGAGGGCGCACAGCACGCTGTAGAAAGCGTTGTGCCATTTGCGGGTTTGCTGGCCTGCATGGCGTACCTGCTCCAGCAGTTCATCGCGGGCGCGGATGGCCTCGTCTCGCTCAGCAGTGAGGCGGTCAACGAGCGGGTTCCACTGCGTTTCGACTTCGGTGTTCCACTCACGCATGGCCTTGTTCCAACCTGCAACTTCGCCCGCTTCAAAGCCCTGTTCGTATCCACGCCGCAGCCCAATGACGTGGCCGGTGGCCTCGGCGTTGTAGTCGTACTGGTAGCTCATGCCGGTTGTCCTCCGCTTGCTGTGGTGTCGCCGTGGTTGATGACTGAGGACGCCTGTGCAGCGGGTGGCGGGCTGTAGCGGCTGTCGTAATGCAAGCCGCTGCCGCCAATGCCGTCATCGTTGACGTTCTCTGTGTTCGATGCCGCGCTGATGACACCAGCGGAGCCAAGAGCGAGCACGGCGTTGCTGGCTTTTTCCCCTGTGGATGAGGGGCGTGAGGTAGTACCAGATCGCGGGGCCGTGTCTTTCACTTCGACGAATTCAGCGTCGGTGATGTCTTCGCTGTTACCCCAGCGGCTGACCACGCCTTGTGAGCCGGTGTTGAGAGACGACCCGGTGTTGGACGATGCGGTGGAGGTGCTGCGCGTCGGCCCGCTGGGCGCTGCGGAGCTGCTCGATGCGGACGGCGCCGGGGTGTCGTGCTGCGGTGCTACCCCTTGTCCGTTGGCATTCAGCAGGCGCGGGTGGTTGCCGCCACCGCTGCGGCCACCGCCACCGTTGCCAGTGGGGCCGCTCGGCCCGCTTAGACTGCCTGCGCCTCCAGAGTCACCGTTCAGGCGATTATTCGGTGTTTTTGCCTCGGGTTGGCCCGGAGACGCACCGCCGCGCAACGCACTGGGGCCATATTTTTCCGACTGCCCGCGCATCTGCTCGGTAGCTTGGGTTTCGCCCATCGAGCTGATGCCAGCGCCGATCCAGCGCAGCACGGTGTCCGGCAAGCTCTGCGACAGCCCGAAAATCATGTACATCACGGGCAGCAGAACGAACCCGTACACGATGAGCCAATTTTTCCACTGCAAAAATTCAATGAACCAGCCTAGCGATTCCGCCGAGGTGACGTTGGCGTGATACATCGCCCAGAATGCCTTGCTGATGTACCCAACCACGGGATTGGCCACCATCATCGCGGCGAACAGGCCGGTGATGATGAGCGCCGGGCGGATGAAGAGCGACAGCAGGAGCAGGTAGCCCTGCGTCTGGCTGCCGACGAAGGTGCGGTCAGGCGTCATGTGCATGACCGCCCACAGGGGCGCGGCAATGATCGACTGGAGCACCGCCATCAGCCAGCCCACAAACGCGACCATGAAGATGGTGTACGGCAGGCTCGGCAGGAACACGCCGAAATAGAACGCGAGCCGCCCGAGCCACGTTGTGACTTCGGCCAGCGGGGTCAGGAAGTTGTAAATCACCCAGTTCAGGAAGGTGTCGGCCAACGGGGTGGCATCGACCTTGTTGCCCATGAAACTGACGCTGCCTACCGCTGCCGCAGCGGCTTTCAGGCCCGAAAGCGAGGTGTGGATCAGCCGGTCGGCAGCAAAACCCGTCGATTGCAGCAGCGCAAGCACATCGCCCGTGGTTTTGATGCGAGCAATGGCGTCCACGTCGCCATCGGTGCCGATCATGGTGCTGGTCACGCGCTCCATGCCCCACTGCACGAAGCCGCTCATGAAGCTGTCACCCCGGCTGCCCAATGTGTCGATGCTGAGATCGTCGAGGGACGATGGGATCAGGTTCGACTTGAGATCAGCAGCCCGAGGGGTGTCGGGCGTGGTGTAGCTTCCCCCGGTCAGCGACTTGCTGATGATGGTGTTGTAGACGGTGGTGTAGCTGTTGGCCGCAAGGGAGGAATGCGGCCCTTGCGGCAGGGTGTTGAGGTTCGGTGCGGTGGCCTGTGCGACGTTTTCGGCATAGATGCGGCCCAGCTCTTCCTTGATGCCGCCGAGGCGCTGATAGAAACCGCCTGCCATTGCCCAGCCATCCTTGGTGATGTCGGTAACGTACTTCTGCATGATTTGTTGCAGCGTGGTGTCGGCTGCAATCTGAGCAGTCAGGCTTGCGGTCAGGGTGCTCTGGGCTTGATTGACGATCTGGTTGAAACGGTCGCTCGTGACGTTTTCCCAACCGGATTCGTTGATGGTCGCGGGCCATTCGCCAACCCACACCTCAATGTCCTGCATCACCTTGTTGACGGCGGTCGCCTTGGCGTTCAGAGCGGCGACACGGATCGCCGACATGGCCGAGGCGTTATCCTGAATCTTGGCCGGATCAAAGATGGACGCCGCTGACGTGGTAGTTTCAGCGGCGATGGCAGCCGGAGCCGAATAGCTGTAGACCTTCACCGAGCCGCAAAGCGGCACACCGCCACCCAGATTGGTGACGGCATTTCGATCCTTCGCCTGATAGATCATTGCCTTCTTGCTGCCGCCTTCGGCAATGGTCTGGTCAGGTGTTCCGGCTGCGCTGACGTTCGGCGTGCCGCCGCCGAAGCCTGAAAATGAGGCGTTCACGGTGCGCTTGCACCACGCCACGGCTAAGTACTCCTGCGCGAATTGGCGGATGTCATATAAGGGATAGTTCGGGTTCGGCTTGGCCCCGCTGCCAAGGCCCATCTGGGCACTGGTCGCGGTGAGTGCGCCGTTGATGATCCCGTTCTCTGTGCCGATCTTGAACAAGGTGTTGGCGAAACCCACACCCCATAGCGCGAACATCATCACGATGAGCTGAATGAAGCTGTAGCCGCTTGTGGTTGGCAGCAGCACGCTTCCGCCTGAAACGATCCGTACAGGCGTCCAGAGTGAAGACCAGTTCCGTCCCATCGCCTCGCCTTCGTTCGCAGTGTTCGTCACGCCCATGACGGCGACGTAGCTGACGATCAGGCTGGCGACCACCAGTAGGCCCGAATTGAAGACAGAGAAGATCGAGGCCATCACGCTGACACTGGCATCAACAGCGTCAGGGCTTGCCCCTTGAGTCAGCTTCTCGACGACCGGGCCGAAGATCCACTGAAGGATTCCGACCGATACGTCGGTACATGACCCTGCTGCGGGATCGCAGGGCGAGAACGGCATTGATGGATCGGCGGCAGCCACGGCGATGCTCCCAAAATTGGTCAAGATGCCGTCATTCTAGGTGCTGTCGCGTATCGCTGCAACGGTATGCAAAATCTAAAGCATGGACATAAAATGCCGCCGAAGACCGCATAAATAAAGGGTTTTATGGTTTTGCAGATGGACTATAGACCATAAAAATATTTATTTTTCGTTTCTTTCTTGTGATAGCTAGCTAGCTATCTCTATAATCTCGTTGTGTCTTGTGATAGCTAGCTATCTAGCTCAACTCTGGAGGATGATGACGTGACGATCTTTGCTGTGGTCAATACCAAAGGCGGCGTGGGAAAGACCACGACCGCCGTCCATCTCGCCACGATGCTGGCCCGGCAGGGCAAGACCTTGCTGATTGACGGCGACCCGCAGGCGAGCGCTGCGAGCTGGGCTGCTTGGCGGCGAGAGAACGAGGGCTACACGCCCAGCCCGACGACGACATGCCTCGCGGGCAAAGCGATCCTGGCCGAAGGCAAGCAGCTTGCCAGCGGCTTCGCGCATGTCGTGGTGGATGCCGGTGGCCGCGACTCGGTGGGGCTGCGTTCCGCTCTGCTGCTCGCCCAACGCGCAGTTATTCCGATTGGTGCTTCTAACCTCGATGCCGCAGCCATGACCGATCTGCTGACAGTGGTCGAGCTGGCCCGTGACTACAACCCCGACCTCGATGTGCGCGTGTTGCTGACCCGCGTCGATCCGCGCACCAAGGACGCCGCTGAGATGCTGGAGTTTCTCGCCGAGCAGGAGCTGACTGTGCTGCCGACCAAGGTTTGCGAGCGCGTGGCCTTCCGTCGCGCCATCGGCGAAGGTGCGATCGTGCAGGAGCTGGGCAAGGATCAGGCTGCGATTGCGGAAATGGAAGCCTTCTTCAAAGAGGTGACAGCGTGAAGAAGATGCGCGGAAAACCTGACCTCACAGGCATTGCCACTCCACTGAAAGACCCGACCGCTTTTCTGGAAGGTGGAGCGGGAGATGTTGCCGACAAGGCGCATCGGGATGCTCCCAAGCCTGCGGCACCTGCCGCAGATGAGCCGCCCGTGCCGACCGTGCAGAAGCTCTTTCGGATGCGGTGGGACATCGCCAAAGCCCTCAAGGATGCCGCAAGCGCGGAGTCAGTACCGGGCCATCGGGTGACGGAAACCGAGATCGTTGAGCGGTTGCTCAAACAGCATTTCGGGATCGAATGATAGCTAGCTAGCTAGATAGCTATCTAATTCAACTTAAGGCGCTCAACATGGACTCTAGTCCATGTCGATATTGAATATCTTGCGTTTATGTCTATTGGAGTGTATAAACCGTGGCTATGACAGAAAAACGGGCAACAGTGACTGTCCCCATTGTTCGTGAGCTGGCAAGCGCAGGTGCTATTGAGTCTGTGGTTGTCCGTATGGATGAAGCCGGTCAAGGGTTGATTGCGGTTATCCGCACGGCTGCTGGGGAGCGGATTTTTAGCGCGGCTCGGACTGGGGTTCGTTACTTCCAGTCCGTGGATGGCGCTATCTCTGCTTTGCAGGTCTGTGGTCTGAGCAAGTTTGAAGTAGACGCTAATGGCTGGGTGCCACGCACGAAGCGGGGCAAGCAGACAGAGCTGGATATTTGATTGTTCCCCGTGCAACGGGGATGAACCGGAGTTGGCTATCGAGTAGCACCAGAGACAAGGCACCGAAAAAGCAAAAGCCCCGTTGGCGCGGGGCTTTGTGCAAAGTTTCGGGGGGCGTTGAGACGTAGAAGGAAAAGCCGGAGGGGCTATCGACTTGGCGGTCGTGTCTCACCCGAGGGAACCATCACAGGCCCTCATTCTACGTCCCAACCCCCCGGTAGGCAAGTTTTTGCCCGCGTTTTTGCGCGGGTAGCGGAGGGGTATGGCTCGACAATCCACTGTCGCAGCACGCGACGAAGCACCGACACAGCGTTTTTTTCAGGGCGGCACCGCCCTGAATCGCGTGCTGCTTGAAGCTCCGTACCTGCCCCGGTGCTCCGACGATAAGACCGCTACGCGCATCCGTCCTCGTGAGTACGCGATTCGCTATCCCTACATGCAGGTCAATCGACCGGGTATGGTGAGCTGGCTGATCTTCGACCTCGATCACTCAAACGCGCTCATTTGGGAGGATGCGGGCTTGCCAGCCCCCAACTTGATCGTGCGCAACCGCAAGAGTGGCCATAGCCACCTGTACTACGCCATCCCCCCCGTTTGCACGACAGAAAGCGCCCGCTCCAAACCCATCGCCTACATGAAGGCGATCTACGAGGCGTTCGCCGCCCGTCTGGACGCTGACACAGACTTCCACAGCGGGCCGGTCGCCAAAACTCCCGGCCATCCGTGGTGGCTGACATGGGAGATACACAGCCACATCTATGAGCTGGGCGAGCTGGCCGACTATGTGGAGCTGGCCGTGTCCTCGCCGTGGGGTAAAGGGCCGCAGCTCGATGAGGTCAGCCATTCGCGGCACTGCATCCTGTTCGAGCACCTGCGCTACTACGCCTATTCCATTGTCAACCGCGAGCGCGAAAAGGGGTCATTCTCGTCCTTCACCCGCTTGCTGGAAGCCTACGCACATAACCGCAACAGTTTCCAGAAGCTCGGCTTCTCCGGCGACCTGCCCCTGTCCTCGCTGCGGGCCACGGTGAAATCGGTCGCCCGCTGGACATGGGATCGCTACAGAGGCGATAGCCGCTGCCATCGAGGCGTGATGCAGCTCGATAAGGACTTGCCGCTCGTTGAGCGGCAGCGACTTGCAGCCGCACGCACGCACGAGGTCAGGCAAAAGACCACGGAGTCCAAGGTTCGGGCTGCGTGCCGTCAGCTCCAGCAGAAGGGCGAAGCTCTCACTCAAGTCGCTATTGCGCGTCTGGCGGGCCTCTCTCGACAGACCGTCGCGGCCTATAAGCATGTCCTGACCGAAGTGCTCAAGCCAGCAGTTGTCGCCGTATTGGAGGTGGTCGCAGCACCCAGATCGGATGTTAAACATGGTGTACATCAGGTATCTGCCCCCCGTGCCTCGTTGGTTGATTTGATTGCCAAGGGGTTGGATTTGGAGCCTGTCGATTCTTCGTAGTGCTGTTCGGGGGGCTTTCGCTTTTGAGTAGCCCCAGCATTTTTTAAATGCGAGTAGCCGCAAGGGTTGTGGGTAAGTCCGCAGGACTTATCCATCATCCCGCGCAGCGCCGAAGGCGCGAAGTAGTAGCCCTGCCGCCCATCGGGCGGCTTCCCCCTCGGGGTGATGGATGGAGGTTTGTTGGTGATGGCAAAGAGATCATTTAGCCCTGATCTGCTGGAGTCGCTTCGGTCGATGGTTGTGACAAAAGCTCTTGATGCCCTCGGGCTGCACTGGAAGCTCGATCCGGATTTTCAGCCGGTGAAGGATGCGGCCACGATCCGGTTGCATGTCGCAGTTGGTGGCCAGGTTTTCGAGCTGCTGGTGACTGGTGCCAAGTTTTTCGATACCCGTGCAGACAAAGGTGGTGGCGGTGCGATTGATCTGGCTATGCACCTCTTGCGGCTCGACTTCGTTGCGGCGGTTAAGCGATTGTCGTCCTCGCGTGTTTCCAGCGTTTGAGTGGTGGATTTCAAGCCTTCGGCGACCGCGAAACCTTGCCGGTTTCGGGCTTCCCGCGTCCGATCTTGCCGGACTGGCCGCGTGGGCAGGCTCGGTGGGCTACGCCCTTGAACCTACCCACACGTAGAGGCTATTCAACGGCATCCGCGTCAAGGGGCCGAGTCCTCGCTGCGCTGCGGGCCGCACCAACCCCTTGACCCGGTTCTTTCGCGCCCTTTGGGCGCTGCGCGTCGGCCCGTGGATAACTCTAGCGAGTTACCCACCGCCCTCCTTACGGCTACTCGTCATTTAAAAAATGACCGGAGCTACTTGAAAAGCAGCTTGCTGCTTCCTGCCGGTGGTGTCGTGACGCCAAGATGGTGATGTGTTTTCACTTGCCCATCGGAGGCCCAAGTCATGCAAGTCACCATCCGTCGATTTCCCTGTGCTCGTGTTCGAGCGTTCGTTCACGTCGAACGTGTCTTCGAGGCCGCGTGCGGCATCGGTGACGATCTCGTCGAGCCTGTCCTGCTGGCCGAGGTCTGCCAGCGCGAAGCGGTCTGTCTGCGAAATTGCACTCCTCTTGACCACCAATTTGGGTTGGCGTTGACCACGGATTGCGTTCAACTTGACCAGGGCGTGTCACTGTCACGACCGTCAGAGAACGGCCAAAAACGGACACCGCCAACCCGTTGGAAAAAAACTGAGCGTTGCTTTCCGTTAAGTTTGGTAGTTGCAAGCCCCGTTCAGGAAGAATTGCTCGATCAACGCCGCCATACCTGCGCGTGCGATACGGCCGCGGCGCTCGGCGTCTACCAGGCCGAAGATCAAGGAGGAGAAGATTTCGGTAAGCGCCGGGGCACCGATATCGATACGGAATACGCCCAGTTTTTGCCCGCGGAGAAAGAACTCGTCCAGCGTTTCCGAGTAAGGCAGCCATCGGCAGCCGCCTGCATCTAAATCAAACGTGTCCGGGCGCCACTGGAATGAGAGGAATACCAACAACTCCCTGTGAATCAAATGGCCTTCGATCAGACGATGCAATGCGTCCAAGGGCGCCGCCTCAAGATCGGCATCGGCAATGACCCGATAAATAACCACCGAACCATGATTCAGAAGCATCTCGATCAGGTTGTCGCGGGTGCCGCAAAACCTGTTGAGCGTCGCCTTGCTGACCCCCGCTGCCTGGGCTATTTCTTTGAACGTGGCTCGCGGGTGGTCAACGATGGCGATCGCCAGGGCCTTCAGCAATTTCTCATCGGCAGCAGTTAAATCCATCGGTCACTCTTTATCTATCGCGGGCAGATGCGGGTATTTTGCCTAGAACACTCATTTTTCTCAAAGAGGATACTAGCTTTGTTCACACCAAAATCAAATGAGTCAATATTGACTTATTTGATTTTTGCGTGGATCATGCGCGGCTTCGACTACGTACTGGCTTCGCGCTTGGGTGAGATATGAGCAAATTCCGCGAATGGATCACTTTTTCCGTGATCTCCTATTTGATCGCCGTGACCCTGGTTGGCTGCGACAAGCCCGAAGAGCAACGGGAAGAGGCGCCAGCGCGTGAAGTCGATGTGCTCAGCGTGAAGACCGAGCCCTTCACAGTGTTCGCCGAGCTACCAGGGCGCATCGAGCCGGTGCGTGTCGCCGAGGTGCGCGCGCGGGTGGCGGGGATCGTGCTCAAGCGCACCTTCGAGGAAGGGGCCGACGTGAAGGCCGGTGACGTGCTGTTCCAGATCGACCCTGCGCCGTTCAAGGCGGCCCTGTCGCGGGCGCAAGGTGAACTGGCTCGCGCCGAGGCGCAGCTGTTCCAGGCTCAGGCGATGGTTCGCCGTTACGAACCACTGGTGAAGATCGACGCCGTCAGCCAGCAGGATTTCGACAACGCCAAGGCCGCTCTGCAGAGCGCCCAGGCCGACAAGCGCTCGGCCCAGGCCAATGTCGAAACTGCCCGCCTGGACCTGGGTTATGCCGAGGTTCGCGCCCCCATCGCCGGGCGTATCGGTCGCGCCCAGGTCACCGAAGGGGCTCTGGTAGGCCAGGGCGAAGCCACGCTGCTGGCACGTATCCAGCAACTCGATCCGGTGTACGCCGACTTCACCCAGCCTGCTGCCGATGCCCTGCGCCTGCGCGCGGCAATCGCCGAGGGCAAGGTTGCCGGTGCGAGCGACCAGCCGCTGTCGCTGCGTGTCGACGGTACCGATATCGAGCGCAAGGGCACGCTGCTGTTCACCGATATCTCGGTGGATCGCAGCACCGGGCAGATCGCCCTGCGAGGCCAGTTCGACAACCCCGAGGGCGTGCTGCTGCCGGGTATGTACGTGCGTGTGCGCACACCGCAAGGGCTCGACCAGAACGCCATCCTGGTGCCGCAACGTGCCGTGCAGCGTTCGGCTGACGGCCAGGCCAGCGTGATGCTGCTGGGGGAGGGCGATACCGTCGAGGCGCGCCAGGTCACCACCGGTGCCATGCAGGGCTCGCGCTGGCAAATCAGCGAGGGCCTGCAGGTCGGCGACAAGGTGATCACCAGCTCGCTGGCGGCTATCCGTCCGGGCGCCAAGGTCATCCCCCGCGAGCAAGATGCCGCCGAAGCCGCTCCACAGTCCCAGGCGCAGTAAGCCGGAGAACCTCTCATGTCCCTGTTTTTCATCCGGCGCCCCAATTTCGCCTGGGTAGTCGCCCTGTTCATCTCGCTGGGTGGCCTGCTGGCCATCCCGTTCCTGCCGGTGGCGCAGTACCCCAACGTGGCGCCGCCGCAGATTACCGTGACGGCCACCTATCCCGGCGCCTCGGCGCAGGTGCTGACCGACTCGGTGACCAGCGTCATCGAGGAAGAGCTCAACGGCGCGAAGAACCTGCTGTACTTCGAGTCCACCAGCAACGCCAACGGCATCGCCGAGATCACCGTCACCTTCCAGCCGGGGACCGACCCCGAGCTGGCCCAGGTCGACGTGCAGAACCGCCTGAAGAAGGCCGAGGCGCGCATGCCGCAGGCCGTGCTAACCCTCGGCATCCAGACCGAGCAGGCCACTGCCGGCTTCCTGCTGATCTATGCGCTGAGCTACACCGATGGCGACAAGGACGCCAACGTCACGGCGCTGGCCGATTACGCCGCGCGCAACATCAACAATGAAATCCGCCGGGTACCTGGTGTCGGCAAGCTGCAGTTCTTTGCCTCCGAGGCGGCCATGCGCGTGTGGATCGATCCGCAGAAGCTGGTCGGCTACGGCCTGTCCATCGATGACGTGAACAACGCCATCCGCGCGCAGAACGTGCAGGTGCCGGCTGGTGCCTTCGGCAGCACGCCGGGTTCCAGCGAGCAGGAGCTGACGGCGACCCTGGCGGTCAAGGGCACCCTGGACAATCCGCAGGAATTCGCCGCCATCGTGCTGCGTGCCAACCAGGATGGTTCGCGCCTGACTCTGGGCGACGTGGCGCGCATCGAGGTCGGCAGCCAGGACTACAACTTCGGCTCGCGCCAGGACGGCAAGCCCGCCGTTGCCGCCGCCGTGCAGCTGTCGCCGGGTGCCAATGCGATCCAGACCGCCGAGGCGGTCAAGCAGCGCCTGACCGAGCTGTCGGCCAACTTCCCGGACAACGTCGAGTTCTCCGTGCCGTACGACACCTCGCGCTTCGTCGACGTGGCCATCGACAAGGTCATCATGACCCTGATCGAGGCCATGGTGCTGGTGTTCCTGGTGATGTTCCTGTTCCTGCAGAACGTGCGCTACACGCTGATCCCGTCCATCGTCGTGCCGGTGTGTCTGCTTGGTACGCTGACCTTCATGTACCTGCTGGGCTTCTCGGTGAACATGATGACCATGTTCGGCATGGTGCTGGCCATCGGCATCCTGGTGGACGACGCCATCGTGGTGGTGGAGAACGTCGAGCGGATCATGGCCGAGGAAGGCCTGGCGCCGGTGCCGGCGACCATCAAGGCGATGGGGCAGGTGTCCGGGGCGATCATCGGTATCACCCTGGTGCTGTCGGCGGTGTTCCTGCCGCTGGCCTTCATGGCCGGCTCGGTGGGGGTGATCTACCAGCAGTTCTCGCTGTCGCTGGCGGTGTCGATCCTGTTCTCGGGCTTCCTCGCGCTGACTTTCACCCCGGCGCTGTGCGCGACGCTGCTCAAGCCGATCCCTGAAGGTCATCACGAGAAGACAGGTTTCTTCGGCTGGTTCAACCGCAAGTTCACCGGCCTGACCGGGCGCTACACGAAGCTCAACGGCAAGCTGGTGCCGCGTGCCGGGCGGGTGATGTTCATCTACCTGGGCGTGGTGGTGCTGATGGGCTTCTTCTACCTGCGCCTGCCGGAGTCCTTCGTGCCGGTGGAAGACCAGGGCTACATGATCGTCGACATCCAGCTGCCGCCGGGCGCCACCCGTGAGCGCACCTCGGCCACTGGTGAAGAGCTGGAGGAGTTTCTGATGGCCCGCGAGGCCGTGCAGACGTCCTTCCTGGTCCTCGGCTTCAGCTTCTCCGGCATGGGCGAGAACGCGGCCATTGCCTTCCCGCTGCTCAATGACTGGTCCGAACGCGATGCTTCGCAATCCCCGGAAGCCGAGTCGGCAGCGGTCAACGAGCACTTCGCCAATCTCGACGATGGCGCGATCATGGCGGTGCCGCCACCGCCGGTCGAAGGCCTGGGCAACTCCGGTGGCTTCGCCCTGCGCCTGCAGGATCGCGCCGGCCTTGGCCGCGATGCCCTGTTGGCAGCGCGCGACGAAGTGCTGGGCAAGGTCAACGGCAATCCGAAGTTCCTCTACGCCATGATGGAAGGCCTGGCCGAGGCGCCGCAGCTGCGCCTTCTGATCGACCGCGAGCAGGCGCGCAGCCTGGGTGTCAGCTTCGAGGCGATCAGCAGCGCGCTGTCCACCGCGTTCGGCTCGTCGGTGATCAACGATTTCGCCAACGCCGGTCGCCAGCAGCGCGTGGTGGTACAGGCCGAACAGGCCGAGCGCATGACGCCGGAAAGCGTCCTGCGCCTGCATGTGCCCAACGACAGCGGCAGCCTGGTACCGCTGAGTGCTTTCGTCACCACGAGCTGGGAGGAAGGCCCGGTGCAGGTCGCGCGTTACAACGGTTACCCGTCGATCCGCATTGCCGGTGACGCCGCGCCCGGCGTGAGCACTGGCGAGGCGATGCTCGAACTGGAGCGCATCGCTGCCGAGCTGCCCGAAGGTATCGGCTACGAGTGGACCGGGCTTTCGTATCAGGAGCGGGTCGCCAGCGGCCAGGCGACGATGCTGTTCGCGCTGGCCATCACCGTGGTGTTCCTGCTGCTGGTGGCGCTCTACGAGAGCTGGGCGATCCCGCTGACGGTGATGCTGATCGTGCCGGTCGGCGCACTCGGCGCGGTACTGGCGGTGACTGCCATCGGCCTGCCCAACGACGTGTACTTCAAGGTCGGCCTGATCACCGTGATCGGCCTGGCGGCGAAGAACGCCATTCTCATCGTCGAGTTCGCCAAGGACCTGTGGGAAGACGGCTACTCGCTGCGCGATGCCGCTGTCGAAGCCGCGCGCCTGCGTTTCCGCCCGATCATCATGACCTCCATGGCGTTCATGCTCGGCGTGGTGCCGCTGGCCATCGCCACTGGCGCCGGCGCTGCGAGCCAGCGCGCACTGGGCACCGGGGTGCTGGGCGGGATGCTCAGCGCGACCATGCTCGGGGTGATCTTCGTGCCGATCTTCTTCGTCTGGGTGCTGTCGCTGCTGCGCACCAAACCTCAGCAAACCGACAACCATCCCCTGCATAAAGCGGAGTAATGCGATGACCTCTCACTTCATGCTCCGTCGCGCTCTGCTGCCCCTGGCCATCGCCGCCCTGGCGGGGTGTTCGCTGGCCCCGACCTACGAGCGCCCGCAGGCACCGGTCGCGTCGCACTGGCAAGCCGCCGACGCGGAGGGCGCCCGTGCCCAGGCGCTGGACTGGCAGACCTTCATCGTCGATGCCGACTTGCGCCGCGCGGTGGATACGGCGCTGAGCAACAACCGCAGCCTGCGCCAGGCGCTGCTGGATATCGAAGCTGCGCGTGCCCAGTACCGCATCCAGCGTGCTGATCGCCTGCCTTCGATCAACGCCAATGCCAGCGGCAACCGCCAGCGCCTGCCTGCCGATCTGTCGCAGACCGGGCGCTCGGAAGTGACCAGCAACTATCAGGTCGGCCTCGGCCTCGCGGAGTACGAAGTCGACCTGTTCGGCCGCGTGCGCAACCTCTCCGAGGCCGCGCTGGAGACCTACCTGGCGACCGAGGAGGCGACCCGTGCCACGCAGATCAGCCTGGTTGCCGAGGTCATCCAGGCCTACCTGACCCGCGATGGTGCGCTACGCCGCATGGCCCTGGTCGAACAAACCCTGGACAGCCGCATGGCCTCGCTGGAGCTGGTCAGCCAGCGCCGTGCAGCGGGGGCCGCCACCGCCCTGGATTACCAGGAAGCGGTCGGCCTTGCCGAACAGGCTAGGGCCGAGCGCGAGAGCACCGAACGCCAGTTACGCCAGGCGGACAACGCCCTGGTCCTGTTGCTCGGCACGCCAGATGCCGCTCGCCTGCTGCCCGCGACGCCCCGCGACGACCTGATGGTGCTGCAGGACATCGCCCCCGGCACCAGCTCGGAACTGATCGAACGGCGCCCGGACATTCTCGCCAGCGAGCACCGCCTCAAGGCGCGCAATGCCGATATCGGTGCAGCTCGCGCCGCGTTCTTTCCCCGGATCAGCCTGACCGGTTCGGTGGGCAGCTCCAGTGCCGAGTTGTCCGGATTGTTCGATGGCGGCTCGCGGGCCTGGAGCTTTGCCCCGACGCTGTCGCTGCCGATCTTCGCCGGTGGCCGCAACCGCGCCAACCTGGACCTCGCCGAAGTGCGCCAGGACGCGGCGGTGGCCGACTACGAAGGCACCATCCAGACCGCCTTCCGCGAAGTGGCCGATGCCCTGGCCGCCACCGACACCCTGCGCCGCGAGGAGGCTGCCCGCCAGGCTCTGGCCGGTTCCAGCGAGGCTGCGATGGCCCTGGCTAAGGCGCGTTACGAGGGCGGCGTGGACGACTACCTGCGTTATCTTGACGCCCAGCGCAGCACCTTTAGCAACCAGACCACACTAATTCAAATCAGCACGGAACGGCAGATTGCGCTGGTTGACCTGTTCAGGTCTCTGGGCGGTGGCTGGGGCCAAACTGAACCGATGGCCGGGATCGGCGCTGAGTGAGCAAAGCCAGGAGTCCTGCATCCGAAGACCGGACTCTGGCTCCATCACCGGTGAGCTACTGGTCATCGACGGGGCAATCGTCTGATCGAGAATAAGACTGTCTGACGACTGGCAGGCCTATGGATTATTGGTGGCAGCAGCTAACGGCTCTATAAAGAGCTGCAAAAAATCACTGTAACGCATGATTGACTGACTGCTTCTGGCCGGTTTCTGCCTGTTGCGTCTCTGCTGCCCACTGGCCAAGTCGGATGCACGCGGTGGTCAGTACCAATGCAATTGACTGGTCAAATGGGTGCAATTGCGCAGTCTGTCCGCATCTTCACCAATGCTCTCTGCGGAGCCGGGCGACGGCGACGGAATAGGGGTCGTCTCAGAAAACGGAAAATAAAGCACGCTAAGGCGTAACTACCCTCGGCTACACCGCGTCGGCACCACGCGGCTCTTTCTCCCCTTGCAGCGAAGCAATCAGCGGGCAAGAAACGTTCCCTTGCCGCGCATGGCAGGCGAACACAAGTTCGGATAGCACGGTTTCCATGCGCGCCAGGTCGGTCATTTTTTCGCGCACGTCCTGAAGCTTGTGCTCGGCCAGGCTGCTGGCTTCCTCGCAGTGGGTGCCGTCATCCAGCCTCAGCAGCTCTGCGATCTCGTCGAGGCTGAATCCGAGCCGCTGGGCTGATTTCACGAAGCGCACCCGCGTCACATCCGCCTCGCCATAGCGGCGGATGCTGCCATAGGGCTTGTCCGGCTCCGGCAACAAGCCCTTGCGCTGATAGAACCGGATTGTTTCCACGTTGACCCCGGCCGCCTTGGCGAAAACGCCAATAGTCAGATTCTCCAAATTTTTTTCCATATCGCTTGACTCCGTACATTGGTACGGAAGTAAGCTTAAGCTATCCAATCCAGATTTGAAAGGACAAGCGTATGTCTGAACCTCAAAACGGGCGCGGGGCGCTCTTCACTGGCGGGCTAGCCGCCATCCTCGCCTCGGCTTGCTGCCTGGGGCCGCTGGTTCTGATCGCCCTGGGGTTCAGCGGCGCTTGGATCGGCAACTTGACGGTGTTGGAACCTTATCGCCCGATCTTCATCGGCGCGGCGTTGGTGGCGCTGTTTTTCGCCTGGCGGCGCATCTACCGACCGGCGCAAGCCTGCAAACCAGGGGATGTGTGTGCGATTCCCCAAGTGCGCGCTACTTACAAGCTCATTTTCTGGGTCGTGGCCGCGCTGGTTCTGGTCGCGCTCGGATTTCCCTACGTCATGCCATTTTTCTATTAATCACAGGAGTTCATCATGAAAAAACTGTTTGCCTCTCTCGCCATCGCTGCCGTTGTTGCCCCCGTGTGGGCCGCCACCCAGACCGTCACGCTGTCCGTACCGGGCATGACCTGCTCCGCTTGTCCGATCACCGTCAAGAAGGCGATTTCCAAGGTCGAAGGCGTCAGCAAAGTTAACGTGACCTTCGAGACACGCGAAGCGGTTGTCACCTTCGATGATGCCAAGACCAGCGTGCAGAAGCTGACCAAGGCCACCGAAGACGCAGGCTATCCGTCCAGCGTCAAGAAGTGAGGCACTGAAAACGGCAGCGCAGCACATCTGACGCCCTTGTCTGCTACCACAAACGAAAAAGGATCTGTCGCATGACCCATCTAAAAATCACCGGCATGACCTGCGACTCGTGCGCGGCGCACGTCAAGGAAGCGCTGGAAAAAGTACCCGGCGTCCAATCTGCCATAGTGTCCTATGCCAAGGGCGCGGCCCAGCTCGCCCTTGATCCAGGCACAGCGCCGGACGCACTGACCGCCGCCGTGGCTGGCCTGGGCTACAAAGCGATGCTCGCCGATGCCCCGCCGACCGACAACCGCACTGGGCTGTTCGACAAGGTGCGCGGCTGGATGGGTGCCGCCGACAAGGGCAGCGGCGGCGAGCGCCCGTTGCAAGTCGCCGTGATCGGCAGCGGTGGAGCCGCGATGGCGGCAGCACTGAAGGCCGTCGAGCAAGGCGCGCAGGTCACGCTGATTGAGCGCGGCACCATCGGCGGCACCTGCGTCAACGTCGGTTGTGTGCCGTCCAAGATCATGATCCGCGCCGCCCACATCGCCCATCTGCGCCGGGAAAGCCCATTCGACGGCGGCATGCCACCCACACCGCCGACGATCTTGCGCGAGCGGCTGCTGGCCCAGCAGCAGGCCCGTGTCGAAGAACTCCGTCATGCCAAGTACGAAGGCATCCTGGACGGCAATTCAGCCATCACCGTTCTGCACGGTGAAGCGCGTTTCAAGGACGACCAGAGCCTTATCGTTAGTTTGAACGAGGGTGGTGAGCGCGTCGTGATGTTCGACCGCTGCCTGGTCGCCACGGGTGCCAGTCCGGCCATGCCGCCGATTCCGGGCCTGAAAGAGTCACCCTACTGGACTTCGACCGAGGCCTTGGTCAGCGACACCATTCCCGAACGCCTGGCCGTCATCGGCTCGTCGGTGGTGGCGCTGGAACTGGCGCAAGCCTTCGCCCGGCTGGGTAGCCAGGTCACGATCCTTGCGCGCAGCACGCTGTTCTTCCGCGAAGACCCTGCCATCGGCGAGGCCGTCACAGCCGCCTTCCGTGCCGAAGGAATCAAGGTACTGGAACATACGCAAGCCAGCCAAGTCGCCCATGTGGACGGCGAATTCGTGCTGACCACTGGACAGGGCGAAGTGCGCGCCGACAAGCTGCTGGTCGCCACCGGCCGGACACCGAACACGCGCAGCCTGGCATTGGAAGCGGCGGGGGTAGCCGTCAATGCGCAGGGGGCCATCGTCATCGACAAGGGCATGCGCACCAGTAGCCCGAACATCTACGCGGCCGGCGACTGCACCGACCAGCCGCAGTTCGTCTATGTGGCGGCAGCGGCCGGCACTCGTGCGGCCATTAACATGACCGGCGGCGACGCCGCCATCAATCTGACCGCGATGCCGGCCGTGGTGTTCACCGACCCGCAAGTGGCGACCGTGGGCTACAGCGAGGCGGAAGCGCACCACGATGGCATCGAAACCGACAGCCGCACGCTGACGCTCGACAACGTGCCGCGTGCGCTCGCCAACTTCGATACCCGCGGCTTCATCAAGCTGGTCATCGAGGAAGGCAGCGGACGGCTGATTGGCGTACAGGTGGTGGCCCCGGAAGCGGGCGAACTGATCCAGACGGCTGTTCTCGCCATTCGCAACCGCATGACGGTGCAGGAACTAGCCGACCAGTTGTTCCCCTACCTAACGATGGTCGAGGGCTTGAAGCTCGCGGCGCAGACCTTCAGCAAGGACGTGAAGCAACTGTCCTGCTGCGCCGGATAAGGAAAAGGAGGTGTTCGATGAACGCCTACACAGTGTCCCGACTGGCCCTTGAGGCCGGGGTGAGCGTGCATATCGTGCGCGACTACCTGCTGCGCGGATTGCTGCGGCCAGTCGCCTGCACCACGGGCGGCTACGGCTTGTTCGATGACGCCGCCTTGCAGCGGCTGTGCTTTGTGCGGGCCGCTTTTGAGGCGGGCATCGGCCTGGACGCATTGGCGCGGTTGTGCCGGGCGCTGGATGCGGCGGACTGCGATGAAACAGCCGCACAGCTTGCCGTGCTGAGTCAGTTCGTCGAACGCCGACGCGAAGCGTTGGCCGATCTGGAAGTGCAGTTGGCCGCGATGCCGACCGCGCCGGCCCAGCAAGCGGAGAGTCTGCCATGAACAGCCCCGAGCGCTTGCCGACCGAGACACACAAGCCGTTCACCGGCTACCTGTGGGGTGCGCTGGCGGTGCTCACCTGTCCCTGTCATTTGCCGATTCTCGCCATTGTGCTGGCCGGCACGACGGCCGGCGCGTTCATCGGCGAGCACTGGGGTATTGCAGCCCTCACGCTGACCGGCTTGTTTGTCCTGTCTGTGACGCGGCTGCTGCGGGCCTTCAGAGGTCGATCATGAGCGCTTCCCAGCCAATTGAATGGACAGTGGCGCAACTGGCGCAGGCGGTCGAGCGCGGGCAGCTTGAGCTGCACTACCAGCCGATTGTCGATTTGCGCAGTGAGCAGATTGTCGGCGCGGAAGCCCTGTTGCGCTGGCGTCATCCGACGCTCGGACTGTTGCCGCCGGGCCAGTTCCTGCCCGTGATCGAATCGTCCGGCCTGATGCCGGAAATCGGCGCATGGGTGCTGGGCGCAGCCTGCCGTCAAATGCGCGACTGGCGGGTGCTGGCATGGCAACCGTTCCGGCTGGCCGTCAATGTTGCGGCGAGCCAAGTGGGGCCAGATTTCGACAAGTGGGTAAAGGGCGTGCTGGCCGATGCCGGGTTGCCCGCCGCGTATCTTGAAATTGAGCTGACCGAATCGGTTGCGTTCGGTGATCCGGCGATCTTCCCCGCCCTGGAAGCTTTGCGACAGATCGGTGTGCGCTTCGCCGCCGACGACTTCGGCACCGGCTATTCCTGCCTGCAACACCTGAAATGCTGCCCCATCAGCACGCTCAAGATCGACCAATCGTTTGTCGCCGGACTCGCCAACGACCACCGCGACCAGACCATCGTGCGCACCGTGATTCAGCTTGCGCATGGGCTTGGCATGGAAGTAGTGGCCGAAGGCGTGGAAACATCGGCGAGTCTTGATTTGTTGCGACAAGCGGACTGCGACACAGGACAAGGCTTCCTGTTCGCCAAGCCGATGCCGGCGGCGGCATTCGCCGTCTTCGTCAGTCAATGGAGGGGTGCCACCATGAATGCAAATGATCCGACTGCCACCAGTTGCTGCGTGTGCTGCAAGGAAATCCCGCTCGATGCCGCCTTCACCCCGGAAGGCGCGGAATACGTCGAGCACTTCTGCGGGCTGGAGTGCTATCAGCGCTTCCAGGCGCGCGCCAAGACCGGGAGCGAAACCGATGCCGATCCGAACGCCTGCGACTCATCACTGTCAGACTGAGGCATACCCTAACCTGGCGTCAGACCAGCCGACGCGAAAGCGTCAGGATAGACTTGCTTTCCGAATTGATTGACACACGCCACCAAGGGTCATAAATTTCTTCCTGACACATTGTCCTCAGGAGTACACCTTGAACGGTCAGCGCATCGGCTACGTCCGCGTCAGCAGCTTCGACCAGAACCCGGAACGCCAGCTCGAGCAGGTTTCGGTGGACCGGCTGTTCACTGATAAGGCGTCGGGCAAGGACACCCAGCGTCCTGAGCTGGAACGGCTGCTCGCCTTCGTGCGCGAGGGCGACACCGTGGTGGTGCACAGCATGGACCGCCTGGCGCGCAACCTCGATGATCTGCGCCGCCTGGTGCAAAAGCTCACCCAGCGCGGCGTGCGCATCGAATTCGTCAAGGAGAGTCTGACCTTCACCGGTGAGGACTCGCCGATGGCGAACCTCATGCTGTCGGTGATGGGCGCGTTCGCCGAGTTCGAGCGGGCGCTCATCCGCGAGCGGCAGCGCGAAGGGATCGCGCTCGCCAAGCAGCGCGGAGCCTATCGGGGGCGCAAGAAGTCTCTGAACAGCGAAAAGATCGAGGAACTGAAACGGCGCATCGCGGCGGGCGAGCAGAAAGCCAAGCTCGCCCGCGAGTTCGGCATCAGCCGCGAAACGCTTTACCAGTACATGCGAGAAACCTGACCATGCCTCGCCGTTCGATCCTGTCCGCTGCCGAGCGCGAAAGCTTGCTGGCGTTGCCCGATACACAAGACGAACTCATCCGACACTACACCTTCAGCGAATCCGACCTGTCACTGATCCGCCAGCGGCGCGGTGAGGCCAACCGCCTGGGTGTCGCGGTGCAGTTGTGTTTGCTGCGCTTCCCCGGTCAGGGCCTGTTACCGGACGCTGAGGTGCCGAGGCCCCTGCTGCAATGGATCGAACGGCACCTGCGACTCGATCCGGCATGTTGGCCGCAATATTCCGAACGGGAGGAGACCCGGCGCGAACACCTGCTCGAACTGCGGGCGTACCTGGACATGGAGCCGTTCGGCTTGGGGCACTATCGCCAGGCTGTTCATGCCACGACCGCACTGGCCTTGCAGACCGACAAGGGCATCGTGCTGGCCGGCAGTGTCCTCGACTCCCTGCGGCACCAACACATCATCTTGCCGACACTCGATGTGATCGAGCGCGTCTGCGCCGAGGCGATCACCCGCGCCAACCGGCGCATCTACGACGCCTTGGCCGAACCGCTGTCGGACGCGCATCGCCGCCGCCTCGACGATCTGCTCAAGCGCCGCGAGAACGGCAAGGCGACCTGGCTGGCCTGGCTGCGCCAGTCACCGGCCAAGCCGAACTCGCGGCACATGCTTGAACACATCGGACGCCTCAAGGCATGGCAGGCGCTCGATCTGCCTTCCGGTATTGAGCGCCTGGTACACCAGAACCGCTTGCTGAAGATCGCTCGCGAGGGCGCCCAGATGACGCCCGCCGACCTCGCCAAGTTCGAGCCGCAGCGCCGCTACGCCACCTTGGTAGCGCTCGCCATCGAGGGCATGGCCACCGTCACCGACGAAATCATCGACCTGCACGATCGCATCCTGGGCAAGCTTTTCAACGCCGCCAAGAACAAGCATCAACAGCAGTTTCAGGCATCCGGCAAGGCGATCAACGCCAAGGTGCGCCTGTTCGGCCGCATCGGCCGGGCGCTGATCGAGGCCAAACAGGCGGGCAGCGATCCGTTCGCCGCCATCGAGGCGGTCATGTCGTGGGACGCCTTCACGGAGAGCGTCACCGAGGCGCAGCGGCTCGCGCAGCCCGAGGACTTCGATTTCCTGCACCGCATCGGCGAGCACCACGCCACGCTGCGCCGCTACGCGCCGGAATTCCTCGACGTGCTCAAGCTGCGAGCCGCGCCTGCCGCCAAGGATATGCTCGACGCCATCGAGGTGCTGCGCGGCATGAACCGCGACAACGCCCGCAAGGTGCCCGCCGATGCGCCGACCGACTTCATCAAGCCGCGCTGGCAGAAGCTGGTGATGACCGACACCGGCATCGACCGGCGCTACTACGAGTTGTGCGCGCTGTCGGAGCTGAAGAACGCGCTGCGCTCCGGCGACATCTGGGTACAAGGCTCGCGCCAGTTCAAGGACTTCGAGGACTACCTGGTGCCGCCCGCGAAATTCGTCAGCCTCAAGCAGGCCAGCGAATTGCCGCTGGCCGTGGCCACCGACTGCGATCAGTACCTGCGTGACAGGCTGACACTGTTGGAAACGCAGCTCGCCACGGTCAACCGCATCGCGCTGGCCAACGAACTGCCGGACGCCATCATCACGGAGTCGGGTCTAAAGATCACGCCGCTCGATGCGGCCGTGCCCGACACCGCGCAGGCGCTGATCGACCAGACGGCGATGATCCTGCCGCACGTCAAGATCACCGAACTGCTCTTGGAGGTGGACCAATGGACGGGCTTTACCCGTCACTTCACCCACCTCAAGTCGGGCGATCTGGCCAAGGACAAGAACCTGCTGCTGAGCACGATCCTGGCCGACGCAATCAACCTCGGCCTGACCAAGATGGCGGAATCCTGCCCCGGAACGACCTACGCCAAGCTGGCCTGGTTGCAAGCCTGGCACATCCGCGACGAAACCTACGGGGCGGCGCTGGCCGAGCTGGTCAACGCGCAGTTCCGTCACCCCTTCGCCGAGCATTGGGGCGACGGCACCACCTCGTCGTCAGACGGCCAGAACTTCCGCACCGGCAGCAAGGCCGAGAGTACCGGCCACATCAACCCGAAATACGGCAGCAGTCCAGGGCGGACGTTCTACACCCACATCTCCGACCAGTACGCACCGTTCCACACCAAGGTCGTCAACGTCGGTGTGCGCGACTCGACCTACGTGCTCGACGGCCTGCTGTACCACGAATCCGACCTGCGCATCGAGGAGCACTACACTGATACGGCGGGCTTCACCGATCACGTCTTCGCGCTGATGCACCTGCTGGGCTTTCGCTTCGCGCCGCGCATCCGCGACCTGGGCGACACCAAGCTCTACATCCCGAAGGGCGATGCTGCCTTTGAGGCACTGAAGCCCATGATCGGCGGCACGCTCAACATCAAGAACGTCCGTGCCCATTGGGACGAAATCCTGCGGCTGGCCACTTCGATAAAGCAGGGTACTGTGACGGCTTCGCTGATGCTCAGGAAGCTCGGCAGCTACCCGCGCCAGAACGGCCTGGCCGTGGCCCTGCGCGAGCTGGGGCGCATCGAGCGCACGCTGTTCATTCTGGACTGGCTGCAAAGCGTCGAGCTGCGCCGCCGCGTGCATGCCGGGCTGAACAAGGGCGAAGCCCGCAACGCGCTGGCCCGCGCCGTGTTCTTCAACCGGCTGGGCGAAATCCGCGATCGCAGTTTCGAGCAGCAACGCTACCGGGCCAGCGGCCTCAACCTGGTGACGGCGGCCATCGTGTTGTGGAACACGGTCTATCTGGAGCGGGCGGCGAACGCCCTGCGTAGCCACGGCCAAGTCATCGATGACAGCCTGTTGCAGTGCCTGTCGCCGCTGGGCTGGGAGCACATCAACCTGACCGGCGATTACCTCTGGCGCAGCAGCGCCAAGATCGGCGCGGGCAAGTTCAGGCCGCTACGACCGCTGCAACCGGCTTAGCGTACGATTTTTTCCGTTTTCTGAGGCGACCCCGAATAGCGCAGTCTTTCCGGCGTCGGCGGCTGGCCAGCCAACGCGCCGCAGGCGAGGCGGCAGCTCGTGCTCGACATCCGGGAGGACAGGCGACCTTTTTTAGTTTGTTAGTTTATTTGTTTGTTTCTTTGTTTGTTGTGTTATAATGAGGCCATCATGTGATGGAGGATCGGTTATGCGCCCTGCTGAGTTTTCCCCGGAAGAGATCGTCGCGGCTGGTGAAGCCCTTGTGGCCGCTGGTCGCAATGTGACCGGCTTTGCCCTGCGCCAGAAGGTCGGTGGCGGCAACCCCAATCGCCTCAAGCAAGTGTGGGACGAGCATTTGGCTGCGAAGAACACGACGGAGGCTGAGCCTGTGGCGGAGCTACCGGTCGAGGTGGCTGAGGAAGTCGCTGCTGTCACCAAGTCGCTGACAGAGCGACTTGCGACGTTGGCCGTCGAGCTGAACGACAAGGCGGTCAAGGCTGCTGAGCGCCGGGTCGCCGAAGTGTTGCGCACTGCTGGTGAGCAGCGTGAGCAGGCGGAGCGGGAGCTGGTCGATGCCGCGCAGACGGTTGACGAGCTGGAGACACGGTTGGACGAGTCGCAGGCGGAAGTTGAATCGCTGGAAAGGCGGCTCAGTGAGGCTCAGTCTCATGGGCAGGCGCAGGCTGTCGAGCTGGCCCAGTTGCGTGAGCGTCTGGTTGCCACTGAGCAAGCTGCACGGGCCACTGCTGATGCCCACGAAGCCGTGCGCTCGGAGCTGGATGCTGCCCGTCGCGACGCAGGCGTGAAGATCGAGGCGCTGCGGGATGAGCTGGCTCAGTTGCGTGAGCGATTGGCGGCGTCTGAACAAGCGGCCAAGGTTGCAGCGGAAACTCACGCTCGCGAGCTGGAGCAGGCGCACTCTGAAACGAAGACGGTACGGGCCGAGCTTGATGCGGCTCGTCGTGAGGCTTCAGAGAAGATTGAGGCGCTGAGAGGTGAGTTGGCCGAGCAAAAGGCCAAAGCCGCTGCTGATGCTCAGGCACACGCCGATTACCGGGCGCGGATGGAGCAGGATGCAGCGCGGATTACCGAGCTGCTGGGGCAGGCAAAAGAGGCTCAGGAGGTTGCCCGGCATGATGCGTCAGAAGCCCGTGAATCTGCTGCAAAGCTGGCGGGTCAGTTGGAGGCTATACAGGCTCAGAATGCCACTCTACTTGCGGCTGTCCAGCAGAGGTCTGATCGCGGTTCGGGTGGCAAATGAGTCAAGGATGTGCATCGGGTGGTGTGAGGTTGACCCCGGCAGAGCTGGATGCTTTGCGTGATGAAATGCAACGCGATGGCGAGTGGGCGCGTGAAGAGCTAGCTCGTCGTCGAGCGGCAAGGATTGCCACGGTTCAAGCCGCGCTTGAGGATGACGACAATGCCGACACCTGATGAACTACAGCAACTCTCAGATGAAATCCGCCGTGCTGGTGCGATGCTCGTTCAGGTGGCCCATGACGGCGATCCTGAAATCCTGATGATGATCGTCAATGTGCTTAACGCATGTGCAGCAAAACCTGCATGGTGGGCGCGTGAGGCGCAGGCTGCTGAGGTCGATCAGATCGTTGCCGACATCATTGAGCGTGCGCGGTCAGGATGATTGCGATGAAACGCAAACAAATGCAGTTGGCCGACTCACGCCTTGTCCTCTCGAGTGGTGCGAAACTGGCCCATTGCCACGGCCAGCCAGTAGGCCGCCTGACAAGCTCGGCAGTTAGTACAGCAAGCGCCGGGCGTGCTCTGGCGGCTGCTCGCTGTAGGTAGTTCATCGTTGCATCCATCGTTTCAGCCGCTCGACGAACGTCATCGGTTTCTTTTTAGCTGGCTCAGTGAGAGGATTCTTCGTCACCCATATGGGAAGTTCTAGAGGCAATACGATTGCTTCCTTGATTACTTTGCTCTCTGTTTCTGCTCTCTCACTTGTTGCCACGCATTTACCCTCTTCATGCACCTATGCCGTTGGCTTAGCAGGCTGTTGCTGATCTTCGGTAGCGGTTGTATTACCCGCTTCACTGCCTTTCTTGCGTGTTGCCGTTCCGCTTCCAGCTCTCTTCAGGTAGCTGCGCAGCGTTGGTGTTGCCAGAGATACACCAAGCTGCTTTAGCTGCTCGCTGACCTGCTCCAGAGTATAGCCACGGGCCTGCATTGCTTTGATGTCCTTTGCAAGCAGCTTGATGGCCTCTTGCTTGCTGACCGGGCGTTTCTTGTTCTCAACGGCAGGCAGTTCTTTCAGCTTTGCGCTGATCTGCTCGACCTGCTCAACGGTGAGTGTAGCCATGTGCTTGCTCCATTCCTGTAATCAACAAAACTCGCTTGACATCATACGCTTTTGCGTGTTCAGAGGCAACGCGCTATGATAGCCGAATCATGGCTGTAAGCAGACATGCAGGACGGCCATTGTATGACACATGCCGGAACGCTTCGCGCCCCGACCTGTATCATTCAATGGACGCCACTTGTTCGGCGCTGCGCTTCTCACAAGATGGCTCTTTCGTCCTGCCCCCTCGCGCCGGGGGTGGCGTTTGCAGCTTGCTATCAAGCAGTTTTCAAGGGGGTCGCAAGGGTGCCGTTCGTTTGCATTGGCGATGAGCCGCTTACAGCAAAGCTCGCGCTGCGGTTACAGCCAGATGAGCGCGATGCGCTGCGTGCCGAGGCGGATGCACGCGGTGTCAGCATGAGCGCCCTTGTCCGTGATCTGTACTTCGGCGCTCCCGTTGTCAGTGATGTGAATCGTGATCTGGTTGCAGAGTTGATCCGGCTTGGTGCTGTAGTTCGCTCCGCGTGGGATGCTTCCGCTGCAAGCCAGTCACCCTACTTCCCTCCTCTCGCGGAGGCCATTGTTGATCTGCAAAAGTTCGCTCGGACACTGGCCGGAAAGATCAAGCCGAGCCGCGTCCGGCATGATCGTGCCGCTGATGTTGTCGAGTTCGTTGGAAAGTCAGATGGCGTGGCACTGGAAGCTATTGTGACGTTGCGTCTTCTGCCCGCAGAAAAAGACCAACTTGAGTTGGATGCGGAGATGGCGGGTATTACACCCGGCGCACTCGTTCGACGTCGGATATTCGGTCGCCCGGTGTCTGCGAACATAAATCGCGTGATGCAGCGGCGTATCCGGTCGCTGATGGCGATGTTGCAACATTTCCTCGCAGAGCATCGTAGTCGGGACTACCCAGAGATTTATACGACGCGGAGTGTACTGGCGGCGCTCTTCAAGAGGCTGGGACATGATCTCAAAGCACATTCGTAACCCAGATGCGAAGGCCGCGAAGCATCGTCGCATTATCAAGCTGGTCGAGTACATCCTCAATCCACAGACTGAGAGCGCGACGGAGAAATGCGTCTATCACGGCGCACGCGGGTTCATCACTGCTGAACGGTCGATGCAGCTTGGCGAGATGATCGCACTTTCGGAAGATGCCACGCGAAGCAAGAACACTGTGGAGCATTTTGTTCTGAGCTTGCGGGAGGGCGAGAAGCCGACACCTGAGCAGGTCGAGGAGATGATAACGATCTGGCTCAGGGAACTTGGGTTGAGCGATTGTCAGATTATCTATGGTCTGCACGAGGACACTGATAACTACCACCTGCACATAGCAGTCAACCGGATGCACCCTGAGCGACTGGAGTGCATCAAGATCAACGGTGGCTTCTCGAGGGAAGCGGAGCATCGGGCGATTGCATTGATCGAGCACGCGCAAGGCTGGAAGTCCGAGAAAAATGCTCGATACACGGTGCTTCCAGACGGCACGCTGGCCTACCGAGCCGAGAACGGTGAGGCTGTGCCGGATGCGGGCTGGTCGGCTGATTTGGCACTCAGACGGCGGCAAACCGATGACCGTAAAGAGCTGCGGCGACGGCATGAGCGTGAGCGGCGAGAGTTGGAGGCTGTTGAAGCTACGAAGGCGCAGCGGCAGGCGGCGCTCGATGAGCTGAGAACACGCCAGCTTGCTGAGCAGTTGGCGCAGAAAACGCAGCAGAAGGCGGAGCGCGTGGCATTGCGTAGCGCCCTCCCCGCCTCTCGGGCACGTGAAAATGTCGCGATCAGCCAGCGAGCCATCGACATCGAAACTCGCACAGGCGTGCAGAGCGCCGAGCGTACCGCCAAAGAGGTTGCTGGGCCGATCTTGCGGTCGGCATCGAGTTGGGCGCAGTTGCACGCGGAGCTGGCCGCCGTGGGGTGCCGCTTCGAGCGCGAAGGGAGCGGTGCATTGATCTGGGTTGGAGACACGCCCGTCAAGGCCAGCCAAGCCTGCCGAAAGTCATCCTTGCCTAAGTTGGAGAAGCGTCTGGGTGCATATGAGCCTGCTCCCGAAGGGATGGTGATTTCAGAGCGGGAGTTGGAGCCACTCAAGCCGGATGCCCCTCGCATGAGCGACTACATGCGCGAGCGGCGGCAGTACGAGCGGGAGCGGAAACAGGAAACGGCAGCACTGCGCGAGCGTCATCGGTTGGAGCAAGAGGCGGCGTGGTCACGCTACGAAGTGCGGCGCGATGCACTGCTGGCTGGCCATGCGGGCAGGAATCGGTATGCCTTGGGCGCTGTTGCACGCGCTGAGTGGCTGGCCGAGCGGGATGAGCTGATCCAGCGGCAGAGCGGCGAGCGTCACCGGCTGCGGAAACGGTTGCCAGCTTTTCCCGGCGTGGAGGACTGGTATCGGCGACTGGATGAGCCAGGACTGGCCGAACTTTGGCGACATCGAAATAGCGATCAGGCGCTGCTGGTCGGCGATGCGGACACCCCTGCCCTGCCCCCTCGGGACATCCGGGCGTTCGTGGCCGAGGTGCGTGGGCGTCAGGTTGTATTCCGGCGACCGGATGATGCAGGCCCTGCATTTGTTGATTGTGGTCGGCGGATCGACGTGACTGCCTCGAATGATCGTGATGCGGCACGGGCGGCGCTGCAACTGGCGAAGGCGAAGTGGGGGCGGGTCACGGTCAGCGGGCCACCTGAGTATCAGCAGATGATGCTGGAGCTGGCTGCGGAGATGGGGGTGCAGATTGCAAACCCCGAGCTGCAAGAGCGGCTGAATGTGGAGATCGAACGCCGCAGGCCCGTCCCAGTGCCAACGGCAAAGCCAGACTGGTCACGGTATCGGTCAGTGGCTTCCGGTGGGGTGCGCTCCCCTGCTCGAATGACTGGCGAGCGCGATCCGCGGTGGCCTCAATTTGAGCGGGCCATGCTCCAGATCGGGCAGTTCGAGCTGGGTGTGTCGGCTGTGGTGCTGATGGGACAGCTTGAGATTGCCAAGGGCACGGTGACTGAGCGTCTTGACGCTGCGGAGCGGTCTGGCAGGTCGGTTGATGACGTGGCCCGCGAGCTGGCCACCGCAGCAGCGCGAGCCGAGGCCGAGGCATTCCAGCGACAGCTTGACGCGGCTGAACGAGAGCAGGCGCGTCCTGACATGCACCCCGACGAGCCAGAGGGGCCGGGTTGGTGAGGGGGGGCGATTCAGCGTGGACTCTGCTCCATATACGCCCACACCTTGAGATAGCTATATATCTTTCAAGATAGCTAGCTATCTAAATATGGTGGTGAGAGTGTGTTGGGATGGTGTGCGCTTGGTGGTTAGAAGGTGGTGACAAGGTGGTCGGATGGTGCTGACTGTGTGGTGACAGCGTGGCGGGATGGTGGCTCTATGGTGGTGGCTTGGTGTTGCCTTCCACCTTGTTACCACAATGCCGCCACATAGTTTGATAGCTAGCTAGATAGCTATCAGGGAGGATGGGTGCAAAAACGGTGCGACTGCTCCCGAAATGACGGATGATAACGAGCTAGATATATAGCTAGCTATCAAGAATTTGGAGGAAGGATGCCTGCTCTTGTCCCGGAACTGGTGAATGCGGCAATTGATGCCTCGGTGTCGCCCGGCGATTTGTTACGCCGGGCGCTGGTTGTTGCGCGGCGTTTGGCCGTGCCTGAGCTGGTCGATTGGATCAGCAGCGAACTGAACGGCTACTACTCAGGGGAAGTGCCGGACTATCGTCGGGTACAGGGGCAGTTGATGGCCGAAAACCCGATTCATGGCCCGATCCCGTTTTTTGCGCCGCCAGACATGGCCGAGCTGCTGTCGGACTTCGAGGTGCGACAGTCGGTGCCGGAGCTGATGCAGCTTGCTCAGAGCACAACTGGCATTTACAGCCACTTTCCGGCCAACATCGAGCACACGCTGATGCAAATGATGCGCGAGGCGAACGGTGTGACGATGCGCCCGGCGCTCAGGTTTTCCACCGTGCAGGTGCAGGGTGTCATCGAGAAGGTGCGGAGTCGGGTGCTCGAATGGGCGCTTGATCTGGAGGCTAAAGGCGTGCTCGGGGAAGGCATGACGTTCACTCAGCAGGAGAAGCAGACGGTGCAGCAGCAGCATTACCACTTCGGAGACGTAAGCGGCTCCCAAATCCAGATCGGATCGAATAGCTCTAACCAGACCCAGACTCAAACAGGCGGTGACATGGCTGCGCTGTCAGCCTTGATTGAGCTGCTGCGCGATGCCATCCAGCAGGGACGCATCGAAGCCGAGGTGCGCGATGAATTGCAGGCAGAGCTGGCGACATTGCAGGCTCAGGCTGCATCACCGAAGCCCAAGTGGGCCATCATCAAAGCGACCGCAGGAAGCATCAAAGCCGTGTTGGAAAACGCGGCAGGTGGCGTACTTGCGGCGCAGGCGCTGCCGTACCTGACGGCGCTGCTGTGATAGCTAGCTATCTAGCTTTGCTGTGGATGGGCCAGAAACGACAAACCCGCCAGTAGGCGGGTCTGTCGAGGAATTGGGGTGGCCCTGCATAACAGGGCCAGAACGAACCTAGTGTCATCACCAGTATGGTGGCTGGGAGAGGACTGAGCCTAGGGCTGCGAACCAAGTATAGCAGCACTGTCCGATGATTCAAAGTGACGAAGAATGAACTGGAATGACCTAGAGAAGCACTTTTCGCCTGCCCGGTTGGGCCGTTACCGTGCAGCGCGGGGTGGTGATGCAACGAAGGCTGCGGCGGACTACTCCAGCAACGTCTTGCTGTCCGAAGCGATGGTGCCGATGCTCAACGTCTTGGAGATCGCCTTGCGAAATGGCATCCATGCTCGTCTGAGCAAGCTCTATGGCAGGGCTGATTGGTGGGAAGCATGGGTAGGTGATCCCGCCTTCAGTTGGCAGAACAAGGAAGTGGCCAGCGCGAAGGCAAAGCTGATCCGAAGACATGAGCCGCAGACGCCGGACAAGGTACTGGCTGAGCTGACCTTTGGCTTTTGGAGTTCGCTCTTCAACACGCAATTCCAGACTGTCCTCTGGAAAGACCTCCGCCTTGTGTTTGCGCGTTGTCCGAAGCCGCAAAGGCAGCGGCACAACA
>NZ_JBHZGV010000003.1:0-357946 GCF_043359985.1 Comamonas trifloxystrobinivorans
GGTTGCTCGGTGGGGTGGACGCGCCTGCGTCTGCGCTGGCCCTGGATGAGGCCTGCGGCTTTGAGGATGTTGTAGATGGTGGTTTTGCTGGGCGTGTGCCCTGCACCCCAGCGCTGCTCGAGCATGGCCATCAGCTTTTTAGGGCCAGGCTGGCCGGGCGTAGTGGTGCGCAGCTCGATGATGGCCTGGCGCTGCGCGTAGCTGATGGCAAAGCGGTTGTGCAAGGGCTTGCGGCTTTGGTCTTGCAGGCCATCTGTGCCGAGCTGGCGGTAGCGGGCAATCCATTTGTAGCCTGTCTTGCGGCTGATGCCGTAGCGCTCGCACAGCTCGCTGAGCGAGCACGTTGCACGCAGGTGGTCGGCGATGAACAGGAGTTTCTCGTCCATTGGTACGCATTCCTTCCATGGCATAGGGGGCTCCTTGGGTGCTGCCTGAAGGCAGTTTCCAAGACGTGGAGCTGTTACCTATGTCCTTGAACTAATGTGTTACCTATGAGTGTGAGTCATACCGGGCACGTTTTTTCCCCTCGCTTTTTGCCGTGCAGCAAAAAGGGAGGTCGCCCGCCGGGGCGAAATCCCGGCATCTGCGCGAAGCGCAGAGTTCCCAGCAACGGACACAGACGCTCACCGCTACGCGTCCGCAACAAACCCCACCCAGCCGCTGCGAACATTGCCACTAACGCCAGTTAGAAAAACACCTTGCGGGAGACTACAAGCCACCAGGCTCGCGCTCCCGCAATTCCGCAAAAAGCTGCTAAAGCTAAAGCGTCACTTACACGCCGACGGGCCCACCGTCGGCACGCTGAATCACCACCGTCGAGGAACGCGGCCGCACCGTCCCGCTCGGCGCCTTGGTCGCATCGCTGCTGTCGTAAGCAGGCCAGTTCACCGGGTGCTGGATGTTCAAGAAGATCGTGGTGTGGTCGGGCGTGAAAGCGAAACCGGTAATCTCGGCCTCGTTCGGGCCGACGAAGAAACGGCGCAGCTCCGCCTGGTTGGAGGCATTGATGGCGGGGCCGGTGCCCTTGGCGTCTTTGAGGGCGCCCGGAATGACGGCCAGCATCTGGTCGTTGGTGGCCTTGGCCACGGCATTGTTGCGACCACCGTCGATGCCGTTGTCGGTCTGGATCCACAGAATGCCGCGATCGTCGAAAGCCAGGCCATCGGGGCTGGCCAGCTGGTTGCTGGCGGTCAGGCCCGAGCGGTTGGTATCAGCCGCTGCGCCAGCGTCCGAGCCGAAGACAAAGATGTCCCAGCGGAAGGTGTTGGCGCCGGTGTCGTCGTGCCAGCGCACGATGTGGCCGTTGACGTTGTTCAGGCGTGGATTGGCCGGGTTGGTGCCCTTATCGGCGTTGCGGCTGGTGTTGTTGGTCAGGGTCACATACACGTCGCCATTGCTGGGGTGCACGGCGGTCCACTCGGGGCGGTCCATGGGTGTGGCGCCAACAAAGTCGGCAGCGCCGCGCGTGTTGATCAAGATGGCGTCAATGCTGCCAAAGGCTTCGCCCAGCGTCTTGCCGTCCTTTCCCTTGGTGCCGGGCACCAGCGCCAGCCATTCGCCCTTGCCGTCCGCATTGAAGCGCGCCACATACAGCGTGCCTTTGTCGAGGTACTTGTTGCCCACGGCAATGCGGTCGCTGCGCGTTGCATCCTTGGGGTCCCAGTTGGCTTCGGAGACAAAGCGGTAGACGTATTCAAAGCGCGAATCGTCACCGCAGTAGAAAGCCAGCGGCTTGCCCGCCACCGGATTGCCGTAAGCCGCGCCTTCGTGCGCAAAACGGCCCATGGCGGTGCGCTTGGTGGCAATGCTGCTCGGGTCGTAAGGATCGATCTCGACCAGGTAGCCAAAACCGTTCACCTCGTTGCGCCAGTCGTTGAGCGCGCTGGCACCGGTGGCGGTGATATTGAAACGAGCAAACTCGCCATTCTTCTCGCTGCTGTCGCCCGCAGCGGTTTCCCACTGGTAGCGGCCGGTCTTGGTGGCCACGCCGACGCGCTTTTGCGCCGCATTCACTTCGCCGGTGTTGACAAAGCATGCGGCCCAGTTCTCTTCGGCCGTGATGTAGGTGCCCCAGGGCGTGGTGCCGTTGCCGCAGTTGTTGTTGGTGCCGCGCACTTGCGAGCCATCGGTGGAGAAAGGTGTTTTCACCCAATCCGTCTTGCCCACGGGGCCGGACAGATTCATCGGCGTGGCGGAGGTGAAGCGGCGGTTGTACTTGGAGTTCTTGACGATCTCCCACTTGCCGCCTTGCTTGCGGATATGCATCACGGCCACGCCGTGGGCATTGATCTCCTTGCGCACTTCTTCGGCCGGGCGCTTGCCGCCCACGCTGGTGGGGCCGGCGGGGTGCAGCGCCTTCTCGTCGATGTACTCGTGGTTAACCACCAGCAGGCCTTCGCTGGAGCTGCCGTTGAGCGGGAAGAAGTGCATGCCGTCGTGGTGCATGCCGGTGGAGTGCAGCAGATCGTTGGAGCTGTTGTTGCCGTCTTTGCTCCAGGGCGCAGCCTGGTCGTTGAGCGGCGTGCCCCAAGCACCGAGCACCGAGGCCACGTAGCCCGCAGGCACCACGCAGGCGTCGGTCATCGAGGTGGGCAACGAGGCGAAGCCCAGCTTCAGATCGTTGTCGTCGCCACCGCCGCCGCAGGCAGACATGCTGACGCCGGCAAACATGGCCAGAGCCGAGCCCAGGCTGCCGCGCATCACCGTGCGGCGTGACAGATTCGCTTCGAGAATGGCACTGAAAGTGGGGTTGTTGGCGGTGTTGCGTACAACCTTGTCGGAAATGGACTTGCTCATGGGCGTGTCTCTCCTCGCTGAGTAGCTAGATAGTGGGGTGCGCTCAGTCTAGGAAACCCGCATGACAAGGCCATGAACAGCGTGTGACAAACCCAAGACACGGCGACCCGGCTACACCACCGGCCCGAGCAAACCGTGCTGCGCCAGCGTCTGCTGCATCTGCTCGCGCAGCCAATCGGCCACCAGCAAGGCGGCGGCTTGGTGCTGCGAGCCAGCCTGAATCAACAGGTACTGCGAGCCATCCGCCAGCCAGCCTTGCGGCGCTTGCAAAGCACCGGCTTGCACAGCGGCATCCGCCATGTAAACCGACGCCATGGCCACGCCCAAACCACTGAGCGCTGCCTGCAAGCACAGATAAAAATGCTCCAGCCACATGGCTGGCATGGCAGCCAGGCCAGCCTTGTGTGCCCGAGGTTGCAGCGCCAGCCACTGCGGCCAAGCACTGGGACGGCTGTGGCTATGCAAGGCCGTCAAAACCACGGCAGAGCGCTTGCGCGCACTGGCGAGCTGAACAAGGTGGCCGGCCAAGGCCGGGGCGGCGACCGGCCCCATGAACTCGGCAGCCAAGGCGTGCACCTGCCAATCGGGTTGCAAAGCGATGTCGTTACGGCGGATGGCCAAGTCCACCCGGTCACGCACAAAATCCACCGCACCACCGGCGGCCACCAAATGCAGCCGCAACTGCGGGTGCGCTGCCTGAAACAATGCCAAACGCGGAATCAGCCAATGCATGGCCAAGGTGGGCTCACACGACAACACCAGCGGGCCAGCCTCGGCCTTGCTGCGCACCGCCTGCACGCCTTGAGCGAGCGTCTGCAAAGCTTGTGCGCAAGCGTGCTGCAGCTCGGCGCCAGCCGCCGTCAAGTAGACGCCCCGGTTGCGCCGCTCAAACAATGCCACGCCCAGTTCTGCCTCCAACAAACGCAGTTGCTTGCTGACCGCGCCTTGGGTGACATGCAGTGCATCCGCCGCACGCACCACCGACCCAGTGCGAGCAACGGCCTCGAACACTTGCAGGCTTTTGAGCGGCGGCAGACGGTCCATATTCATTGACTTTTTCTCATTGATTTAGGAGAGAAGAAATCCATTTTCTTTTGAATCTACAGCCAACACAATCCCTGCATTCAATGACAGCTAGGAATGCATATGGAATGGTTGGCGGTTATCAGCATCACCGTGCTCGCAGTGATCAGCCCAGGGCCGGACTTTGCGATGGTGACGCGCTGCAGCCTGCTTTACGGCCGCAGCGCTGGCGTCTGGGTGGCCTGGGGCATAGCACTGGGCGTGCAAGTGCATGTGTGCTACAGCGTGCTCGGCGTGGCCTGGTTGCTGCAGCATTCTGCGGGTTGGTTCACGGCATTCAAACTGGCGGGCGCAGCCTACCTGGTGTGGATTGGCTGGCAAACGCTGCGCAGCCCCGCACTGCCAAACACCAACGACGCAGCATTGAACCAGCCTGCGCCACAGCAGCAAACCATGAGCGCATGGGCCGCGCTGCGCACCGGCTTTTTCACCAACGCCCTCAACCCCAAAACCACCTTGTTCGTGGTGAGCGTCTTCTCGCAGGTGGTGCAGCCTGGCGCCAGCTTGTGGACATCTGCCGCGTATGGCTTGTTCATCTCGGTAGCACACGGCCTGTGGTTCAGCCTGGTGGCCTGTGTGCTGGCAGCGCCCGCGATCCGCAACCGCGTGCTGCAAAAAGCACAATGGGTGAACCGAGGAATAGGAGCCATACTGATGGCCATGGGCGCCGCTCTGGCCTTGGCACGCTGAGATAAAAAAAGCTGCTGGTGCTTATGGCTAAAGCACCAGCAGCTTTGGATTTCGGTAGATGAACGCTCAGGCTTTGGCGGCTTCTGGCGCAGCGGGCAAGAGCGGATAGCGGTGCTGCAAAGACTGGTCCAGGCCAAACTCGGCCAGCAACTGCTGCAGGCGCTCGGCGGCGCTGCGCTTTTTCTGGCCGGTGTAGCGCGCCAGAATCAGCTCGTTCTTCATGCTGTGTTCCCAGCCCACCAGCTCGGTGACGGTGACCTGGTAGCCCTGGCTTTCGAGGTAGAGGCAGCGCAGCACATTGGTGATCTGGCTGCCCATCTCGCGCGTATGGATGGGGTGGCGCCACAGCTCGGCCAGCGGCGTGCGCGAGAGCGACAGCGCCTTGCTCTGGCGCAGGCAGGCTGCCACTTCGGCCTGGCAGCAAGGCACCAGCACCATGGCCTGGGCTTTTTTCTCCAGGCCGAAGGCAATTGCGTCGTCGGTTGCGGTGTCGCAGGCATGCAGCGCGGTGACGATGTCAAAGCGCTCGGGCATGGCATCGGCATGCGTGGAATCGGCCACCGACATGTTCAGAAACGCCATGCGTTCAAAAGCCAGATCGGCCGCCAGCTTTTGCGATGCCT
Source organism: Comamonas trifloxystrobinivorans (assembly GCF_043359985.1). Lineage (NCBI taxonomy): Bacteria > Pseudomonadati > Pseudomonadota > Betaproteobacteria > Burkholderiales > Comamonadaceae > Comamonas > Comamonas trifloxystrobinivorans. Next base: position 5,193 of record NZ_JBHZGV010000003.1, read on the forward strand.
CGACCAGCGGTGCGCGCGTTTCGATGCCGTAGATACGGCCCCGGCCCAGTTGCTTGAAGAACAGGTCGTACAGGATAAAGCCGAGGTAGGATTTGCCCGCACCATGGTCGGCCAACGTCACCGCATGTTCGTTTTGCGACAGCTCGCTCAGCAGCGGTTCGATGAACTGGTAGAGGTGGTAAACCTGCTTGAGCTTGCGGCGCGAATCCTGGTTGAGCTTGCCATCGCGCGTGAGGATGTGCAGCGCCTTGAGCAGCTCCAGCGATTGGCCGGGCTTGAGTTCCAGCTGTTGCGCGATATCGGTGGCGGCAGCCTTTTTGGCGCCCGTGGCGGCTTCGCGCTGCGCAGTATGCTTCTTCATCAATCAGCTTTCTTGTCCACGGCCTCGCCCTTGTGCGGGAAAGGGCAGCGCGGCCCAACGCCCAGATCAAGCCAGCCTTCCAGGCCGATCTGCTCGAGCGTTTCCATGTTTTTTTCGTAAATCGATTCGGCCTCGGGAAAGGCCTCGACCGCCTTGTCAATGCTGTCTTCGCGCAGCAGGTGCAAGGTAGGGTATGGCGAGCGGTTGGTGCAGTTGGTCACGTCATCCACCGTCGTGCCCTCGAACTGGAACAGAGGGTGGAACGAGGCCACTTGCAAAATACCGCCGAGCTCCAGCTCGTCGATCAGGCTGTCGGCCACTTCCAGGAAATCGTTAAAATCCAGAAAATCGTGCAGCGCATAAGGCAGGATCAAGAGCGTGGTGTCGCGCTTGTCGGGGTTGGCCTCAGCCAGCGCTTCCAGTTCGCGGTGCAGATCGTGCAGCACGCCTTCGGCGTCTTCGGCCTCGCTCACCACATAGTGGATCTGGCCTTTGACATGCACGCCCTTGGCAAACGGGCACAGGTTCAGGCCGATCACGGCTTTTTCAAGCCAGTTGACGGTATCGGCAATCGCTATCTCGGGCATAGCATCGTCATGCGCAGGCGTAGCGTGAACATTAGTCATGGCGGGTTTCCAGCTGGGTCATCGTGGGGCAAGTGAGCTGCACTTGCGGCAGTCGGCAGGCCAGTGGGCGGCCTGGGCAGCCCTGGGGCTTTGCCCCGGCGGCCTTCCGGTGTCGATGCTGCATGCGCTTCAAGCCAAATGCAGACGACGAACCGGGGCTATTGTAGCCACTGGGGCTTTCTCGGCTTTTGTGCTGCAGCAATCCGCTCCTGGCGCCAGGGACGTAGCTTTGCAGGGCAGTGCTTACTGCGGCAGCAATTGCTGGCCAGTGAGGCGCTCGTGCTGGCGCACAGCGTAGCGGTCAGTCATGCCGGCAATAAAATCCGCCACTACGCGCGCACGCGCCGCCAACGCCAAATCTTGCGCTCGCTCGGCAAAGCGCGGCTTCATCTCGGCAGGGCGCTCCAGGTAAATCGCAAACAGCTCGCGCACCACCACTTTGGCGCGGCCCGTGGTGTCGACGACTTGCGGGTGGCGGTACAGGTTTTTGAACAAAAATCGCTTGAGCAAGGCCGAGTCTTGGCGCATGGCTTCGCTGAAACCGACCAGCGGCGGCAAGGCACGCACCGCATTGGCATCGGCAGGCTGGGCAGCTTGCAAGGCAGTGTTGGTGTGGCGAATCACATCGTAAACCTGCTCACTGAGCATGCGCCGGATCGCCTCGTACAACCAGCGCCGCTGCCAGTCTGCGGCTTGCAGCTGCGGATATTCCTGCAAGGCCTCTTGCGCATAGCGGGCAAACAGGGGGATCTCCATCAGCTGCTCAACGCTTATCAGGCCCGAGCGCACGCCGTCATCCACATCGTGCGCGTTGTAGGTGATCTCGTCGGCCAGGTTTGCCAATTGCGCTTCCAGCGCCGGCTGCTGGCCGAGCAAAAAACGCTGGCCTACGCCACCGGGCTCGCGCGCTTCCAGCTTGCGGGCGTTGGCTGCGGAGCAGTGCTTCAAAATGCCTTCGCGCGTTTCAAAACACAGGTTCAGGCCACTGTAACCGGGGTAGCGCTCTTCCAGATAGTCCACCACGCGCAGGCTTTGCAGATTGTGCTCAAAGCCGCCGTAATCCTGCATGCAGGCATTGAGCGCATCTTGCCCGGCATGGCCGAACGGGGTGTGTCCTAGATCGTGCGCCAGGCAGATGGCTTCAGTCAGGTCTTCGTTGATGCGCAAGGCCCGGGCGATGGAGCGGCCGAGCTGTGCCACCTCGATCGAATGCGTGAGCCGCGTGCGAAAAAGGTCGCCTTCGTGGTTCAGAAATACCTGGGTCTTGTAGACCAGGCGACGAAACGCTGACGAGTGCACGATGCGGTCACGGTCCCGCTGAAACTCGCTGCGCGTAGGCGCCGCATCTTGCGCATGGATACGGCCCTTGCTTTGGTGCGAAAAGCAGGCATAGGGCGCAAGACCGGCTTCGGTCCAGACGGGGATTTGATCGCTTGTCGCCATGCCCTCGCCCTTTGCTGCCTGTCAGATCAACCGGCGCAGCAAGCGTCGATCACTTCGCGCACCATGGCATCGGGAGCCTCGCGCACAATGGCTTTGCCTGGGCCATCGATCAGCACAAAACGGATGGCGCCCGCCTGCGATTTTTTGTCGTGGCGCATCAGCTCCAGATAGCGGCCAGCGTTGTCTTGCTGGTCGATCACCGCGCCGCGCACGGGCAGACCAGCACGCTCAATCAGCTGGCGCAAGCGCTGCACAAAAGCGCTCTCCACCAAGCCCAGACGCAACGAGAGCTCAGCCGCCATCACCATGCCGGCGGCCACGCCTTCGCCATGCAGCCAGACGCCGTAACCCATGCCCGCCTCGATCGCGTGGCCGAAGGTGTGGCCGAAGTTGAGAATGGCGCGCAGATCGGCCTCTTTCTCGTCTTTGGATACCACATCGGCCTTGATCTCGCAGCTGCGCCGCACCGCAAAGGCCAGGGCTTTTTTGTCGCGTGCCATCAGGGCGTCGATATTGCTCTCCAGCCAGGCGAGAAAATCCATATCGGCGATGGGACCGTACTTGATCACCTCGGCCAGACCGGCGCTGAGCTCACGCACCGGCAGGGTATCGAGCGTGTCCAGGTCGCACACCACCAGCTGCGGCTGGTAGAAAGCACCAATCATGTTTTTGCCCAGCGGGTGGTTGATGCCGGTTTTACCGCCCACCGACGAATCAACTTGCGACAGCAAAGTGGTAGGCACCTGCACAAACGGCACGCCGCGCATATAGCAAGCGGCGGAAAAACCCGTTATATCGCCCACAACACCGCCGCCCAGCGCAAACAGCACGGTTTTGCGGTCAGCGCCGTTTTTCAGCAGCGTGTCAAAAACAGACTGCAGGGTCTGCCAGTTCTTGTGCTCTTCGCCATCAGGCAGTTGCAGCACTTCCACGCGCGCATAGCGCTGCAGCAGTTGGGCTTTCAGGCGTTCTGCATACAAGGGCGCCACGGTGACGTTGCTGACAATCAGCGCCAGCGAAGCCTTGGGGCAGACAGCAAAAGTCTCGGCATGCGCCATCGCGCCGCCAGAAATCACAATGGGGTAAGAGCGATCACCCAGATCGATATGAACAGTTTCGGTCACAGTGGCTAATGCAAAAGACGGCAACAAAGGCGTTGCCAGCTTTTGATTATGACGCGGATGGCGCCGCACCGGCTGGCAGCGGCACAACACCCGCCAATTCGGCCTGCATGGTGACCTTGCGCACTACCTGCGCGGTAGAGCAGCGCACGGTGTCGATGATGTAGTGCGCCGTCTCTTCATACAAGGGCGCGCGCACCGCCAGCAGATCTTTCAGGCGCTTGAGCGGATCGTCGCCCTGCAGCAAGGGGCGGTTGGTATCGTTGCGCAAACGGCGGGCAATGTCTTCGGGGCTGGATTGCAAATAAAAAACCGTGGTGTTGGCGTGCAAGACGGCACGGTTCTCTGGCCGCAGCACTGCACCGCCGCCTGTGGACAAAATGCCGATCTTGTCGCTTTGCGCCAGCTCAGCCAGCACCTGCGCCTCGGCATCGCGAAAAGCCACCTCACCCTGGCTGGCAAAAAAGTCCTTGATGCTGCAACCCAGCCGGCTCTCGAGCACCTGGTCCGAATCGACAAACTCCAGCCCCCAGTGCCGGGCAAGCTGGCGCCCAATGGTGGATTTGCCGGAGCCAGGCAGGCCGATAAAGGTGATAGCACGAGTCATGCGCGCATCGTACCTGAACTGCCAACGCTCCACTTGCGGCCCTGGCATAAAAAATGGCACCCGAAGGTGCCATTGCTGGTGTGTTTACTATCAGTTGGGGCCGACCGTGGCACCACCAGTGCCGGTGCCGGTGCCGGTTCCAGTTCCAGTTCCAGTTCCAGTTCCAGTTCCAGTTCCAGTTCCAGTTCCAGTTCCAGTTCCAGTTCCAGTTCCAGTTCCAGTTCCAGTTCCAGTTCCAGTGTCCTTGATACAGGCTGGCAGCTTAACGCTCATGGTCACTTCCTTCACAGTACCGTTGGGTGACTTGATAATAAAAATCCATACATCATCGGCAGCGCTGCCTTCTTCACGGGTACCGCTGATATCCAGAACGGTGCGGGTCGATGCTCGATCCAGCGTAGGCGAGCCATACACAATGCTTGGAGAAGCCAACTGCGTATTCGAACGTGGAGTGATCGTGGTACCTGCAGGCAGAGCAAAACCTTTTTCTGTACCGATAAACACCCGTGTCGTAGAAAGCTGGCAGGTCTTGGGATTGGTAATGGTGGGTGCCAACGACGAGACAATTACTTGTCCTGTAGTTGCAGAATAGAAATTCGCCTTAGCCACTGAAGTGACCCACAATGTCAGCGAGCCAGAAATCTTATCGCCTTGACCAGTCTGCGTGGAGAACACGATAGGCACTTCGACCCCATCTGCTGGGCGTGGGTTTTGCACCTTGTAGTCGATCGTGCAACCACCGTTGGCGGTGGTACAACCACCACGGCCGGAGCTACCTACGCTGCCATACTGAGTCACGGCAACCACAGGAACACCGTCGGCAACAGGATTGCCATTTCTATCCACCACCCGAACCGTGACCTGGGATGTGTCACCAGAAAGGTCGTAATCCAAGTTGTACTTGCTAGCAGACAAGTCGAAGCCACGCTGAGTTGCAATATCCGTAGTCACTGTCAACGTATCAGACTGTGTGCTGATGGCTCGGCCATTGACAGTTGCCTTCACAATCACCGAGGTCGGTTGTGCCTTGGAGTTTACGGATGCAAGAACCTGGCCTGAAGAGTTCGTACTGCCAGTAGACGTATTCAAGGTGACACTGTCTGCAGGTACCACCGAGAAATCCACGACCACCCCTTTAATTGGCACACCCGACGAATCAACCACGGTGAAGGTTAGAAGTGCCGTTTCTGAGCGACCATTGCCACCAGCGCCGGCCACCACAATCGACTTGTCAGCAGGATCCACTGCTGTAAAGTTAATAGCGGCTGCTGCCTTTTGCGGATCTTCCGTAACTGCATTTGTCACTGCGATGTTATGCGTCCCAGTCACGGTGACTGGATCTCCCGTCTTCTGGGGAATATTTGCAGCCGCCGTGATCTGAGTAGCACCAGTTCCGGTCAACGACGTAGCTTTAACATCAATTTCTGCCAAGCCCTTGCTGTCAGTCAGCGCGGTACCCGATGCGGGGCTAAAAGTCAGCAAGCCTGCACCATTTTCGGCGAACTTCACAATGGCGCCGCTGACGGGCTTGCCCGAAGCGTCAGCCACTGTAGCTTTGACATGCCCAGACACGTCAGATGCTGAAATAGTACTGGTGCTCGTCTCCTTGGTACCACCTCCGTTGTATAGCTGAACCGAAACGGTGCCGGTTTTAGGATCTGTCGTCCCGCCTGGTGGGGTTCCAGGATCTCCACCACCGCCACCGCAGGCCACCAAGGCCAATGGCAGCACCAATGCCAACGATTTAAAAATATTCATAAGCCCACCTCAATTAACGCAATTCACCACGATCAGAAATCATTTTTGGGGTAATGAAGACCAACATCTCTTTCTTCTCTGAAGTTCTCTTTTTATTCTTGAACAAGTTACCCATCACTGGAATATCCCCAAGCAAAGGGATTTTATTAATATTTTCACTTTCAATCAGCTCAAAAATACCACCAATCACCACGGTTCCACCATTCTCCACCAGCACTTGGGTCTTGACATGCTTGGTATCAATCGCCGGGCCACCAGTGGTTTCTTCTCCTTTGGAATCTTTGGCGATATCCAAATCCATGATGATGTTGCCCTCTGGAGTGATTTGCGGCGTCACCTCCAGCTTGAGCACAGCCTTCTTGAACTCAACCGTGGTAGCACCATTTTGCGCGGAGTTTTGGTACGGTATTTCAGTACCCTGTTCAATCAACGCTTTAGTCTGGTCTGCTGTGATGAGCCTTGGGCTGGAAACCACTTTACCCTTGCCATCCGCTTCCAGCGCCGACAACTCCAAAGACAGAAAACGGTTGGCCGCAGAGTTGAAGATCGACAGCGCGAAGGTGCCATTATTAAGGCCGGAGCCCAAGCTCGCAGCTGGTAGGTTGACAAAATTCCCTCCTACATCCACGGAGCCCCCCAAACCTGTGGTCCCCACCGCATTGCTGTAGCTGGTTCCAAATCCAACTCTGTTACCGCCACCAATCGAATAGCCGCCATCTCCGCCTTTGACTGCACGCAAATCACCACCGCCCAAGCGAACACCCAGTGAGCGTCCGAATGTATCGCTGGCTTCCACAATTCGGGCTTCAATCAACACCTGCCGCACAGGCACATCCAATGTCACCAACAGGCGGCGGAACTCTTCCAGTTTTTGCGGAATATCGGTCACAAACAATTGGTTGGTCCGTGGTTCTGCCATCGCCGAACCACGAGGGGTCAGAAACCGGTTCTGCATATTATTGCCACCACCACCACCCGAATTACTGGGGACGGTAGTGATTTGCTTGAGCAATTCGGTTGCCTTGGCGTAGTTCAGCTGGAAAGCCTGGGTTTGCACCGGCATTTTTTCTTCCAGCTTGGCAACAGCATCAAAATCCTTCTGGATACGCTCATCAATCTCATCCTTGGGTGCAATCCACAGCACCGTCCCCGCCTTGCGCATGCCCAGACCTTTGGAATCCAGAATGATTTGCAGCGCCTGGTCCCAAGGCACATCTTTCAGGCGCAGCGTCAAAGAACCATTCACCGTGTCCGAGGTGACGATATTGAAGTTGGTGAAATCTGCAATCACCTGCAGCAAGGAGCGCACTTCAATATTTTGGAAGCTCAAAGACAGCTTTTCACCAGTAAAGCTGCCGCCCGAGCCCAGCTTGTTAGGATCAGATTTGCGCTGACGCACTTCCACCACAAACTGGTTGTCGCTTTGGTAGGCGGAATGCTCCCATTCACCGGTATTGCTCAAATCGACGAAACTGGTTCCCCCCGCTTGCCGAGAAGAGATCAAGCGCACCGGGGTGCCAAAGTCACCCACATCCAGTTTGCGACGCAAGCCCTCAGGCAAGGTCGTGTGCTGCAATTCCAGCGTCAGCCCATCCGAGCGCTTGGTGATGTTCACACCCACCTTGTTATTAGGCAGAGCAATGATCAACCGGCCTGCACCATCACTGCCACGGCGGAAATCCACATCCGACAAGGGCTGCGAATAGGCATTGCCATCCGCAGCAAACTGCTGGTCTTGTTGATTGACGGCGACTGGCTTGACAGCCGGTTGAATCGCGATCAACAAATCCTGGCCACTGACTTCGGTCTTGTAGGTGGTGCTTTCCTTGAGGTTCAGCACCAAACGCGCCTTGGTGTCAGTCTCGACCACATTGACCGAGCGCAGGTTGCCCTGGTTCAGCTCCATGCGATTGTTGGGCAGTGCGCTCTTGAAGCCTGGCAGATCCAAAACCACCCGGGCGGGAGACTGGATGCTGAAGGTTTCAGGCAGTACGAGTGGAGCCCCCTCCGTCTCGATTTTCACCAGCTCCATGCCATCGCGCACCAGCGTCGACACCTTGTTGATTTTGCCTTGCGCCATGGCCAGCGCCGGCAGCAAACAAGCCGCCAAAGGAATCAAAAGAGTGAATTTTTTCATTTTTTGGCCTCCTGCAGCTCTAGCACTGCATCTCTCTCTACCCACTCACCCACACCATCTTGAACAATTTCACGCATAGTGATTGAGCTCTCGTTGATATTTTTGATCTTGCCGTAGTTCTGCCCCATGTACATCCCCTGGCTGACTTGGTAGATCAATCCATCGACCTTGATCAGAGCAACATTGGCACTGCCTTTTTTCAAAAATCCCACCATGGAAATACTATCCAAGGGGAAAGACTCCAGCTGCTCTTTGCGCCGCAGGCGTTCCTTGGCGACCAGTGCATCCGAGAATGTTGCGGGTGCAGTGCTGCTGCCACCCAGCACTGCTGCCAAACGCTCCTTGCTGAAGGGATCCAGCGTAGATGCAGTGACATAGGCCTGCGGCACAAATTCTTTGGGCGGGCTGATAGGCTTGACCGAGGGTCTTGCTGCCGCCTGCTGCTCCTGCATCCACTGGTTGAGGTTGTCGCCTTCATCTTCACAGGCGGACAAGGACATGGCGACCAAGGTACAAGCAATAATTTTGACTATATTTCTCATACCCCTCCCTTATTTCTTTTTGGCTTTGGCATCCGCCTGCTCTTTCAGCTCTTGCGGATCCAGATAGCGGAAGGTTCTTGCGGTTGCGTCTAGCACCAAGGTGGGGCTTTCCTTGCTGGCCGGCGAAAGGCTCATATTGTTGAGTGTCACAATCCGGGACAGATTGGCGATATCTGCCGCAAAAAAACCAATGTCGTGGTACTTGCCGTTGACCTTGAGCGAAATAGGCAACTCGGCGTAGTAATCCTTGACCACCGTCTGCCCCGGTTTGAACAGGTCAAATTGCAGACTCCGACCAATACCCGCCTGGTTGATATCAGACAGCAACGCAGCCATTTCAGCCTTGCTCGGCAACTGCTTTTCCAACTGCGTCACGTACTGCTGCACTTGCTCGCGCTGTTTGCGCAGCGGCTCCAAGTTCACCGCCTTGCGCAAGCGGGTTTTGTAGTCCTCTTTGAGCTGTAGCTCTTTGTTTTGCGAGGTAGTCAACTCCTCGTCAAAGCTGTTCAGGTACAGGAACCAGCCCAGCGCAGCAACCGCCGCAGCGATAACCAGCAGCAACATCCACCGTGGTGCAGCAGGCCACAGCGACGGATCTTTGGGGTCCAGATTTTGGAACTGCCTTTGCAGGCTATTGAAACCCTCTCCCAACTGGATATTTTTTTTCGATGCCATACCAGTTCCTATTTCTTTTTCTCGCCAGCAGCGGCAGGTTCCATTTCGCTGGAACGCACCAAGCGGAACCGAAGGTTAAAGCTCGATACGCGCTTTTTCTCCTTAGCATTGATCTGGGTGGTGGTTCCCACCACTTCCACCAGCTCTGGCTTGGACAACCATGGCGTTTTGGTGGCCAGACTGTTGAGCAACTCGGACACCCGCTCATTGGACTGCGCGATACCCTGGATTTGCACCGTCTGGTCTTGCTGCTTGAGGCTTTCGACATACACGCCATCGGGCAGCTGCACCACCAGCTCGTTGAGCAGGTGCACGGGCAGATTACGGTCTGACTGCAGGTCTTCCACCGCTTTCTGACGGGCCTTCAGTGCTTCAATTTCTGCGTCGATCTTCGCAACGTCAGCAATTTTTGCATCCAGCGCCTTGATCTCGTTGGTCAACGTCGTATTGCGTTGTTCTTGCTGGTCTATCCGGTACTGGTAATACAAATAGATGGCGCCACAAATGGCAGCGCCTGCCATGGCCGCCGCCAGCATGGAGACCTGAAAGCTCTCTTTGCGTTTCTTGCGCGCAAGCTCGCGGTGGGGAAGCAGGTTGATCAAGATCATTCTGCATACCTCCGCAAGGCCAGACCACAGGCGGTCAGATAGGTGGAGAAATCCTTGCTTTTGCTGCGCGAACGCACCACCGCTTCCATCACCATGTCTTCAAATGGATTGGCCACCGAGGTAGCAAAACCGGTGGCATCAATCACCTCATCGGCCAAGCCGCTGATCACGGCCGAGCCGCCAGCGAGCAAGATGTGGTCAATGCGGTTGTGAGGAGTGCTGGTAAAGAAAAACTGCAAGGCACGGTTGATTTCCTGCCCCACGCTTTCGACAAAAGGCTTGAGCACGATGGCTTTGTAATCCGTCGGCAAATCGTTGTTGCGTTTTTTCTGCTCGGCCTCTTCTTGCGAAAAGCCGTATTGGCGCATGATCATTTGCGTGAGCTGGCCACCGTTGAAAGATTGGTCACGCTCATAGATCACCTCGTTGTTGTAGATAATCTGCAGGAACGAGGCATTGCCGCCAATTTCAAAAATGGCGATAAAGGCATCTTTGCCTTTGCTCGGCATGTTGGAGATCAAGCGCCGCGCAGCCAAGGCAGTCGCATTGGATTCAATCTCCAGCACTGCAGGCTTGAGACCAGCCGCTTCTGCCAGACCTTGGCGGTCTTGCACGGTTTCCTTGCGGGCCGCAGCGATAAGCACATCCACATCGCCTACCGAATTGGCCGAGGGGCCAATCACGCAGAAATCCAGATTCACCTCATCGAGCGAAAAAGGAATGTACTGATTGGCTTCGGATTCGACCTGGAACTCCATTTCCAGCTCGGACAGGCCCGACGGCAGCACGATCTTCTTTTGAATGACCGCAGACAGTGGCAGCGCCAAAGCAGCTTGCTTGGTGCGTGTACCACTTTTTTTGACCAAGCGACGCAACGAATCGGCCACCTCGTCAAAACGCTCAATGCCTGACTCGGTCACCCAGCCAGGCTCCAGAAGTTCTTGGGCACAGCGCTCAACCACATATTGACCGCCGCCCGTCCTCCCCAGCTCTACCAACTTGATGCTCGACGCGCTCACATCAATGCCCAACAGGCTTGGTGGCTGGCGTCGGAACAAAGATCCCATTGAGACCAAGATGGGCTCCTCCCTTATTTGCTCTATATTGAGCTACAAAACTTAACACCCTCTATGGATGCTATCAGCAAGATAGCCGTGCGGCAAAGCACGACGTGATCTGCGCTTCAATTCGTTGTCAAAACAATACGATACAAGGCATTCATTGATCTTTGCATGACATTTCGCCCTGTCTAAACTGCGCCCCCTCCCGTAAGCGCAGCCATGGTCCGCGTGATAGCATTCTCGGCTTATGCAAGCCTTCACAGACTGTCTGTCCCAATGAATCCAGACGCACCGCTCTCACGCAGAACCCCAGAAAAGCCACAGCCCAAGCCCTCCAGCCTGGGCAAGAAGATTTTCAAGTTTTTTGCTGGCCTGATGGCCCTGCTGATTGCATTTGCGATTGCAGCAGTGGTGGTCGTCGGCGTGGGCCTGGCCATGGCCTACCCGAATTTGCCCGATGTTTCCGAGCTGGCCGACTACAAGCCGAAACTGCCCATGCGAGTCTACTCGTCAGAAGGGGCCTTGCTGGGCGAATTTGGTGAAGAGCGTCGAAATTTGACGCCCATCAAAGAGATTCCGCAGCTGATGGTGAATGCGGTGTTGGCTATCGAAGACACCCGTTTTTTTGAGCACAACGGCGTCGACTACAAAGGCCTGGCGCGCGCCTTGCTCGCAAACCTGGGGCGCGAAAAAGCCCAAGGCGCCTCCACCATCACCATGCAGGTAGCGCGCAATGTCTACCTGTCTTCCGAAAAAACCTATACCCGCAAGATCTATGAAATCTTGCTGACGCTCAAGCTCGAGCACACGCTGAGCAAAAACCAGATTCTGGAAATCTACATGAACCAGATCTACCTGGGCAACCGCGCCTATGGTTTCTCTGCCGCAGCCGAAACCTACTTTGGCAAACCACTGAAGGACGTGACGGTGGCAGAAGCCGCCATGCTGGCGGGCCTGCCCAAAGCGCCCTCGGCCTATAACCCGGTCAGCAACCCAAAGCGCGCCAAGATTCGCCAGCTCTACATCATCGATCGCATGGAGGAAAACGGCTTTATCACCAAGGCGCAAGCGGACCAAGGGCGCATCGACGCGGAAAAACCACGCATTCGTCCCAGCTCTGCAGACAGCAAAGTCCACGCCGAATACGTGGCAGAAATGGCACGCCAACTGATCTTTGCGCAGTATGGCAACGAGGCCTATACCCGAGGCCTGAACGTGTACACGACGCTGATCGCCAGCGATCAGGAGGTCGCCTACGAAGCCTTGCGCAAAGGCATCATGGATTACGAAAAGCGCCAGCACTACCGTGGCCCCGAGAAGTTCATCAACCTACCCAAGACCGGCCAGGAACGCGATGATGCGATTGACGAAGTGCTGGCCCAGCACCCCGACAACGGCAATGTGCTCGCCGCCGTGGTGCTGGAGGCATCGCCCCGCAAGGTGGTGGTGATACGTGCCGATGGCGACCCGATCGACATCACTGGCGACGGCCTCAAACCTGTTCAATCGGGCTTGAGCGACAAAGCACCGCCCAACATCAAGCTGCGCCCCGGCGCCGTGGTACGGATCATGGAAACCAGCAAAAAGACCTGGGAGCTGACCCAGCTGCCCGAAGTGGAAGGCGCCTTTGTTTCGCTGGACCCGCGCACCGGCGCTCTCAAAGCATTGGTGGGTGGTTTTGATTTCGACAAGAACAAGTTCAACCACGTCACCCAGGCTTGGCGCCAGCCGGGCTCCAGCTTCAAGCCCTTTATCTACTCGGCCGCGCTGGAAAAAGGCTTCAGCCCGGCCACCGTGATCAACGACGCTCCGCTGTCCTTCCCCGGCTCGGGCGGCCAGCAGCCCTGGGAGCCCAAAAACTCCGACGGCCGCTTTGATGGCCCGATGACCATGCGCCAGGCCCTGGCCCGCTCGAAGAATCTGGTAACGATCCGCGTCATGCAGTCGGTAGGCCCGAAGAAGGCCCAGGAATGGGTGACCAAGTTCGGCTTTGATGCCGAAAAACACCCGCCCTACCTGCCCATGGCCTTGGGCGCCGGTGCCGTAACGCCCATGCAGATGGCCGCAGGCTATTCGGTGTTTGCCAACGGCGGCCACCGCGTGAACCCGTATTTGATCGCGAAGATCACCGACCACCGGGGCAACGTGCTGTCCGAATTTACGCCGCCTGCAGTGGAAGACTTGCCACGTGCCGTCGATGCACGCAATGCCTTTGTGATGGATTCGCTGCTGCAAGATGTGGCGCGCTACGGCACCGCCGCCAAGGCGCAAGCCCAGCTCAAGCGCCCCGATATCTACGGCAAAACCGGTACCACCAACGATTCGGTCGACGCCTGGTTTGCCGGCTTCCAGCCCACCAATGCAGCCGTGGTGTGGATGGGTTACGACAACCCACGCAGCCTGGGCGCACGCGAGTTTGGCGGCGGCCTGAGCCTGCCCATCTGGATCAGCTACATGCAGCACGCACTCAAGGGCGTACCTGTGGCGCAGATGACGCCGCCAGGCGGCCTGGTGAACATGGGCGGCGAGTGGTATTACGAGGAATACGCTCGCAGCGCCCCCAACCTGGGCCTGGACACCCCCATCCCTGGCGCCACCTCTCCCGTGCCGGCACCCAATGCCGAAGAGCGCAACAAGATCTTGGATCTGTTCCGCGACTGAGTCCGCCCCAAACCTCAAAACAAAGAGCCCCGCAGTCTGCACTGCGGGGCTCTTTGCTTCAGGCCTCTCCAGACCGAGCCTGGAGCGGCACTTGTTTACACCCGGAAGACCAATGCCATGCCCGCTTGCGCGCTGGCATCGCGACTCAGGTCGGCATAAAAATCATTGCCGGTTTTGGTGTCGCGCCAGTTCTGTCCATCGAACTTGTAGTGGTAACCGCCCGATTTGGCGGCCATCCACACCTCGTGCAAAGGCGGCTGCAGATTGATAATGATCTGGCTGCGGTTAGCGAAAGTGAGCGTTACCATACCACCCACACGCTGGGCGTCGATATCGGCTTCGGTCTCATCGTTGATGCGGTCGCAGCTTTGCTCCACCGCCAGCAGCAGCTCCTCGGCCGTGTCCAGGTATTCAAGTTCGGTCATTACAATAGTTCTATGCGGAGTATTTCTCAAATTGTATGCAGGACGATTGTCCTTGCCAGCGGTGCGGCAGTCTTGGTGGCCTGCGGCCAAAAAGGCCCGCTCTACCTGCCCCAGGACCCGGCAGCGGCCAATCGCGCCACCTTACCCCAAACGCTGGACCCGCGCACGGATACGCCAGAACTCGTCATGCAGCCAGCCCCTGCTCGCCCAGAGCAAAAACAGTAGCAGCAAATGCTCACCAGCAAAGCTTGGCAAGTCGCCCAGGCTCATTAGCCCTCTGCTTGAGTTACATCAAGCCTCCGCCATTCACACGCAGTTACAGTCGCGTGTTGCTAACTAATTGGTAGAAGAGATGGCTTTGGAACCCGTGGAGCTGTACCGCGACGATCAGCACGCCTGTCTGATGTTCACCGACCTCGTCGAGGAGGACGCGCAGGCCGTGCAAGCCAACCAGTTCCTGATCGTCGACCATGGCACCGGCGCCATCATCGACCCGGGCGGTAACCTGGCCTTCAACGAGCTGTACATGGGCATGGTGCGCCACTTCGCGCCCCACAAGCTCTCGTACCTGATCGCCTCACACGCGGATCCGGACATCATCGCCTCGCTCGACCGCTGGCTCACCTCCACCAAGGCATCGCTGGTCATCTCCCGTGTGTGGGAGCGTTTTGTGCCGCACTTCACCAAGGTGGGCAAAACCGAGAACCGCGTCATCGGCGTGCAAGATGCCGGGGGCATTTTGCCGCTGGGCCAAAGCCAATTGCACATCTTGCCTGCGCACTTCATGCATGCAGAAGGCAATTTCCACTTCTACGATCCGATCAGCCGCATTCTCTTTACCGGCGACCTGGGTGTCTCGCTCACCGATGGCTATCTCGCCCGCAAGCCCGTCACCGATCTGGCGCCGCATATCCCTCTCATGGAAGGCTTCCATCGCCGCTACATGGTGTCCAACAAAGTGCTGCGCCTGTGGGTGGCCATGGCGCGCCAGCTCGATATTTCGCTGATCGTGCCGCAGCATGGCGCGCCCATCATGGGCAAGGCGATTGCGCAGTTTTTCGACTGGCTCGATCACCTGATGTGTGGTATCGACCTGATGGACAACCAGAGCTACAGCCTGCCGCAAACGCCAATCTCGCCTCTGCCCGTCAAGGCTTAGGCGCAGTTTGCCCGGGTCGCCGCACTGCTTCTACCCGCTTGCGGCGCCTTGTCCACAGCACACGCGCCAGCAGCAATGCCGCCAAGATACCGCCGTACAGCCAGACCTCGCCAAACTGCTGTTTTCCGGTTCGCATCCAGAAAAAGTGCAGCACCGCCAAGACCGCCACCGCATACACGCTGCGGTGCAACTGCTGCCAGCGCTTACCGCCCATGCGCCGTAGCAATGCCGGCACCGAAGTAACAGCCAGGGCCAGCAAAAGTAGCCAGGCCAAACTGCCTACCAGGATGAAGGGGCGCTTGGGCAGATCCGCCACAATGGCCACCCAATCCAACCCCATGTCGAAAACCAGATACGCCAGCCAATGCAGGCTCGCGTAGAAGAAGGTGTAAAGCCCCAGCATGCGCCGGTATGCCGCCAGTTGCGGCCAATGGAGCCACTGCCGCAGTGGCGTAATGGCTAGCGCCAAGCACAGAAAGCGCAAAGCCCATTCACCCAGCGAGCGCAACAAAGCCTCTGCAGGATTGGCCCCCAGCCCATCGCTGGCGGCCAGATAAAAAAGCCAAGCGGCAGGCGCGCAGCACAGCAGGTGCAAGGCCAGGCGCAGCAGCTTTTTGCCAATGGTGGTTTGCATGGGTTGTAGACGCTAACGCAGCACACGCTGCGGTTGTTGCTTTAAAAGTTTTTCTTCAAATCCATGCCGGCATACAGCTGGCCGACCTGCGCTTCGTAACCGTTGAACAACAAGGTTTTATGCCGCTTGGCAAACAGGCCGCCTTCGCCAATGCGGCGTTCGGTTTCCTGGCTCCAGCGCGGGTGCGGCACGCTGGGGTTCACGTTGGAGTAAAAGCCGTATTCGTTGCGTGCCGCCTTGTTCCAGGCTGTGCCCGGCTCTTTCTCGGTCAGGCGGATAGTGACGATACTCTTGGCGCTTTTGAAGCCGTATTTCCACGGCACCACCAGGCGCAGCGGCGCGCCGTTTTGCTTGGGCAGCTCGTTGCCATACATGCCGAAGGCCAGCAGCGTGAGCGGGTGCATGGCCTCGTCGAGACGCAAGCCTTCGGTGTAGGGCCAGTCGAGCACCCGGCTTTTCAGGCCAGGCATTTGCTTGTCATCGGCCAAGGTCACGAACTCCACATATTTGGCGCTGCCTTGTGGTTCAACCTGGGCCAGCAATTTGGCGAGCGAATAGCCGATCCAGGGAATCACCATCGACCAGCCTTCCACACAGCGCAAGCGGTAAATGCGCTCTTCCTGGGCGCTGAGCTTGAGCAGTTGCTCGATGTCGAAAGTTTTGGGCTTGTTCACCAGGCCTTCTACCCGCAGCGTCCAGGGCCGCGTTTTCAGGCTCGGCGCATTGCGCATTGGATCGTCTTTTTCCAGCCCGAATTCGTAATAGTTGTTGTAGCTGCGCGCATCCGTATACGGCGTCAGCGTTTCCATGGTCACCGCGCCCGGCACGGTGGACTTGCTTGCTTCCAGAGGCGCGAGGCCAGCCACCGCATTTTTGCTCTGAGCCAGCGCGCCACCAGCCGAAGCCAAGAAGCCGCTGGCCGCCGCCATTTGCAGCCATTGGCGCCGCCCCCAATACGCTGCCTCGGGCGTGATCTCGCTGCTGCGCGGGTGAATGAATCCGGTGTGGTCGTTGCGTATCAGCATGCTGTGGTCCTTCCTGCAGGCCCGTTGGAGTGTGCCCAGAATACAAAATTCCCAGCATATGCGCTGCGCCCATGAAAAAACTCCCGCGCACGGGAGTTTTCTAAAGCGGCGACATTGGCTTACAGCGTGCCGTAGCTGTGCAAGCCCGAGAGGAACATGTTCACGCCCAAGAACGCGAAAGTTGTCACTACCAAGCCAACCAGCGCCCACCAGGCCGACACCGTGCCGCGCAAGCCCTTGACCAGGCGCATGTGCAACCAGGCCGCGTAGTTGAGCCAGACGATCAGTGCCCAGGTTTCCTTCGGGTCCCAGCTCCAGTAGCCGCCCCAGGCTTCAGCCGCCCACAAGGCGCCCAGCACCGTGGCGATGGTGAAGAAGGCAAAGCCCACGGCAATGGCCTTGTACATCAGGTCGTCCATCACCTCGAGCTTGGGCGTGGCGCGGTTGATCCAGGCGCGGGCACCAATCATGACGGCAAAGAAAATCTCCAACGGAATCGCCATGCGCAGCGTCTTGTCGATGGCCGGGAAAAAATCCGGGTTGCCAAACAAGCGAAAGCCCAGCAAAGGCAGGATCAGTACCACTACAGGCACAAGAATCAGTCCCAGCCACAGCGCACGTTGTGCAGCCGATTTCAGCAGGTACGCCAGCGCCACCATGGCCGCCAGCGCAAAGGTGCCGTAGCCGACAAAGTTGGCGGGCACATGCAGCTTCATCCACCAGCTCTTGAGCGCCGGCACCAAAGGCTGGATCTCATGCGCCTGGCGCACCACCGTGTACCACAGCAAAAAGCCCACGGCAGCGCTCACCACGAGCATCACAAACGCGCCCAGTGAACGGGTTTGGTAGTGCTGCTCGAAATACAGGTAGAACAGCGCCGTCATCCAGGCGAACAGCACGAACACTTCGTACAGGTTGCTGACGGGGATGTGGCCGATATCCGGCCCCATCAGATAGCTCTCGTACCAGCGCGCCATGGTGCCGACCAAGGCCATGGTGACGGCCAGCCAGGCCAGGCGCGTGCCTATCACCGACAGCGCTGACCCTTCGCCCTTGGAGAGCAAGCCCACCCAGTAAAACAGCGTGCTCATGAAGAACAAAACGCTCATCCACAAGATGGCCGACTGGCTGGAGAGAAAGTACTTGAGCCCGAACACCGTCTCGGAGCGCGCTATCTGCCCGGCGCCATCCACCCGGTACAGGCCGATGGCCAGCAACGACAGCGCCGTCACCACCACCATCAACAGCTGCAGCGGCCGCCAGAACCAGCCCAACCAGACAAAGAACGGCACGCTGAGCACGAGGATGCTTTTCTCATATACATCCATGTGGTGACCGTACAGGTACAAGGCAAAAGCGCCGCCTACGACCAAGGCCAGCGCAAACAGCCAGTCCAGCGGCGAGCGTTTGCTGAAATAGCCTTCGCTCAGTTGCACGGTTTGCACCACGTTGCCCGCCGGTACAGCGGATGCCGTATTGCTTGCGGTATTCATCAATGGCCTCCAACAGGCTTTACGCCCAACAGTTTCTCACTCAGCCCCTCAAACTCGCGGTCCACGTCCAGCGTCTTGCGGTTGGTGGACAGGGCCATGCGCGCATCGCTGCCACCATCGGCCCGCGGCGCCAGCCAGACCCAGACGCGGCGGTCGCGCACATACAACATGGCAAACACGCCCAGAATCAGGAATAGACAACCCAGGTACACCACCGTCTTGCCTGGCGCCTTGGCAACCTGGAAGACGCTGGCCTGCACTTGCTCAAAACCCGTCAGTTCAAACACCACGGGCTCAGGGTAAAGCTGCACATCGCTCAGCGACAGCACAGCCTGCGTCATGAATTTTTGCGTTTTCTCGTCGGGCGGCAGCGCGGCCAAACCTTCTGCCGCACGGGCTTGTTGCATCAGCTCGAACAGCACGCCATTGAGTATGCGCACCAGCACTTCGCTGGCCTTGGGGCGCTCGGCTTCTGGCACATTCTGCTCCATGAAGTCCGATATCGCCTGTAGGCCGGCAACGTGCTCGCCTCGCTCGTTGTTGCCGCCAGCAAAGATGGTCAGCGCCTTCAAGGCGGAAGCATGCAGTTGCTCGCGCAAATCCGGGCGATCGGTGCCGACCGAGGCCGTCACGTACTGGCTCACCGCCTTTTCGCGCTGCGCCGGGTCCTGCAGCGCCGATTTCAGGCGCAGAAAGCCGCGCCAGCTGCTGTTCTCGTCGGCCGGCACGCGCAGGTAGCGGAACTGATCGGCCAAGGTATCGCGCACGCCCCACAGGTACACGGGCACGCCGTCGCCGGTGTCGACCGGCACCATGTAATTGTTGAATTCACGCGCCTGGCCCGAGGCATCGCGCAGCTTGTAGCTGACACTCGGGCCCACATTGCGAAGCTCTTTGGGCGTGAGCACCTTATTGCCGGCGCCCAGGTGGTTGTCGAGCGTGGATTTCAGATCCACCTTGCGTACATCGGTGGGGCCATCGGCGTTGCCCATGTTCTCGACGTTGATGGTGCGCAGGCCGGTGAACTCCATTTGCAGCGGCGGCTTGCCTTCGCCGGTGTTGATGGTGGTAGAGCCGCCCACCTGGCCTTCAATCTCGAAGCTCTTGGCGCCGGCAGCCAGCGGCACGGCACGCAGCTGCAAGTGCGAGCCACCGTCGTCAAAGCTCGACTGGTAGATTTCGATGCCTTTGTAGCTGGCCGGGTGGTTCACCTCGATGCGCTTTTCCAGCGCCTCGCCGGTCTCGCGGTCATGCAGCACCACCTCGCTGGCGAACAGCTTGGGCATGCCCGTGGAGTAGTACTCAACGATAAATTTCTTCAGCTCCACCGTGAAAGGCAGCTCCTGCAGCAAGATGCCGTCTGACTGGTTGAGCACCGTTGTGCCCGATTTCGAGCCTTCGGCCACCATCAGGTTGCCGCGGAAGGTGGGGTTGCTCAGCGACAGGCGGTGCTGCGCCGGCACATCGGCAATCATGCCGCCTCCGGTATACGGGGTTTTGCCGCCCAGCAGCATCTGGGCACGCACGATCAAATCACCGTCCAGCAAGCCGCCCAGGCAAATCAATACAATGGCACTGTGCGCTGCCAGATAGCCAATTTTGTGCGCCGCACCGGCTTTGGCAGCCACCATCCAGCCGTCGCCACGCTCTTGCAGGCGAACTTTCCAGCCGCTGCGCGCCAACTGCTCACCCACCCGTTGCGCGGCCTGGGCGGCGGTTTCGGCCAAATGCGCTTCGGCCTTGTGGTGAAATGCCTGCAAGCTGGCAGCGCGCACGTTCTCTTTGTAATTGCGCAAATCAGCCAGGTATTTGGGTGCATGTTTGGCAATGCACAAACTGGTGCTGGTCACCAGAAAAGCCAGAATCAGCAAAAACCACCAGGCACTGTAGACCGCATTGAGCTTGATTGCCAAAAACAGCTGCGCCCAGAACGAGCCGAACTGGTTGACGTAGTTGGCCGCCGGCTCATGCTGGCGCAGCACCGTGCCGATGACAGAGGCAATACAGATCACCGTCAGCAAGGCGATGGCAAAGCGCATCGACGACAAAAGCTCCCACAGCGCGCGTCGGTCCAGACGGCTGCGAGGCGGCGGCGTGGCTGCGGGGGAGGAATCAGACATGGGTATCAAAACACTATCGGTACAAAGCAAAAGGCGAACTGTTCTTGTGCAAACAGTCCGCCCCTCTTGGGTCAGCCAAGCTTCCCGGCATGGCCTGCCATCTTAGCCCTTGCAGCGCAAGTGATCACCCGCCACAGCGGAATCCACCCACAGCACAAGGGCGAAGCGGCTCGCACGCTGCGCCGGGCCAGCTTCAGCGCAGGCCGGCGATGTAATCTGACACGGCCTTGATCTCTTTGTCGTTCATTTTGGCGGCCACGCCCGTCATCTGGATGCTGTTGTTGCGCTTGCCATCACGGAAATCATGCATGGTTTTGGCCACGTAATCGGCATTCTGCCCCGCCAAGCGCGGGTATTGCGCCGGAATCCCCACGCCATTCGGGCTGTGGCAGCCCGCGCAAGCAGCGATCTGCCGGTCTGGAATGCCGCCGCGATAAATGCGCTCGCCCAGTGCCACGGCATCCTTATCCTTGGCAAAGCCCAGCTTGGCCGGCTTGGTGGCCAACCAGTATGAGATATTGCGCATATCGGCATCGCTGAGCGAGGCCACCATGCCTTGCATCACCGCTTCCTTGCGTTTGCCAGTCTTGAACTCTTGCAGCTGCTTGAGCAAATACTCGGGGTGCTGCTGCGCCAGCTTGGGGTTGATCGCAATCGACGCATTGCCGTCGGCGTTGTGACAAGCGGCACAAACTGCTGTGTAACTGGCTTCCCCTTTGGCCAGATCGGGCTTGACCACCTTGGGCGCAGCCTCGGAGGCGGCCAACGCAGAAAAAGACGAAAAAGCCAGCACTGCAGACGTCAACAAAGGAGCGATCAACTTCATATCGTGGAACTTTGTCTGGTTTATGGGTATGAGGCCGAGTCGGCCAGATTCTACAATGATGCCTTAGATCAACTCGAATGCACATGACGACAACACCTAGTACCCCCCCAGCCGTTGCAGACACGCCAAGCATCGATGGCAAGGCTGCCTTGGGGTGGATGCACACCGCCCGCTTCCTGACCACGGCTGCACAGCTGCACCAATTGCCGGCCGTCGATGTGCCCGAGTTCGCCTTTGTCGGCCGCTCCAATGCCGGCAAATCCACGTCGATCAACACCTTGACGCAGCAAAACCAGTTGGCGTTCGCTTCCAAAAAGCCCGGCCGCACCCAGCACATCAACCTGTTTGCGCTGGGCAAAAAAGGCGTGACCGATGCGGTGCTGGCCGATTTGCCTGGCTACGGCTATGCCGCTGTCTCGCGTGAGGACAAGCAGCGCTGGCAGCAAGTGATGGTGAACTACCTCGTCAGCCGCCCCAGCCTGACGGGCATTGTGCTGCTGTGCGACCCGCGCCTGGGTCTGACCGAGCTGGACGAAGCTCTGCTTGACATTATTCGCCCGCGCGTCGAACAAGGCCTCAAGTTCCTGGTTCTGCTGACAAAAGCTGATAAATTGACACGCGCCGAGCAAGCCAAGATCTTGTCGATCACCAAGCTGAATGCCGGCGGTGGTGAAGTGATGATGTTCAGCGCCCTGAAAAAACAGAACGTCGACAAGGTGGCCCAGCTGCTGTGGCAATGGTCCCACCCCGAGGGCTTGCCTGCACCCGATGCAGCTGCTCCCGCGGCCGGCCAATAAGCCCGCCGCCCAACTGTACGGTTGGCGACAACGGCGGTTGCGTCGCTACAACAATTCGCTGCACTGCAGCAATTTAGACGCTATTAAATATATAGCTTCCAGCGCTAATTCACTAAGCTCTGGAAGCTATTTTTATTGGTAAACCGATGGTTGGCCCTCGGGCCGGGTCTTGAAGCGTTTGTGCACCCAGTAGTACTGCGGCACCATGGTGCGGATCTGCGCTTCCAGCTCCCGGTTCTGGCGCGTGGTGTCGGCCTCGACATCGTCGGTCGGGAAGTTCTGCCAAGCCGGCGAAATCGTCACCTCGTAGCCCTGCGGCGTGAGCTTGGTGTACATGCCGATCACCTTGGCCTTGCCCAGCCGGGCAAAGCGCGAGAGCGAAGGTATGGTGGCCGCCACCTGGCCAAAATACGGCACGAAGAGCGAATCTTGGGGGCCAAAGTCCATATCTGAGAGCAAATACAGCAAACCATGGTCTTTGCGCAGGCTGGCGATGATGGGTTTGACGCCATCGTCGCGGTTGAGCATGCGTACATCGCCAAAGCGCTGGCGGCCTTGGCGAATCCAGGCATCGACTTCGGCATTCGGTTGGGTCGAGAAAATCGATGTGAAAGGCCGGCTGCAGTAAATGGTGAGCGCGGTGCCACCCGCATCCATGCTGTAGAAGTGCGGCGCAAAGATGATGGTGGACTGATCGCCCTCCAGCTCTTGCAGAGCGCCGGTCATGCGGGTGCGCTTTTCCACCGTCTTCTGCGGCGCAAACCACAGCCAGCTGCGGTCCAGCCAAGTCTGGCAGAAAACCACAAAGCTCTCTTTCGCCCAACTGCGGCGCTGCGCCTGGCTCTCCTCCGGGAAGCAAAGCTCCAGGTTGCGCAAAGCAATTTTGCGACGAGATGACACCAGATAAAACAAAATGCGCCCCATCAACCAACCGATGGCGCGCAATAGCGGCAATGGCAGATGCGACATAAGCCACATCCAGCCAATAAACAACTTACCCATTTTTCTTGCTTTCTGCTGGCAGCGCAGGGGTGACACGGGGCTGCTTGTAGCGCGCGTAGCCCCAAAGGTACTGCTCCGGGCTCTCGCGAATCAAACGCTCCATTTCCTGGTTGATCTGCAGCACCGCCGCTTCCAGCTCGGGCAGCAATGGCGCCGTCAGACCACGCACATGCAAATCAAAGCCCTGACCCCAGGGCCTGCGCACGCAGCGCGCCAATATAACAGCCGCGCCGGCTTGCTGGGCCAATTTGGCTGCTAAGGTCATGGAATAAGCGGGTTTGCCAAAAAACGGCGTCCACAGGCCCTGCCCCTCGGGCGGAACCTGATCGGGCAGCAGGCCCACGCTGTTGCCCTGGCGCAGCGCCTTGATCATCTGGCGCACGCCAGCCATGGTGGTGGGCGCAGATTCCAAACCAGGGCGGGCGCGTGCCGTCTCCATCAGCTTGGCCAGCCAGGCTTGGCGCGCCGGCCGGTACAAAACGGTAATCGGCCCGTGCACCACGCCCCAGCGCCGCGCCATATATTGCGCCGACAGCTCGAAGCAGCCCATATGTGGCGTCAAAAACACAATCCCTTTGCCCGCTGCCAGGGCCTGCTCGATCACCTGCTCGCCATGGATATCACAGGGCAAAGGCGCGCCAAACCACAGCCGAGGCACCTCGGCCACCATGCGCCCGGCATGGCCGACGGCCTTCTTTACCTCGGCAAAACGGTAGCCCGCCTGCCGGGCATTGGCCTGAAAGCGCTTGCGGTAGGTGGGTGAGGCGGCATAGGTGAGCCAACCCAGGCCTGCGCCCAGGCCATGCAAAAGCCACAACGGCAACGCAGCAAAGAGTCGAAAGAGGAAAGGCATTACAATCAGGCGGTCGCTGAGTTAAAGAGCAACTTGCAGGGCGACGGTAAAACAAAACTGCTAAAGCGTTCGCCAGGCTCCTCCAGGCTCGGGCAACGCAATTGCCCAAGTACTGAAGGAGTTTTTTCATTTATGGCAAACAGCGATTTTCTGTTCACCTCGGAATCGGTATCTGAAGGCCATCCTGACAAGGTGGCAGACCAGATCTCCGACGCGATTCTGGACGCTATTTTCACCCAAGACCCGCACAGCCGCGTGGCTGCCGAAACCCTGACCAACACCGGTCTGGTGGTATTGGCCGGTGAAATCACCACGGGCGCGAATGTCGACTACATCCAGGTCGCCCGCGACACCATCAAGCGCATTGGCTACGACAACACCGATTACGGCATCGACTACAAGGGCTGCGCCGTGCTCGTGGCTTACGACAAGCAAAGCCAGGACATCGCCCAAGGCGTGGACAAGGCCAGCGACGACGAGCTGAACACCGGCGCTGGCGACCAGGGCCTGATGTTCGGTTACGCCTGCGACGAGACGCCGGAGCTGATGCCTGCGCCCATCTACTACGCACACCGTCTGGTCGAGCGCCAGGCCCAGCTGCGCAAAGACGGCCGCCTGCCTTTCCTGCGCCCTGACGCCAAGAGCCAGGTGACCATGCGTTATGTCGATGGCAAGCCCCACAGCATTGACACCGTGGTGCTGTCCACCCAGCACAGCCCCGACCAGTCGGAAACTGCCACCAAGATGAAGGCCTCGTTCACCGAAGCCATCATTGAAGAGATCATCAAGCCCGTGCTGCCCAAAGAGTGGCTGCAGGACACCAAGTACCTGATCAACCCCACCGGCCGCTTTGTGGTGGGTGGCCCGCAAGGCGACTGCGGCCTGACCGGTCGCAAGATCATTGTGGACACCTACGGCGGTGCCTGCCCCCACGGCGGTGGCGCTTTCTCGGGCAAAGACCCAACGAAGGTAGACCGCTCGGCCGCTTACGCTGCCCGCTACGTAGCCAAGAACGTGGTCGCCGCCGGCTTGGCACGCCAGTGCCAAGTGCAGGTGGCTTACGCGATTGGCGTGGCACGCCCGATGAACATCACCGTCTACACCGAAGGCACCGGCGTGATCCCCGATGCAGAAATCGCCAAACTGGTGGCCGCGCACTTTGACCTGCGCCCCAAGGGCATCATCCAGATGCTGGACCTGCTGCGCCCCATCTACAGCAAGACCGCCGCCTACGGCCACTTCGGCCGCGAAGAACCCGAGTTCACTTGGGAGCGCACCGATAAAGCTGCTGAGCTACGCACAGCAGCTGGTCTGAAGTAATTCAGCTCCGCTCAAGACAAAGCCGCCTCCACTGAGGCGGCTTTTTTGTTCACAAACCCCTTGGGCTCAGCGCCAGCTCCTGCCGAAAAGCGGGTTTCACGCGGTAGAGCTGGGCCGGGCGGTGCGCCCCGCCGCTTTGCATGGCGCCGGCGACGGCTTCGAGCCAGTCCATCTCGTCCATCTTGCGGCGAAAACTCACCTTGTTCAGCGGCTCGCCCAGAATGTTTTCATAGACCTGCTGCAGCTGCGGCAGCGTGAAGGTCTCGCCGCACAGATGCACGGGCAGCGAAGAATACAGGCTTTTGCTGCGAACGCGCGCCAACGCAGCATCCACGATATCGCGGTGGTCGAACGGCAGCTGCGGCAGAGCCGAGACGGGCACCACGCTGATATCCGCCCGGTCTGGCGGCAGATTCTGCACCGGCAGCAGCGCGCAATAGGCGATGGCCACCGACCAGCCTCGCGGGTCGCGTGCTGGGCCGCTGAAGGTGGCAAGCTGCTCCAGATAAGCCCCCTCTATGCCTACCTTGGTTCTGAGCACACGCGCGGCGCTGGCCTGGGCGTCGCTATCCTCATCGGCATGGATATAGCCACCCGGCAAGGCCCAGACACCCGCAAATGGCGCGGCTGCACGTTTGAGCAGCACGGCATGCAGTTGCTGCTCGACCAGCGTGAGCAGCACCACATCCACGCTGACCTGTACCGCTTCTCTGGATTCAGTGGTTTGATTCATTTTTTTACCAAATCAATCATCTTTTCAACGATTATTTCACATCATCCTTTGATTACTTAGTTGCAAAACTGTTTTAAGTGTTTTAAACTGGAGACATCGCAGCATACATGGAAGGTGACAATCATGAGCAAACCCAGCACCCAGCTACTCATCATCGACCCGCAAAACGATTTTTGCGACCTGCCGGACAATTGGCTGCCTGCGTATTCCAAGCCCGCCGAGCACCCTGATGCCGTGCAGGCTCCCGTGTTGCCCGTGGCCGGCGCCCACCATGACATGCTGCGCCTGTCGGCCTGGATCGAGGCCCATAGCGCCAGCCTGAGCCAGATCACGGTGACACTGGATTCGCACCAGAGCTATGACATTGCCCACCCAGCCTTCTGGCAGCAGCGCAACGGTTCAGCCGTCACGCCATTCACCCAGATCACTGCCGCCCAGGTACGCGCTGGCGACTTTGCCCCGCGCAATGCCGCCGAGCGAGAGCGCACCCTGGCTTACCTCGACCAGCTGGAAGCCCAGGGCAGCTACACGCTCATGGTCTGGCCCATGCACTGCGAGATTGGCAGCTGGGGGCATGGCGTGCACGCCGCTGTGCTCAAGGCTTACCGTCAGTGGGAAGAGAGCCAATTGCGCGCAGCCCACCATATCTTCAAAGGCATGAACCCGTGGACCGAGCACTACAGCGCCATCCGCGCCGAAGTGCCCGATGCCCAAGACCCGGAAACCGGTCTGAACACCACCTTGCTCCAGCGCCTGGCCCAAACCGACACCTTGGTGATTGCGGGTGAGGCCAGCAGCCACTGTGTACGCGCTACCACCGAACACATCGTGCAAAATTTCGCCCAGTTCTGGGGCAGCAGCGACTATTCACGCCTGGTGCTGCTCACCGATTGCATGAGCCCGGTCGCCGGTTTCGAGGCTGCACAAGAAACCTTTTTGCAGCAAATGCGCGCCATCGGTGTACGCTGCGAAACCAGCGCAAGCTTCCATTTATAAGCAGACAAGTGCGCCAGCACACGGCCAACCAGCCCTGGCAGCTCTCCTTTTTTGACTGAGAAAGACGCGGTATGCAGCCCATCATCACCAGCCTGCTCGACACCGATTTGTACAAGTTCACGATGTGGCAGGCCATGCTGCACCGCCACCCGCAAACCCAGTCCACCTACCGCTTTGTCTGCCGCTCGACGCCCGAGTTCCCGCTGGTTGAGCTATTGCCCGAGGTATGCGCCGAGGTCGATGCGCTGTGCGAGCTCAAGTTCAAGAAAGACGAGCTCGACTACCTGGCCAGCCTGCGCTTCATGAAAAGCGACTTCATCGACTTTTTGCGCATCTTCCAGTTCCAGCGCGATTTCATCGACATCCGGGCTGATGGCGAGAGCCTGCACATCGTGGCCAACGGGCCGCAAGTGCATGTGATGGGCTTTGAGATTTTTGTGCTCTCCATCGTCAACGAGCTGTACTTCCGCCGCTTTGACCAGGCCAGCGCTCTGGCCGAAGGGCGCAAGCGCCTGGCTGCCAAAATTGTGCGTCTGCAAGAGCTGGCGCAAGAGGCCAAGCACCGCCACCCGTTTGAGTTGTTCGATTTTGGCGTGCGCCGGCGCTTCTCCGGCCCTTGGCAGCGCGAGGTGGTGCAAGCCTTTGCCAGCCAGACCGCGCAGTGGTTCAAAGGCACCTCGAACGTGCTGCTGGCACGCGATATGAACCTGGTACCCATTGGCACCATGGCGCACGAATACCTGCAAAGCTACCAGGCCCACGGCGTGCGCTTGCGCGATTTCCAAATCGCCGCGCTCGAAGACTGGGTGCAAGAGTACCGCGGCGACCTCGGCATCGCACTGACCGACACCGTCGGCATGGATGCCTTCCTGGCAGATTTCGACATGTACTTTGCCAAACTGTTTGACGGCCTGCGCCACGACTCGGGCGACCCGTACGCCTGGGGCGAAAAGGCGCTGGCGCATTACGCCAAGCTGCGCATCAACGCCAACTCCAAGCGCCTGGTTTTTTCCGACGGCTTGACGCTGGATGCCGCCTTGGCGCTCTACCAGCACTTTGCCGACCGCATTCAGTGCGGCTTTGGTATAGGCACCCAGCTGGCCAACGACATGGGGCTCAAACAGCTGAACATCGTGATGAAGCTCACCCACGCCAACGGCCAGCCCGTGGCCAAGCTCAGCGACAGCCCCGGTAAAACCTTGTGCGACGACGAGACCTACCTCGCCTATCTCAAGCAAGTCTTCCACGTCAAAAACTAAGCGCGGCAGCGCAAGGAGTGGCGATGCTCAAAATCACACTGGCTCAGCTGGACCTGATGGTCGGCGATATCGACGGCAACATCGCGCAAATGCTGCGTGCTGCACAGCGTGCGCAGGCAGACGGCGCGCAACTGGTAGTCTTTCCCGAGCTGTCGCTGACCGCCTACTACCCGGGCGACATGCTCGACGAGCCTGAGTTTCTGGCCCGGGTCGATGCCGGCATTGCTCGCCTGCAGCAAGAGACGAAAAAGCTGCCACAGCTGTACTGGGTAGTGGGTGCGCCTACACGCCACCAAGGCCCAGGCAAACCGCTGCACAACAGCCTGCTGGTCTTGCAAGACGGCGCCGTGCGCCTGCAGTACGACAAGCAATTGCTGCCCACCTACAACATTTTTGACGAGCGCCGCCACTTCGAGCCCGGCCGCGATGCCGCCAAAGTGCTGCGCATCGGCCAGATGCAAGTGGGCTTTCTGATCTGCGAAGACGGCTGGAACGACAGCGGCGCCGACTACGCCACCAACCCTTTCGAGCGCATGGCCGACGCTGCGCCCGATGTGGTGGTGAGCATCAACGCCAGTCCCAGCCACCTGGGCAAGCGCGAACAGCGCCACCAGATCTTCAGCGAAGCGGCCACGCGCCACGGCCTGCCCATTCTCTACGTCAACCAGGTTGGCGGCCAGGACCAGATCGTTTTCGACGGTGCCTCGTTTGCCGTGCAGCCAGGCGAAGGCATTGTGTGGGAAGCGCCGCGCTTTACCGAAGCCACTTGCACCCTGGGTTTTGACAATGGCCAGTTCACTCTGGGCGACGGCCAGACCGCGCCGCGCCCCAGCGCACAAGGCCTGCCCACGATGGAGTTTTACCGCCAGCAAATCATCCTCGGGCTGCGCGACTATGCGCGGCGCTGCGGCTTTCGCCAGGTGGTGGTGGGCAGCTCCGGCGGTATCGATTCGGCCCTGACGCTGGCCTTGGCCACCGAGGCGCTCGGCCCGGAGAATGTGGTCGGCATCACCATGCCCTCGCGCTACTCCTCCAGCGGTTCGGTGGACGATTCAGTGGCGCTGTGCCGCAACCTCGGCATTGCACTCAAGACCCACCCGATTGCCGAGCTGGTACAAGGCTACAGCGCACAGTTCGAAAACAGCTTTGCCGCGCCGCTGCAAGGCCTGCCGCTGGAGAACCTGCAGGCCCGCATTCGCGGCACCATCCTGATGGAATACAGCAACGCCTTCGGCCACCTGCTGCTGACCACGGGCAACAAATCCGAAATCTCGGTGGGCTACTGCACCTTGTATGGCGACACCAATGGCGGCCTGGGCCTGATTGGCGATCTGTACAAAACCGAAGTGTTCGAGCTCTCGCGCCACATCAACGCCAGCGCGGGCCGCGAGATCATTCCGCAAGCCATCATCGACAAGCCGCCCTCGGCCGAGCTGGCCCCGGGCCAGAAAGACGAAGACAGCCTGCCGCCGTACGCCATGCTCGACGAGATTCTGAAAATCCTGATCGAAGGCCAGCGCCTGTCCACCCAGGAATACACCGCCGCCTGCGCCTTTGTCGGCCAGCTGCAAACCACCGAAACCGGCCGCGCCATGGTCGCCAAAGTGCAGCGCCTGATCCACCGCAGCGAGTACAAACGCCGCCAGGCTGCGCCCATCTTGCGCCTGCGTCCGCGCGCCTTTGGCACCGGGCGCCAGATGCCAATAGCCGCTTATTACCCATAATCGGCCTCACCGATCCACCCATACCCAGCACCCCGCCTGCGGCAAAAGCTTTGCATGACCGATTCAACCACTCCGGCCAACGCCTCACCCTCTTTTGACATCGCCGTTCTGATCGGGCGCTTTCAGCCGCCTCACCTGGGGCATCTGGCCTTGCTGCAGCAAGCGCTGGCTCGCGCCAGCAAAGTGGTGGTGGTACTCGGTTCGGCCTTGCAGGCGCGCAGCCCGAAAAACCCGTTCAGGTGGCAAGAACGCGCGCGCATGTTTGCCGCGGCGCTCCCCGCGCAAGACGCAGCTCGTGTGGAGTTTGTGCCCATCCGCGATTACTACGACGAGCCCCGCTGGGTAACGGCGGTGACCGAAGCCGTCACTAGCCACAGCTGGCCCGGTGCGCGCATCGGCCTGGTCGGCCACTTCAAAGACGCCAGCAGCAGCTACTTGGCGCAGTTCCCGGGCTGGCAACTGGTCAGCCTGCCTCGCCAGAACAGTATCGACGCCACGCCCATCCGTGATGCTTTCTTTGGCGCCAGCGATGCAGAAAAAGCCGCCGGCTTCAGCACGCTGGCCGACATGCTGCCGCCCAGCACGCTGGAGTTTTTACAGCGCTTCAGCCAATCACCCGCGTACGCCGAGCTGCAGACAGAATGGCAAATGCTTCGCAAATACAAGGCTTCGTGGGCGAGCGCGCCCTACCCGCCTGTGTTCGTCACCGTCGATGCACTGGTGCGCTGTGGGCAGGATGTGCTGGTGATCCGCCGCGGCCACGCGCCCGGCAAAGGCTTGCTGGCACTGCCCGGCGGCTTTCTGGAGCCGCGCGACACGCTCTGGCAATCGTGCCTGCGCGAGCTGCAGGAGGAAACCCACTGCGCACTCGAAGAACCCGCTTTGCGAGCTGCGCTGCAATCGGTCACCGTGTTCGATCACCCCGACCGCAGCCAGCGCGGTCGCACCATCACCCACGTGCACTACTTTGACTTGGCTCAAAAATCAAAACCTGCCGTGCGCGCCGACGACGACGCCGCCGAGGCTTTCTGGCTCAGCATCGACGCCATCCGCGGCCGTGAAGCCGAGTTTTTCGAGGACCATTTCCAGATTTTGCAGAAGGTACTCTCGCCAGTGAGCTGATAACATCCCTGCATCAAAGCCATTTTGAGAGACAAGAGAAGCAGCATGAAGAATTTTCTGAGATCGCTCCTGGGCGGCACAGCGGTGCCCAAAGGGCTGGCACGTGATGAGCAAGGTGCCGAGTTCTACAGCCAATTTGGCGGCTTGTGGACCGACCGCAAAGATGCGATGGCAGTGCTTGAGCGCAAGGCTGCGGCTGATCCCAAGATTGCAGCCATTCGCCCGCAGTTGGAGAAGTTCATTCGCGACGGCTACGTGATCTTGCCACAGGCTGTCTCGCACGAGCTGATCGACGCCTACCTGGCGGACCTGGACCGCCACATGCAATCGGGCACCAGCCCGCTGAAGGTCAGCGTGCCGGTCTACGGCCCTGAAGACAAGGGCATTGTGGGCCTGGACGGGGCCAACATGGGCGCGCCATTGTCGAAGATTCTCGACACCTACCACCACCTTCCCAGTGCACACCCAATGATCTTCAACGCCGCGTCACAGCAGTTCCTGCGCACGGTATTCGAAGAAGACATCTGGGCTTTCCAAGGCCTTCATTTCGAGCGCGGATCAACCCAGGCCGTTCATCAGGACACCGCTTATGTGGTGTCCGAGAAGCCGCTGCAACTGTGCGCCTCCTGGCTCGCACTGGAAGATGTCAAGGCTGGCTCGGGTGAGCTGATCTACTATCCAGGCAGCCACCACAGTTTCAAAGACTGGCTCTATAGCGGCAAGTACAAACACTACAACCACGAACGAGACAAGCACGAAGAGCACCTCGGCCAACTCGACTCGCTGGTGCAGCGAGCCAAGGAGCAAGGCATTGAGCTCGAGAGCTTCCTCCCCAAAAAAGGCGATGTACTGATCTGGAGTGCCGACCTCGCGCACGGCGGCAGCCAAATTACGGACGAAACGCTCACGCGCCGCAGTCTGGTCACACACTTCTCTCCTGCCTCAAGCACGCCCAATTACTTCAAATATCGCCTGCCACACCAACGCAAGCGCCAAGAAGTCCAACCAGGTTGCTTTACCGCCTCCATGTACTACGATTGAGCCATTTCCGCTTATACCAACAGGCAGCGTCAGCTGCCTTTTTTACGCCTTATAGCTATGCACGAACTCAGCATCCGCCCCGCCAACATCGGCGACACCGACACCATTTTGCGTTTTGTGCGCGATCTGGCGATTTATGAGCACGCCGAGGACCAGGTGCTTTCCACGCCGGCCCATGTGCACAAGACCATGTTCAGCGAAGGTGCCACCGCGCATGTGCTGATTTGCGAGAAAGACGGCCAGGCCGTCGGCTTTGCGGTCTACTTTTTCAATTACTCCACTTGGCAAGGCCGCAACGGCCTGTACCTGGAAGACCTGTATGTCGACCCGGCCCATCGCGGCAGCGGGGCCGGCAAGGCCTTGCTGCGCCGGCTGGCGCGCATTGCGCTCGACAAGGACTGCGGCCGCTTCGAATGGAGCGTGCTCGACTGGAACACGCCGTCCATCCAGTTCTACGACAGCCTGGGCGCCAAGCCGCAGAGCGAATGGATCCGCTACCGCATGACGGGCGATGCGCTGGCCGCCCTGGCCGAGCCCCAAGCCTGAACCCGGGCGCCGTTACAGCAGTATTTGACAGCGCAGTTGTGCGCTGTTTTTGCGCAATCCCCGCAGCAACTGGCCTCACAATAATGGGGTGGCGCCCGCGGCCCCCAGTGGCGCTGTACCTGCCTGTGCTTTGCCATGTCTCGCGTATCTTCTTCCAGCGCAACTTTCACCGACACTCCCAGCGGCTACCATTTGCTGCGCGGACCCTCTGCGGCACGCTTGCGCAAACAAAACCACATCCTGGCCTGCGCAGAAGAAATATTTGCCCGCGATGGGTTTGAAGGCGCCTCGCTGGAAGCGATTGGCGCAGCCTCCGGCTTCAGCCGCCACAACCTGCTGTACTACTACCCCAGCAAAGAAGCCCTTTACCAGGCCGTGCTGGAGTCGCTGCTCAACGACTGGTTGGCGCACATGACCGAGCTGTCGCGAGACGGCGACCCCAAGCAACAGATCCGCGAATACATCCGCGCCAAATTCGCCTTTGCCCAGACCCGCCGCTTTGCCAGCCAGTTGTTCACCAAAGAGATGATTGCTGGCGCGCCCTATGCCAGCCAGGCGGTGCGCGAGCGCATCGCGCCCATGCTGGCCACCAATGTGGCCGCGTTTGAGCATTGGGCCGAGCAAGGCCTGATCGCCAAGCTCAACTTCACCCAGCTGATGTTCAGCATCTGGGCGCTGTCGCAAGGCTATGTCGACCAGCACACCCAGTTTGCCTTGCTGCTGGGCAAGCCCCAGTTGGATGCGGTCGACTACGCCCAGGCCGAAGCTTTGCTGGTGGCCATGCTCTCGGCCACACTGAAAATCGACCTCGGCACCTGAGCCTGCAAAGACCTGCGCCCATTGCAATAAAGTCTTGATAAACAAGGGCCTGAACGCTATTTGTCGTGCCACCTGTCCTGCGCACGACCGAATCCGAGGGATTTTTCCAGCCCCTGCCCTTGAACTGTCAGCAAATGACCTTATTATTAGCACTCGAAGGGCGAGAGTGCTAATTTCTCTTCCCTGAACGTTTTTGCACTCAAGGTCCGGCCTTCTGGCCTGGGCCTTTCCTCATCAAAACCTGGTATTGCTATTAAGGAGTTGTTATGAACCTGCGTCCCCTGAACGATCGCGTGATCGTGAAGCGCCTGGAAAACGAAACCAAGACCGCTTCGGGCATCTATATTCCTGACAACGCTGCCGAAAAGCCTGACCAAGGCGAAGTCGTGGCCGTGGGCCCCGGCAAGCAAGACGACGACGGCGATCGTATTGCCATGAGCGTCAAGGTGGGCGATCGCGTGCTGTTCGGCAAGTACTCCGGCCAGACCGTCAAGATCGACGGCGACGAACTGCTGGTGATGAAGGAAGAAGACCTGTTCGCCGTGGTGGAAAAGTAATTCGCCGCGTGCGATTTGCTTGCTCGTCACCGGCCTGACAGCCCCTGATCCCTCAGGTGCCGGGCCAAGACACAAGCCCTCTCAGTTACCCATATTTTCATAGCTGCTTGCGCTGATCTGGTTTATTTAAACAGCGCGCCAAGCAGCCCGATTGATCTCAAATTTAGGAGCCAAACATGGCAGCAAAAGACGTAGTATTCGGCGGTGAAGCACGTGCCCGCATGGTGGAAGGCGTGAACATTCTGGCTAACGCAGTCAAGGTCACCCTGGGCCCCAAGGGCCGTAACGTGGTGCTGGAGCGCTCGTTCGGCGCCCCTACCGTGACCAAGGACGGCGTGTCCGTGGCCAAGGAAGTGGAACTCAAGGACAAGCTGCAAAACATGGGCGCCCAGCTCGTGAAGGAAGTGGCCTCCAAGACCAACGACATCGCCGGTGACGGCACCACCACCGCTACCGTGCTGGCCCAAGCCATCGTGCGCGAAGGCTCCAAGTACGTGGCCGCCGGCCTGAACCCCATGGACCTGAAGCGCGGCATCGACAAGGCTGTCGCCGCCCTGGTGGAAGAGCTGAAGAAGCAATCCAAGGCCACCACCACCTCCAAGGAAATCGCCCAAGTCGGTTCGATCTCCGCCAACTCCGACGAATCCGTGGGCAAGATCATTGCTGACGCGATGGACAAGGTCGGCAAGGAAGGCGTGATCACCGTTGAAGAAGGCAAGTCGCTGGACAACGAACTCGACGTCGTCGAAGGCATGCAGTTCGACCGTGGCTACCTGTCGCCCTACTTCATCAACAACCCAGAAAAGCAAGCCGCTATCTTGGACAACCCCTTCGTGCTGCTGTTCGACAAGAAGATCAGCAACATCCGTGACCTGCTGCCCACGCTGGAAGCTGTGGCCAAGGCAGGCCGTCCTCTGCTGATCATTGCAGAAGACGTCGAAGGCGAAGCCCTGGCAACCCTGGTGGTCAACACCATCCGCGGCATCCTGAAGGTGGTGGCTGTCAAGGCTCCTGGCTTCGGCGACCGTCGCAAGGCCATGCTGGAAGACATCGCCATCCTGACCGGTGGCAAGGTCATCGCTGAAGAAGTCGGCCTGTCGCTGGAAAAGGTGACCCTGGAAGACCTGGGCCAAGCCCAACGCGTCGAAATCGGCAAGGAAAACACCACCATCATCGACGGTGCTGGCCAAGCTGCTGAAATCGAAGCCCGCGTCAAGCAAATCCGTGCCCAGATCGAAGAAGCCACTTCCGACTACGACCGCGAGAAGCTGCAAGAGCGCGTGGCCAAGCTGGCCGGCGGTGTTGCCGTGATCAAGGTGGGCGCTGCCACCGAAGTCGAAATGAAGGAAAAGAAGGCCCGCGTGGAAGACGCCCTGCACGCTACCCGCGCTGCTGTGGAAGAAGGCATCGTGGCTGGTGGTGGCGTGGCTCTGCTGCGCGCCAAGCAAGCTGTGGGCGCCCTGGCTACTGGCAATGCCGAGCAAGACGCTGGCGTGAAGCTGGTGCTGAAGGCCATCGAAGCTCCTCTGCGCGAAATCGTGGCCAACGCCGGTGGCGAGCCATCGGTGGTGGTGGACGCTGTGCTCAAGGGCAACGGCAACTTCGGCTTCAACGCTGCCAACGACAGCTACGGCGACATGCTGGAAATGGGTATCCTGGACCCCACCAAGGTCACCCGTACCGCTCTGCAAAACGCCGCTTCGGTTGCTTCGCTGCTGCTGACCACCGAGTGCATGATCGCTGAAGCCCCCAAGGCTGACGCAGCTCCTGCCATGCCCGACATGGGCGGCATGGGTGGCATGGGCGGCATGGGCATGTAATTGCCACTGCTGCGCTAGCGCACGCTTCAAACCTTGGCGCTTTGCACCAGGGTTTGAGAAACAAAACCCGGCACCTTTTGGTGGCCGGGTTTTTTCATGTCTACGCTTTATGCATGAGCGCTATCAAATTTGACTGTTTTACACACACCAGACAAACGTCAACAGCTGGGTTGCGCTTAAAGCAGCACTTTCAGAGCTGCATGATAGATTGGAAGAAGCATCATCATCCAATCTTCCCTGCCACACATCCATGAAGACTGTTCTGCGCCGCTTGCTCAAAGCTCTGGGCTATTTGTTGGGCTTTTTTGTTCTGTTGGCGCTCGGTTTCTACGCGTGGTTGGTAATAGCTAATTGGAACGATGCTCCTTTGAGTGAAGACACAAAGCGTGCGCTGCAGTACACGCCACCGACGGAAGAACAACTGCAAGACAACGGTTTTCTCATCATCTCCGGACTCGATGCGCCTTTTACAGCAGACGAGGAGGATGCTGTCGCACCGGCCATTGCGCTGGGGCGTCAACGCCTGACACGTGAGATAGAACGCCACGCCTGGGTGCAAGCCAACCCCAATACAACCGAAGGAATGCCACCAACCATCGATGGCGCCAAAGGTGGATCCGATATCCTGCCAACCGCCTTACGTTGTCCGCCCGGCGAAGGCGACTGCTTTTCCTGGTACCAACAAAAGCGTGCCAGCTTCGAGGCGCAGATCACGCACTACCGACCATTGCTGCAACGCGCTAATGCGGCAGCTCAGGCAAAGCAATTCAACAATCCCTTGCCCTTTTATCTCTATGCCGACCTGCCTCGCTATGCCTGGCTGATGCGTACCCAAGAGTTGAGTCTGGCCTTAGCCACCTTGCAATGGCTGGATGGCCAGCCAGAGAAGGCTGCTGCCACCGTTACGCAAATATCTGTGTTGCGCCAACGCTTGGCAGAAAGCTCCAACAACCTGGTAACCAGCATGATTGCCTTGGCCATGCATTACCAAGAGCTGCGTTGGCTCAGCAATGCGGCCGACCGAATCGGCCCACAGACTCCGGCATCCGTCACCCAACAAATCGATGCCTTGCTGGCACCATCACCGCCGACTCTGCACTCTGCTCTAGAAGGTGAAAAGCACTTCATATCCAGCATCTACTACAGCATCCGTGATAGCAAAAGCAGCGGTCTGTTCTCATCGCCGTGGGATGACGCCCCACCATGGGGGGAACGAGCCATGGACCGCATCACGGGTGTTGGCTTTCTACCCAATGAAACCATCAACCATGCGGTCAAACGTATGGGAGACATTCAACGCATTGGCGACTTGCCTTCGCATGAACAGGAATCGGCCTTCAGCAAGTACATGAGCACAAACCCGACGACACAGCTTGCCAGTACCCGATGCTCCCCTTGCGCAACCAAATGGGTCGATGTCTGAGCGCCATAGGAACAGCCCACTATTTGGCATTCATGCAGCGCGTGAACGATATCGAAGGCTACCGCCGCTTGGTGCTCTTACAGCGGCAGGCCTTGGTCGAAGGCATCTCGCCAGCGTCCATGCCGGGGTGGCTGGATCAGTCCCCCGCAGAACTGCGTAACCCCTATACCCGCCAAACCATGCAATGGGACGCTGGCACGAGCAGCCTGGTGTTTGAAGGCAAAGAAAAGCAAAACCAGAATCCCAATAGATCCAACGTCTACCGCGTGCACCTGCTTACCGCCTCACCTTTAGCAATGAAGCCTCCGGCTCCGAGCAGTTTTGCTTTGAATTGCTTTTAATGCATGAGCTACGAACGCGCTCATCGAGCGTCCCAGCAGTCTCTTTCATCAACTGCCCAAAAAGCAATGCCATGCTGAGAGAGGCAACTGCAGCGCTGTCGCCTGCGCATGCAAGCAAGCGGAAGAAAGCCCGCAGGCGTTGGCTCTGCGGGCTTTATCGTATCGACGAAGGTCCTCAGCGCGCCTGCTCAAAGGCCTGCGCCAAGCGCTCTACCGCCTGCTCAATCTGCACCACATCGGGCGCGGCAAAAGACAGGCGCATCGAATGCAGGTCTGCATTATCGGCATAGAAAGCCTTGCCGGGCACAAACAGCACGTTGGCAGCGACGGAGGCATCGAAGAGCTTTTGCGGATCGATACGTTTGTCAAAAGTCAGCCACACGAACATGCCGCCCGCCGGTTGCACAAACTGCACCAGATCGCCAAAGCGCGCTTTCATGCCGCTGGTCAGCGCCTGCATGCGGCGCTGGTATTCGGCACAGGCTTTGGCAACTGCCGTGCTATAGCGGCCTGATTGCAGATAGGCAGCGGCCACGGCCTGGGCCAGCGGCGAGGTGCACAGATCGTTGGTTTGCTTGGCCACGGTGCAGCGGCGCAGCACAGCGGCATCGGCCAGCATCCAACCCACGCGCAAACCTGGGGCTACGGTTTTGGACAGGCTGGAGAGGTAGACCACCGGGTTCTCGCCTTCGCCCACTTGCTGCTGGGCAGCGGCATAGACAGGCGCGGGACGCTCGTCGGTAAAAGCCAGCTCGCCATAGGGATCGTCTTCCACCACGACAAAACCGTATTGCAGTGCCAGCTGAACCAGTTTGGCGCGGCGCTCAGCGGTGAGCAACGTGCCACAGGGGTTGGAGAAATTGGGCACGGTGTACAGGAGGCGCGGGCGCTCTTGCGCAGGCAGCTCTTCGAGCAGCACTTGCAGCGCTTCCACGTTCAAGCCGTGCTCGTCCACCGGTGTGCTCAGAATGCGTGCACCGGCTTGGCGCAGTGCGGCAATGGTGGCGGGGTAAGCCGGCGTTTCCACGCACACGGCATCGCCCGGCTGCACCAAAACGCGCAGCAGCAGATCAAAGCCTTGCTGCGATCCGGTCGTCACCAGAATATCGCTCGCCGAGCAACGGATGCCGCGCGCCTGGCATTGCGCAGCCAATTGCTCACGCAGAGCGGGTGAGCCTTCGGTAGCGCCGTATTGCAAGGCGCTGGCGCCGCTCGCCATGGCTTGGGCGGCCGCAGCGGCCAAGCCTTCCTGGTCAAACAGGCTGGGCGACGGATAGCCGCCAGCCAGCGAGATCATGCCGGGTCGGCTGAGGTAGGGGAAGAGCTCGCGGATCGGCGAGCCCTGCGGGTTGGCAAAGGCGGGCGTGAAGCGGAAAAAGGACATGGTTTTGTCTCGTGGTTGCCTGTTGTGACTCAAGCCTTGGGCGTGCCCAGATCCACCGTGCCGCACAGGCGCTGAGGATCAAGGCGCTCACGCCAGCCATCGGCCCATTGCTGCAGCAGCGCTGGCGTAAAACGTTGGTAGTAGGCGATGTTGTGCGGGCCTACGCCGTGCTCGGCGCTGTAGCTGCCAGCAAAATCCTGCACCACCATGCCGTAGATGGCATCGCGCAGGCGCTGCACCACGGCCGGATCGTAAGGCTCAGCCGCGTCTTTGCGCCAGATGACGTTGAAGTGCACGCCGCCGTCGGCGATATGGCCAAAATCCACCACCGTCAAAAAGGGGTAGTCGCTGGCGACCAGCTCGCGCCCGCGGCGGCAGAATTCCATGATGCGCGAGCGCGGCACCGAGACGTCGAACGCAATCGGTTTACCCAACGCGCGAGCGCCTTCGCTGATGCTGTGGCGCAGGTGCCAAAGCTCTTCGGCGTTGCCCAGCGCCGCGTTGACGATGGTCGATTCAAACTGGTCTTCCAAAAAGCTGTTGAGCGCCTCTTGCAAATCCAGGTTGCTGTACTTGGTGGCGGCATTCGCCTCCAGTTCGATCAGAATGGCAAACTCTGGCGCTGCCTCGGGCACAAACGGGTTGCGCAGATTGGGCACATGGTCGATAGCCGCTTGCATGGCGTTGCCGGAGATGCCTTCAAACGCGGCCAGCCAGTCGCCCAGATCACGCTCCATGGCTTGCAAGAGTTGCATTACCGCTTCGTCCGAAGCCGGCACCACCAAAGCCGTAGCACGTTGTGTGGGGCGCGCATGCACCTGGATCGTGGCCTGTGTGACGATGGCGCCAGCGCCTGAACCACCCACGAACAACTGCTTCCAATCCACACCGGTATTGTTTTTGCGCAGCGCGCGGCCGAGCTCGACCACCTCACCCGGCGGGTCCAGCAGTACGGCTTGCAGCGCCATCAGGTTGGCACGCACATCGCCGTAGCGGATCAGGCGCGTGCCGCCGGTGTTGGTGGCGATCATGCCGCCGATCGAAGGATTCGCGCCCAGATCGATCGGGAACCAGAGCCCGTGCGGCTCCAGCTTTTCATTGAGCTCTTGCAGCGTCAGGCCGGCATCTACCACCACGCTGCGGTTGGCCACATCGACCTCGCAAGTCGAACGCAGGCGCGACAGACTCAGCACGATTTGCGTGCCGCTCAGGTCAGGCGTGCTAGCGCCCACCATGCCGGTGTTGGCACCTTGCGGCAGCAAAGGGATGCGCTGCGCTGCGCACAAGCGCACCACGGCCTGCAACTGCTCCACAGTGGCCGGCCGCACCACCAGGCGCGCATGGCCTTGGCCGTAGCGCGCCCCTTCTTCGTAGGCCGCCATGTCCGCGCCTTGCAGCACACCGACTGCGCCCACAATGGCGTGCAGATCGGCCAGCAAAGCGCTGTTGTCTACCGTGGTGGTGCTCATGGTTCAGGCCACGCTTTCTTCGGTATTGGCCGCCAGCGCAGCGCGCACGGCACGCAGCGACTCGTCTTGCAGCGCCTGGTAAAGCGCAATCTCGTCGTGCACCTTGGCACCCAGATCAGCCTCGAAAGCCTGCTGCGCCTGGTTGGCCTGGTAGTGCTTTTGCTCTTCGCCACCCAGATTGGATTGGAAGATGCCCGCAGCGCTGACCGGCAAAAAGTCTTCGTAAACGATGGGCTCGGCGCGCACCACGCCTTCGGCGATCAGGGTTTCGATGTCGGTATCAGCAGCCGCTTCAGTATCAGCGTTTTGCAGCACATAGCGGTAGAAGGCTAGGCCTTGCTGGCGCATAGCCTGGTGCGTATCAGGGAATGCGACAAAAGCGGTCTGCAAGCGGTCCTGGTAGTTGGCACCTGCGCTGCCGGCATTGCCCATGCTGCGCACTTGGGCCAGCAGCTCGTCGTACAGCGCACGGCCTTTGCGCGTGAGCGCCACGCCGCGCTGCTCAATCTCGCCAAAGCGTGCGGTGTGCGTGCCGTGGTCGTCGGCCGAGCCACCGGGGAAATCGATCTTTTCCTGCAAGGCCTTGAAGCTGGTCTGGCGCAACAGAATCGGGCAGTCGCGGCGCGGTGGGCCTTCGACCACATCCTTGGCATCCATGCCGTGCTGCGGCATGCCGGCCTGCGCGGCATCGATGTCCAGCGTGCGGGGCGTCAGGTGGTTGATGTGCGGGCCTTTGAAGCACACCACGTCGGCCACCAAACGGTGCGCCTTGTGCAGTTGGTCGTAGGTCGCAGCATCGACCGTAGCTTCGCTGTGCCAGCGGAAGGTTTCCAGCGCCTCGCCAACGAACTCATTGGCCTCGGCATCGCTCAGGCCGCCAGCGGCTTCGCACTGCGCGATCAGCGTCAGTACGCGGGGCGTGAAGATATTGCGCTTGGCCAAAATGGCAGCGGCTTGCTCGCGCAGTGCTGCATCGGCAATCAGCTCCAGGCGCAGCAGCGAAGTGAACACGCGGAAGGGGTTGCGGTTGAGTGAGCTGCCGGCCACAGGACGGAATGCAGTGGAATGCACAGGCACGCCGGCCACGGACAAATCGTAGTAACCCACAGCCTCCATGCCCATCACTGCAAACAGGCGGCGCAAGGTGGACAGCTCTTGCTTGGTGCCAACGCGGATGGCGCCGTGGCGCTCCACATCCAGGCGCGCCAACTCGTCGGCCTGCTCCATGGCGCGCTCCAGCGCGGGTTGCTCTTGCAGCACCTGGGCGTTCACCTGTGCCACCAGATCGATCAGGCTGCCGTACTGCGGCACCTCCTGGCGGTACATGTCGGACATGGCGCGGGAAAAGCGCGAGCGGATCTCATCGGGGTGCACAAAAGCAGTCATGGCAGTTAGCAAATCAATAGCAAAAAACACAAGCCGGCTGGCGCAAGCGCTCTGCCTGCCACCATCCCCAGCAACTGCCCGCCATGCTAGAAGCGCCCTTGCGCCAGGTCAAACGCCAATAGCGCGGCAACTTGTTCCAAATACGCACAACCAGACTTCAAGCCCGGCTTGCTGCATTGCGTGCCCCACAAGCATCAAAAACGATCTTTTCGGATCACCAGGAAAGACGGGGCCTTGCCCTTGCCGGTATTCGAGCAGCATCAGTTTGCAGCGAAGCGGGCGCTGAAATCGTTCACCACAATGGTGGCAGAGGCGCTTAGGGGGCCGGCCATCCGGCGCGACGCCGATGGCGCAGACAGTACCTGGGTACGGCCAGCCCCGGATGGCCGGCCCCATCGCAACAAAGCATAAGCGCCTCTGCCACCACCTCAAAACGAAGACTCTCAACACAAGCACTGCAGAAAGCCTCGTCACCACACTTGAGCCCCTGCAGAATCAATAAAAAAACCCAGCCGAAGCTGGGTTGGGTTTCTTCCGAGTAGTGCTTACTGGTCTGCGTAGGCTTCCAACGGCTTATCGTTGGGCTCTTGGATCAGCTTCTTGAGCGTATCGCTCATCGGCAGATTCAGCGCCTGGCCCTTCGGTGGAATCGGCTGCATGAACCACTTGTCGTACACCTTGGCCAGCTCGCCCGATTTCATCAGCTTGACCAAGCTGTCATCGACTGCTTTCTTGAAAGCCGGGTCTTCGTTGCGGAACAGAATGGCAATCGGCTCCGAGCCCAGCACCTCACCCACAATCTTGTAACCCTTGGGGTTGGCCGAGTTGGCGATCACGCCGGCCAGCAGGTTGTCGTCCAGCACAAAGGCTTCGGCGCGGCCCGACTCCAGCAGCATGAAGCTCTCGAAATGGTCCTTGCCCAAGGTGGTGTTCAGCGTGACGTTGTTGTCCTTGCCAAACTTGCGCAGCAACTGCACGGCCGTGGTCCCTGCCGAGGCAGCGATGTTCTTGCCATCGAGTTGCTTGATGCTGGTGATCGGCGAATCAGCCTTGACCGCAGCCCGCACCTGGCTCACATAGGTGGTCACGGCAAATGCCACCTGCTTTTGGCGCGTCAGGTTGTTGGTGGTGGGGCCGCAGCCAATGTCGACCGTGCCGTTCTGCACCAGCGGCATGGTGTTTTGCGCGGTCAGCGCCATGTACTCGATCTTGGCCTTGGGCACGATTTCTTTGAGCACGCGCTCGCACAGCTCCACGTGGTAGCCGCCAAAGCTCTGGTTCGAGCCGATCGCGTAGGCCATCGGGGCCGAGCTTTCGCGCACGCCCATCACCACCTTGCCGCTGCTGTTGATCTTGTCGAAGGTGCTCTGCGCCATGGCGGCACCACCAGCAAACACGGCCACCGCAGCCACCACCATCTTGATGCTGAACTTCATTGTTG
This sequence comes from Comamonas trifloxystrobinivorans, assembly GCF_043359985.1. NCBI lineage: Bacteria > Pseudomonadati > Pseudomonadota > Betaproteobacteria > Burkholderiales > Comamonadaceae > Comamonas > Comamonas trifloxystrobinivorans. Next base: position 48,508 of record NZ_JBHZGV010000003.1, read on the forward strand.
GAATCTCCTTGGAAAAATCGAAAGCCATGGCCCGGCAGGCCGCCTGGCCACCCCAGCCTTGTCAGTGTGCTGGTGCTGCTGCACCCCGGCTATCCAGACAAACGCCATAAACAAAACCGGCCTGGGCCGGTTTGCGTTGGCGCAGCAAAGCGCTGAGTATTCCAGAGACTGGGCCAAAGCCCTAACGCGGATTCGGAAGCATGTGTTGCTGAATTGGAAACACCATGCTGCACTGCGGCGTCAAGCGCCTGCTGTCAACCTGGTGCCAGCTTGTTCACCAGCGCCTGGGTGGAAGGATCCACGCCTTCCCAGTCATTGCTGGTGCGGCGCGCAAACAAATCCTTGGCCAGCTGCTTGCCCAGCTCCACTCCCCACTGGTCAAAGCTGTTGATACCCCAGAGCGCACCGCTGACGAACACGCGGTGTTCGTACAGCGCAATCAAAGCGCCCAGCGAAGTGGGCGTGAGTTTGTCCATCAACAAGAAAGTGCTGGGGCGATTACCGGGGCAATACTTGGGGCCGCTCTCTTGCGTGCGCCCCACCAGCAAGGCCTGGGCTTGCGCAATGGCGTTGACCACCAGGTTGTTCTGGTGGCTGGTCAGGGTTTTGCCACCGTCGCGCGCGGCAATGAATTCCACCGGAATCACGTCGCGACCCTGGTGGATCATCTGGAAGAAAGCGTGCTGGCCATTGGTACCCGGCTCGCCCCAGACCACCGGCGAGGTGGAATACGGCAAAACCTGGTTGTGCACATCCATGCCTTTGCCGTTGCTCTCCATCTCCAGCTGCTGCAGATAGGCCGACAAGCGGCGCAGGCCATGGCTGTAAGGCGCTACGCAGCGCGAATCGAATCGGTAAAAGTTGCGGTACCAGACATCGAGCAAGCCCATGCGCACCGGCAGATTGGCCTCCAGCGGTGCGGTTTTGAAGTGCTCGTCCATCTCGTGCGCGCCCTGCAGCAGAGCGCGGAAGTTGTCGGCGCCCACAGCAATGGCAATAGGCAAGCCGATCACCGACCACAGCGAGTAGCGGCCGCCCACCCAATCCCAAAAGCCCAAGGTCGTATCGATGCCGAACTTGGCTGCCGCTTCGGTGTTGGTGGTGAGCGCCCAGAAATGCTGGGCAATCGACAAAGGCGCGGCCCGGTCTTCGCTGCCACCTTGGGCCAGAAACCAGTCGCGCGCCGAATGCGCATTGACCATGGTCTCCAGCGTGGTGAAGGATTTGGAGGCCACCAGAAACAGGCTCGACTCGGGCTTGATCTGCGCCAGCACATGGCCCAACTCGTGGCCGTCGACGTTCGAGACAAAGTGGAAACGCTTGCCTGCAATGCGCCAGTCTTCCAGCGCGTTCACCACCATCGCCGGCCCTAGGTCGGAGCCGCCAATGCCGATGTTCACAATGTCGGTGATCTGCGGGTTGGCGCGCACCTGCTCGGCCAGTGCCAGCATCTGCTGGAGGCTGGCATGCACCTCTTGCAGGGCCTCGCGCACCGGCGCTGGGCTTTGGGGCAGCCAGCTATCCAGGCCATCAGCAGGCTGGCGCAAAAGCCAGTGCATGACCGCCCGGTTTTCCGACTGGTTGATGGGCGCGCCAGCAAACATGGCGTCGCGCAGGCTTTCCAGGTCGCACTCGCGCGCCAGCTGCAACAGCAATTGCTGGCTGCGTTCATCAACCAGATTCTTGGACAAATCGGCAAACAGATGTGGAGCACGCTGGCTCCAGCGCGCCAGCCGATCAGGGTCTTGCTCAAACGCCACCCGCACGTCCAGCTGCCGACCAGGCCCATCAAAATACGCTTGTAATTGTTGCCACGCGCCGGTCTGGTCGCAGCGCTTGCGCTGCATCGCAAATTCTGGATTCATAGCCGCAGAGTGTAAAGCCGCAGCCAGCCCTCTCAGACCGGCACGACGGCCAATTTCAAGCAGATTGCAACAGCTTGTCGAGCTTGATGGCGTCGGCCACAAAGGCGCGAATGCCTTCGGCCAGCTTTTCGGTGGCCATGGCGTCTTCGTTCAGGGCAAAGCGGAAGCTGGCTTCGTCGTACTGCACCGGCTCCAGCGCCATGGCCTTGGCCGCATCGGCCGACAAAGCCTGCGCGACCGGCGCGTCGGCCGCTGCCAGTTGCGCCAGCAGATCCGGAGAAATGGTGAGCAAATCGCAGCCGGCCAGCGCAATCACCTGGCCGATATTGCGGAAGCTCGCGCCCATCACTTCGGTGGCGATGCCGAAGTGCTTGTAGTACTGGTAAATGGCCTTGACCGATTGCACGCCCGGGTCGTTGACACCGGCCATGGCAGCTTCGTCCCAGTTGGCGCCGGCCTGCTTTTTGTACCAGTCGTAAATACGGCCGACAAAAGGCGAGATCAGCTGCACCTTGGCCTGGCCACAGGCAATGGCCTGGCACTGCGCGAACAGCAAGGTCAGGTTGGTGTGGATGCCTTGCTGCTCCAGCCGCCTGGCCGCCTGGATACCTTCCCAGGTGGAGGCAATCTTGATCAGCACGCGGTCCACATGCACGCCTTCGGCCTGGTAGAGCTCGATGATGCGCTGTGCTCGGGTGACCGTGGCATTGGTGTCAAACGACAGGCGCGCATCCACTTCGGTCGACACGCGACCAGGGATGATGGCCAGAATCTCGCGGCCAAAACGCACCAGCAGGCGGTCCATGATCTCGTCCAGCGGACGGCCACGGAACTTCTGCACCGTCTCGGCCAGCAAGGGCGCGTACTCGGGCTTTTGCACCGCCTTGAGGATCAGCGACGGGTTGGTCGTCGCATCCTGCGGCTTGAACTGCGCCAGTTGGTGGAAATCGCCGGTGTCTGCCACCACAGTGGTCAGCGCTTTGAGTGCATCGAGTTGGTTCATGGTCGTTCTCTGTCAATCTGCGCGCCGGTGCATGCACCCACGCGGCTGCGATCTGGTCACTTGCTGGGCACGACGGACACGCCGTGCCGGCCCAAGCTTAACCCAACTTGCGCGCCGATCGGCAGCACCTGCGCCAATTCGGGCGAGACCACAAAGATCGCCCCCAAGGCCGTGTCAAAGCTGTATTCGTAGCCGCTGCCCAGGTAAGAGCGCTTGGCCAAGGTGGCGGCAATGCCCTCGCCAGAAGCACCAATTTGCCAGGCTTCGGGCCGCACCGCCACTTTGACCGGGCCAGCGGCCACTGCCTGGCGCGGCGTGATGCTGAGCGGCCCCAGGCTGACGCGGCCATCGGCCCCCGCCACGCCAGGGAAAAGCATGGCCTCGCCCATGAAGCCGGCCACAAACTCCGACTGCGGCGCCTCATACAGATCTTGCGGCGTGCCGCGCTGGGCAATGCGGCCCACGTCCATCACGATGATCTGGTCGCTCACCGCCAAGGCCTCGCTCTGGTCGTGCGTCACGTAGGCCACGGTCAGTTTCAGGCGCTGCTGCAGGCTGCGGATTTCTTCGCGCATTTCGCGGCGCAGGCGCGCGTCCAGGTTCGACAAGGGCTCGTCGAACAGCAGCACCGCTGGCTCCAACACCAAAGCCCGCGCCAAGGCCACGCGCTGCTGCTGGCCGCCCGAGAGCTCGCTTGGCAGGCGCTCGTCAAAGCGATCCAGACCCACATTGCGCAACGCCTCGACAGCGCGGCGCTTGCCTTCTTCCTTGGGCACGCCCGACATGCGCAAGCCGTATTGCACGTTCTCCAGCACCGTCATGTGCGGAAACAGCGCATAGCTCTGGAACATCATGCTCACATTGCGCTGCGCTGGGCCGAGCGTGGTGACGTCCTGGCCGTCGATGAAAATGCGACCGCTGGTGGGCGACTCCAGCCCGGCGATCATGCGCAAGGTGGTGGTTTTGCCGCAGCCCGACGGGCCGAGGATGGTCGTCAGCGTGCCCTTGGGCACCTCGAAGCTGATGCCTTGCACGGCCATGGGCGCGTTGGCACCGCTGCCGTAGCGCTTGCAAATATCCTGAAAAACAATTCCGTCCATATCAATGCACTCCCTGCGCAGCCTTGGCCTTGCGCCGGCCCAGCGACCGCTCGCCCACCAACCATTGGATCGCCGCCGTCACCAGCGACATCAGCACGATCAGCACCGTGCAATACGCCAGCGCAATGCCGTAATCGCCGTTGCCGACGCGGCCGATGATGTAGGTGGTGGCCAGCTCGTTCTCGGCGGTCACCAAAAAGATCACCGCGCTCACCGTGGTAATCGCCCGCACAAAGCTGTAGACCAGGGCCGTGACCAGGGCCGGCTTGAGCAGCGGCAGCACCACATGGCGCAAGGTCTGCACGCTGCCGGCGCGCAGCATCAGCGAAGCCTCGTCCAGCGATTTGTCGAGCTGCTTGAAAGCCGCCGTGCCCGCGCGCACACCCACCGGCAGATTGCGGAACATGAAGCACAGAATGATGATGAGCGAGGTGCCCGTCAGCTCAAACGGCGGCACGTTGAAAGCCAGGATGTAGCTCACGCCCAGCACCGTGCCGGGGATGGCAAAAGCCAGCAACGCCGAGAACTCGAAAGCGCCCTGGCCCTTGAACTCGGTACGCGCCAGCAGCCACGCAATCAGCAGGCCCACCGTCGCCGTCATCGGTGCGGAGATGGCCGCCAGCTTGATGGTGGTGAAGAACGAGTTCCAGGCCGTGCCCGCCCAGACCAGGCCAAACTCGCCCCATTCCAGGCTGAAGGCCGAGCGGAAATGGTTCAGGGTAGGCGTGTAATCGCGCCCCCAGGTCTGCACAAAGCCGCCGGCAAAAGCAAACAGATAAACCACCAGCGTGAACAGCATCCACGGCAGCGCAATGCCGTACACCAGGCGCTTGATGTTGGGCGGCAGCGGCAAGGCAATGCCGGCATCACCCTTGCCCGAAACCGTGGTGTAGCTCTTGCTGCCCAGCAGCTTGCGCTGCAGCACGAAAACGGCCAGCGCAAACACCATCAGAATCCAGGCCAGCGATGCGGCGCGACCCTGGTCGTACTGCGCGCCGACAATAGAGAAGAAGATTTCGGTCGACAGCACCGAGAACTGGCCACCCACCACAATCGGGTTGCCGAAATCGGCCATGCTTTCGATAAAACCCACCAAGAACGCATTCGCCAGGCCGGGCTTGAGCAGCGGCAGCGTGATCGTCCAGAACGTCTGCGTCGGGCTGGCGCGCAAGGTCTGTGCCGCCTCTTCCATGCTCGGCGCCACGCCCTGCACCACGCTGCGCATGATCATGAAGGCAATCGGCGTGAAAGCAAAAGTCTGCGACACCCACACGCCAAACCAGCCGTAGAACCAGCGCGTGGGCTCAATGCCAAACCACGACTCGAGCAGCTCGTTGACGATGCCGGCGCGGCCAAACAGCAAGATCAAACCCAGGCCTACCACAAACGGCGGCGTGATGATGGGCAGCAGTGCCAGCACGTTCAACGCCTTGCTGCCGCGCTGGCCCGAGCGCTCGGCCATCAACGCCATCAGTGTGCCCAAAAAGGTGGTGCTCGCGGCTGTCAGCAAGCCGATGAACAAGGTGTTCCAGGCCACGCCGCAGCGCTTGCCATCGGTAAGGCAAGCCAGGCCGAAATTGCGCTCGTTGAAAACGCGGCCGATGATGGCGTTCCACAGAAACTGGTCATCTTCGGTAAAGAACGCGCCGCTCAGCGCCTTGGCCACCGGGTAGACGATGAACAGCGCCAGCAAGCTGCCGCAGCCCACCACGGCAGCGGCCACAAACAGATCGCCTTTGAAGTAGCCGCGCCGCGCCAGGCCAAAAGCGAACAACACCATCAGGCTGGTGAGCGCTACAAACGCGCCCCAGCCAAAGCCGAATTGCCGCACCTCCAGCTCGCCAAAGCTTTGGTTCAGCCATTCGTACGACCAGCCGCGCGCGCCAATCACAAAACCGCTGCCCAGCAAAACCAGCAGGCCGATAGCACCGCCCAACAGCAAAACCGCGCCCTGCTTTTTGCCCGCTGGCATGGCGGCAGCCACGGCAGCCACCAGCAAGCCGGCCACGCCGCCCCACAGCCAGGCACGGCCCCATTGCAGCGCTTGCATCAGGCCGTTGCCGGCCTGCTCATCGCTGAAAACGGCGCCGATCTGTGTGAGCCCATTGGCGTCCTGGATGGCGTACCAAGGCAGCACCAGATAGGCTGCCAGCCCGATCAACACCCAGGCCCAGAGCGCGTGGTTAGCGCCCTGGGCCTGGTGTGCAGGGCGCTGTGCCGACGCGGGCGCCGGCATGTTTGCAACTGCATTCATTGCTGTCTCCGCCCGGCAGGCGGGCGCTAAAGCCGGGTGTTACTTGGCGTCCTGAACTTCTTTTTCCCACTTCGAGATCAGGCGGCGGCGCTCGGCGCTGGCACCGTACTTGGCGTAGTCGTAGTTGATCAGCTTCATCTTGGCCGGATCGACCACGCGCGGGTCCTTGGGCACGTTCTTGTTGCTGGGCAGCTGGTACTGCTTGGCCGCCAGACCAAACTGCTGGCCGCCCGGCGTCAGCGCCCATTCGTAGAATTTCTTGGCGTTGGCCGTGTTCGGGCCGTGCTTGACGATACTCATCGAGCCGATCTCGGCGCCCGTGCCTTCGGACGGCGTGTTCGCATCGACCGGGAAGCCGTGCACGGCCTCGGTCGTCACGTCGTGCACAAAGCTGATCGACACCATGGTCTCGCCCCGCGCCACCGCTTTGACAGGCGCAGTGCCCGAGCGCGTGTAGTTGGAGATGTTCTTGTTGAGCGCGCGCAGGTAATCAAAGGCCTTGTCCTCGCCCATGATCTGCACCAGCGTGGCGATCACGGTATAGGCGGTGCCGCTGCTGGCCGGGTTGGCCATCTGCACTTCGCCCTTGTACTCAGGCTTGATCAGATCGGCCCAAGACGCAGGCGCTGCCACCTTCTTCTTGGCCAGCAGCTCTTTGTTGAAGCCGAAGCCCAGCGGGCCCAGGTACACGCCAACGGTGCGGTACTTCGAATCTTTGGCCTGCTGCACCGCCCAAGGGTGCAGCTCTTTGAGCAGCGGCGATTGGTATTCCAGCGTCAAGCCCATTTCTGCGGCCTGCAGGTGGGTGTCGCCCGTACCGCCAAACCACAGGTCGGTCTTGGGGTTGGCTTTTTCGGCGTTCAATTGCGCCAATGCCTCGCCCGAGCCCTTTTGCGTGATGTTGACCTTGGTGCCCGTGGTCTTGGTGTAGACCGTGGCCATGGTGTTGCACCATTCGGCCTGCACGGAACAGATCACGTTGACCTGGCCTTGTGCCTGTGCGCTCAGCGCAGCGACGGCCAAAGCGCCTCCCAGCATCCAGCGTTGCATAGCTTCTCCTTGTTGGTATCTCGTTGTTTGGATATGTATTGCCAGCAGCAATTATCGTCAGCAATTTGACACAAAAAGGACACGAATGCCCGCCGATGCTTACGGGCTTCCCCTAGGTCATGAAACCAAGTTACATTATCCACTGCATGAATGTTCAGGAAGTTTCATGAGCTTTGACCTGGTTTTGTTTGGCGGCACCGGCGATCTCGCCTGGCGCAAACTGCTGCCCGCGCTGTTCCAGTCTTTCCGCCACGGCAGCCTGCCGGCGGGCGGCCGCATCATCGGCGTGGGCCGCAGCGAGATGACGGAGGACGAATACCGCGCACTGATCGCCACGCGCCTGGCCGAGGTAGAAGCCGACAAGCGCCCGCACAACGGCGAGTACGCGCAGTTTGCCGAGCACCTGCACTACCTGCGCATGGATTTGTCGCACCCCGGCGACTATGCCGCCTTGGCTGAACTGCTGGCGCAGCGCCAGGCCGATACGGTGGTGATGTACCTGGCTACCGCGCCTTCGCTGTTCACCACCGTGGTCGAGCAGCTCGGCGCCAGCGGCCTGGCCACGCCGCGCACCCGCGTGGTGCTGGAGAAGCCGCTGGGCCACGATCTGCCATCCAACATCGCCATCAACCAGGCGGTGCGCCAGGTGTTCCGCGAAGAGCAGATCTTCCGTATCGACCACTACCTGGGCAAACCTTCGGTACAAAACCTGTTGGCGCTGCGCTTTGGCAATACCATTTTCGAGCCGCTGTGGCGGCGCGAGAACATTGCCAGCATCGAAATCTCGATGTCCGAGCAACTGGGCGTGGAAAAGCGCGGCGAGTTCTACGACACCACCGGCGCGCTGCGCGACATGGTGCAAAACCACGCCTTGCAACTGCTGTGCGCCATTGGCATGGAGCCGCCTATCAGCGCCGATGCAGATGCGATCCGCAACGAGAAGCTCAAGGTCTTGCAATCGCTCAAACGCTGGACGCCCGAGAGCCTGAGCCGCGACGTGGTTCGCGGCCAGTATGCGGCCGGCCAGATTGGCGGCCAGCCCGTGCCCGGCTACCGCCAGGAGCCCGGCGTGTCGCCCCACAGCCAGACAGAAACCTTTGTGGCGCTGCGCACCGAAATCAGCAACTGGCGCTGGGCGGGCGTGCCGTTTTTCATCCGCACCGGCAAACGCCTGGCCGGGCGCGATGCGTCCATCGTCGTGCACTTCCGCCAGGTTCCGCACGCGATTTACCGCACCCCCATGGGCGCAGCCAACCGCCTGGTGATCCACCTGCAACCCAAGGATGGGCTGACGCTGCAGCTCATGGCCGCCGCGCAAAGCCAGAACGACGCCAGCGGCATGACCACGCTCTCGCCCGCAGCGCTCGACCTGGATTTTGACCAGCGCTTTGGCAGCGAGCGCGTGGGCGCCTACGAGCGCTTGCTGCTCGACGTGATTGCCGGCCGCCTGAACCTATTTGTGCGCGCCGACGAGCAAGAAGCCGCCTGGCAATGGGTGGAACCGATCTTGGACAACTGGCAGCAAGCCAACGCCAATGGCGAAGGCCCACGCCCCTACGCCGCCGGCAGCTGGGGCCCGGGCGCAGCCAGCGCTTTGGTGGCCCGAGATGGCCACTTTTGGATGGAAGAGTATTGAGCATGTTGGACCGCATTACTGCATCGCTGCCCTCGCTGGCACCGGCCGAGCAGCGCGTGGCGCGCCTCGTGCTGGCCGACCCGCGCGCCTTCGCCTCGCTGCCGGTGCGCGAGCTGGCCGAGCGGGCCCACGTCAGCAAACCGACCGTGGTGCGCTTTTGCCGCAGCATGGGTTACGACGGGCTGGCCGACTTCAAGCTCAAACTCGCCGGCAGCGTGAGCGAGGGTGTGCCCTTTATCCACCGCAGCGTGGATGCCGACGACAAAACCAGCGATGTACTGGTGAAGGTGGTAGACAACTCGGTGGCCGCCTTTCTGGCTTACCGCAACGCCGCCAGCACCTCGGCGCTGGAGGCCGCCGCCTGCGCCATTGTGGCCACCTGGCAGGCGGGCAAGCGCATCGAGTTCTATGGGGTGGGCAACTCCGGCATCGTGGCGCAGGACGGGCAGCACAAGTTCTTCCGCCTGGGCGTCACCAGCCTGGCCACCAGCGACGGCCACATGCAGGTGATGAGCGCCACCATGCTGGGCCAGGGCGACTGCGCCATCGTCATCTCCAACTCGGGCCGCACGCGCGATCTGATGGATGCGACCGAGATCGCCAAGCGTAACGGTGCCACCACCATCGCCATCACCGCCAGCGGCTCGCCGCTGGCACGCGCGGCCGATATCCACCTGGCTGCCGACCACCCCGAAGGCTACGACCGCTACAGCCCCATGGTCTCGCGCCTGCTGCATCTGCTGATCATCGACGTGCTTGCCACCGGCGTAGCACTGCGCATTGGCGAGCCGCTGCAGCCGGTTCTGCAGCAGATGAAAGACAACCTGCGCGCCAAGCGCTATACCTGATGGCGGCGGCACTGCGCCGCTTCAACGCCCGCCCACAAAGCTCTTGGTGCTGTACAGATCGGTCGGCAGGCGCTGCAGCAAAGGCAGGCCGCTGGCCGCATCCTTGGGCTGGGCTTCGATGAAGTTGAAGAACACATCAGCATCGAGCACGCCAATATCCAGCCGACGCGCTGCGGGCACGGCGGCCAAGGTCTTGTAGCCGTCGCCGCCATTGGCGTTGAAGCTCAGCACAAACAAGCGGTAGGTTTTGTCGCTGTCGAGCGGGCCCCACTGGCCGCTGCTGGCATCGCGCACCTCCAGGCCCGAGACACGGCTGCCAAAAGCAGCGGCTGCATTCACATCAAAACGCAGGCCGCCAGTGTAGGGATAAGGGCCAGTAGAGCCACCGCTGCCGTACACGGCTTCCAGCCCGTCTTCGAGCATGGCTTTGACCTCCGCACCCGTCACGCTCAAGCGGAAGAGCATATTGCCAAAGGGCAGCACCTGAATGGCGTTGGCCGCAGTCACTTCAGCCTTCAGCGGCACGCGCACGCCGCCACCGCTTTGCAGCGATATGTCGGCGCCGCCGTAGCTGCGCTTGGCCACTTGCAAATAGGCCTCAGCCACCAGCTGCTGAATATCACCGCCGCGCAAGCTCACGCTGCCTTCTGCATTGCAGGCCGCGCTGGAGCGGCTGTAGTCGATAGTGCCTTCACCGCCGGGAACACGGCGCGAGCACAGCTCCTGGGGCGCAATGGCCACCTTGGTCGCATTGAAACCCGCCACTTTGTCGCTGAAAGGCTTGAGCACGGCCTGCGCTTTGGCCGACGGCGTGGTCATGCGCAAAAAGCCACTGCTGTTGATGCTGCTGACAATGGCGCTGCGTTGCGCAGCCGTGGCCTCCTGGCCGGCAATTTTGAACTGGTCGCCAATCAGCACATGGGGCGTGCCCTGGCATTCGGTGAGCACGCCGTTCTGGTCGAATCGGAGCTTGAGCTCGCCCACCACTTGCGAATATTCCCAGGCTTGCACCACGCAGACGGGCTTGCCGTCTTTGTCGGCCGTGCGCGTGGGGTAAGCGCCGCCGGGCGTGCCAACGCCCAGGGTTTTGAGGGTATCGGGCCCCAGCAAGGTGTGCGAATCGCCGCCCACAATCACGTCCACGCCCCGCAGTTTGGCGGCCAGCTGCTTGTCGTAGTCGTAACCAATGTGGCTGAGCAGCACGATGCGCTGCACGCCCTGGGCTTGCAGCTTGTCAATTTCGCGCTGCGCGGCGCTGGCTTCGTCCTCGAACAAAGTGTCTTTGTCGGGGCTGGACGAGGCCTTGGTTTTTTGCGCAATGGTCAGGCCGATGATGCCCACCTTGTGGCCACCGCGCTCCAGCACCACCGAGGGCTTGACCAAGTTGCTGGTGCGGCTGGGGTTGAGCGCCGAGCTGGCACCAAACTGCACATTGGCGCTGAGCACGGGTGTGTTGCAGCCGCCGGTACGCAAGCGCTCCAGAATGCCGTTGAGGCCGGTGTCGCCTTTGTCGAACTCGTGGTTGCCCAAGGTGTAGGCGTCAAAGCAGACGGTGCTCATCATGGCCATGTCAGCCTCGCCATCGGCGCCAGCGCGGTTGAAATACAAGGTGCCGGTGATCGCGTCGCCCGCATGCAGTTTGAGCACGCTGTCCGATCGCGCGGCCAACTCCTCAATGGCGGCTGTGACGCGCGGAAAACCAGCGGCGTCCACGGTGACTGCCGTGGTCTTGCCATCCACAGGCAGTTGCAACGTGGTCGTTTTGCTGGCCAAGGTGGAGTGGTGGTCGTTGATGTGCAGAATCGTCAAACTGTCCGACTTTTTGCTGTCGCCATCCGAGCCACCGCCACAAGCCGCCAAGGCCGCCGCAGCCACGCTGCACAAAAGTCCACGCAGTACCGGCCGCATTCTCCAAGCTGTCATCTTTTACTCCCTGCAAAGCAATGCTCTCAATGCTTGGGCCAGCGCATGACATGCTGATGAAGGGCGCGTTGCAGATGCATGGCAAGCGTGCGAGATATGCATTTCGAGCGCACCGCTTGGCATGAAGCCAATGCAAAAAAGCCCAGGCTGCAGTGCTGCCTGGGCTTTTGAGAAGCGGGAGAAGAAGGCTCAGATCGCGGTGATCGGAATGCGCTTTTCCTCCACCGCGTGGCAGGCCACCTTGGTGCCGTTGTCGTCGATCAGCTGCGGGCGCTCGCTGCGGCAGCGGTCGTTGGCCAGCGGGCAGCGCGGGTTGAAGGCGCAGCCGGTAGGCGGGTTCAAGGGGTTGGGCACTTCGCCTTGCACGGGCGTGCGCGCCTTGCCGGTGTCGTGCATCTTGGGGATGGCATCGAGCAGCATGCGCGTGTAGGGGTGGCGCGGGCTGGCGAACAAGGTCTGCTTGTCGGCCAGCTCCACCAGACGGCCCAGGTACATGACGCCGACCTGGTCGCTCACGTGGCGCACCACGGCCAGGTTGTGCGAGATGAAGAGGTAAGTCAGGCTGCGCTTTTTCTGCAGGTCCTTCATGATGTTGAGCACCTGCGCCTGCACCGATACGTCGAGCGCCGAGGTGGGTTCGTCGCAAACCAGAAACTCCGGCTCGGTAGCCAATGCGCGCGCAATCGAGATGCGCTGGCGCTGCCCGCCCGAGAACTGGTGCGGGTACTTGAGCATGTCCATCGGCGCCAGGCCCACTTGCACCAGCAGCTCAGCCACGCGGGCCTTGAGCTGTTCGGTGTTGGTGATCAGACCGTGCTCCTTGAGCGGCTCGCCGATGATCTGCTCCACCGACCAGCGCGGGTTCAGGCTGGCATACGGGTCTTGAAAAATCATCTGCACGCGGCGGCGCATGGCGCGGGCGTTCGGGTCTTTGAAGGCGGCATGCGCGTCTTGCCCATCAAAGGTAAAGGTGCCGCGCGTGGGGCCGTACAAGCCCACCAGCAAACGGGCCACCGTGCTTTTGCCGCAGCCGGATTCACCCACCAGCGCCAGCGTCTTGCCTTTTTCAATATCAAAGCTGACGCCATCAACCGCACGCAACAGGCTGCGCGGTTTGCGCTCCAACACGCGGTTGAGCCAAGGGGCGGAGACATCGAAAGTTTTGGCCAGATCGCGGGCCTGCACCAGGGGCGCACGCTCGTTACCTGCTGCTGCGCGTTTTGCTTCTACGCTTGCCATGTCGCTCATACTGCGTCCTCAGTCACGGTCTCGGGCTGGTAATCGGCGGCGTGCAACCAGCAAGCCGCCCGGGTGGCACCAGCGGGCATCAGATCAGGGCGCTCTTCCTGGCAGCGGCCAAACACCTGGGTGCAGCGCGGGTTGAAGGCGCAGCCCTTGGGGATGGCGTTGAGGCGCGGCATGGCGCCGTCGATCTGGTTCAGGCGTTCGCGGTCGTCGTCCATATCGGGGATGGACGCCATCAGGCCGCGCGTGTAAGGGTGCGCCGGGTGGTTGATAACTTCGTGCACCGGGCCAATCTCCGCAATGCGGCCGGCGTACATCACAGCTACGCGGTCGCAGGTTTCAGCGATCACGCCCATGTCGTGGGTGATCAGCATCACCGCTGCGCCACGCGTGCGGCAAATGTTTTTCAGCAAGCTGATGATCTGCGCCTGGATGGATACGTCGAGCGCCGTCGTGGGCTCGTCGGCCACGATCAGCTTGGGCTCGGCCGCCAGGGCCAGCGCAATCACCACGCGCTGGCGCATGCCGCCGGAGAACTGGTGCGGGTAATGATCCACACGCTCTTCAGCCGCGGGAATACCGGTGTCCTTGAGCAGGTCGATGGCGCGCTGGCGTGCCTCTTTGTCCGACAGCTTCAGGTGCGTCTGAATGGTTTCGATCAGCTGGCGGCCCACGGTGTAGAGCGGGTTCAGCGAGGTGAGCGGGTCTTGAAAAATCGCACCGATGCGGCGGCCGCGGATATGGCGCATTTTCTCGGGCGGCAGGTTGTCGATGCGCTCGCCTTCGAGCACGATCTCGCCCGAGGCCACATGGCCTGGCGGCTCCAGCAGGCCGATGATCGAGGCACCGGTGAGCGATTTGCCCGCGCCCGATTCACCGACCACGCCCAGGATCTCGCCCGGCGCAATCGAGAACGATATCTGGTCCAGCGCCCGCAACACGCCATGGCGATTGGGGAACTCGACCACCAGATTCTTTACTTCCAACAACGACATCGTGGTTCGTCCTTCTTCGTCTTGGGCGCCGCGCATCAGCGCAGGCGCGGGTTGAGCGCATCGCGCAGCCAGTCACCGAGCAGGTTGACCGACAGCGCAATCAGCACCAGCATCAGGCCAGGGAAAATGGTGATCCACCACTCGCCGGAGAACAGGTAATCGTTGCCCACGCGGATCAGCGTGCCCAGCGAAGGCGAGGTGGGCGGCGCGCCCACGCCCAGGAACGACAGCGTGGCCTCAGTGATGATGGCCGTAGCCACCTGAATGGTGGCCAGCACCATGACCGGCCCCAGCACGTTGGGCAGCACATGCTTGAACATGATGCGCAGCGGCGAGACACCCGTTACGCGGGCCGCCTGCACGTATTCCTTGTTGCGCTCGACCATGGTGGAGCCGCGCACCGTACGTGCGTATTGCACCCAGCCGGTCAGCGAGATCGAGATGATCAGCACGCCAAAGGCCAGCGATTCATTGGCATTGGGAAACAGCGCCCGGCCCACGCCGGCAATCAGCAGCGCCACCAGAATGGCTGGGAAAGACAGCATCACATCGCACAGGCGCATGAGCACCGAATCGATCCAACCGCCCTTGAAGCCGGCCAGCAAACCCAGGCCCACGCCCACGATCACCGACAAAGCCACCGAAGCCAGACCGACGATGAGCGAGATGCGCGCGCCATACATCAGTGCCGAGAGAATGTCGCGGCCCTGGTCGTCAGTGCCCAGAATGTATTTCCAACTTCCCTCTTCGCTCCAGACCGGCGGAATGCGCGCGTCGCTGAGCTCCAGCGTCGTCAGATCAAAGGGGTTGTGCGGTGCCACCCAGTTGGCAAACACGGCGCAGAACACGCAAATTGCAGCAATGATGAATGCCACGATTGCGGTCGGCGAAGTGCGGAAGCTGTAGCCTACATCGCTGTCGAGCCAGCGTTTGAGTCGGTTCGTCATCGTCATCTCTCTTCTGTCTGGCAGGCGCCGCCAGGATCGCCGGTGGCGCCTGCATCACCACGGTTTACTTTTTCACAGTCATCCACTTGAAGGGCATGAAGCCGTCGGCCATCTGCACCAGCTCCACGTTCTTGCTCACACCCCAGTTCATGAACTGCTGGTGCAGCGGCAAGTAGCCCACATCGTCTGCCACGATCTTGAGCGCTTCGTGGATTTGCGCCGTGCGCTTGGCCACATCGGTTTCCGACTGCACCTGGCGCGTGAGCGCATCCACCTTGGGATTGCAGTAGTTGCCGTAGTTGAACGCACCAGCGCCCTTGCCGTCGTTGCAATTCATCAGCGCCAGCAGCGGGTTGTGCGCGTCATAGGTGGACGGCGTCCAGCCCAGAATGTAGAACGCCGTTTCGTGGCGCATGATGCGCGGGAAATAGGTGCCCTTGGTTTCGGCCTGCAGCTGTACCTTGATACCGATCTTGGACAGGTTGGCGGCCACGGCCTGGCAGATACGGCTGTCGTTGATGTAGCGGTCGTTCGAGCAGTTCATGGTCAGCCCGAAGCCATCGGGGTAGCCCGCTTCGGCAAGCAGCTTCTGGGCGGCGGCCGGGTCGTAGGGCAGGCGCTTGATGTCGGGGTCAAACCCATTGACGCCCTTGCCAATCAGGGTGGCCAGGTTGTAGGACGAGCCACGCATCACCTGCTTGTGCACGCCCTCGATATCGATGGCCTGGTAGAAGGCCTGGCGCACGCGCTTGTCCTTGAACGGGTTCTTGCCCTTGACGGTGGAGTTCAGCAGCTCGTCGCGCTTTTGATCCATGCCCAGGAAGATGGCGCGCAGCTCAGGGCCGGTCACCACGCGGGTGCTGCCGCTGTTGTTGATGCGGTCCAGATCTTGCACAGGCACCGGGTCGATCACATCGACCTGGCCCGAGAGCAGCGCTGCTACGCGGGTGGCATCGTTGGCAATCGGGGTGTAGACCACCTCTTGCACATTGCCTTCGATCTTGTCCCAGTAATTGCCGCTGCGGCCGAAGACCGTGCGCACGCTGGGCTGGCGCTCGCGCACCCGGTATGGGCCGGTGCCGTTGCTCTTGAACGAAGCGGTGTTCTCCACGCCTTTGCGGCGATCGACCGGGTTGACGGCGTTGTTGGCCTCGGTCCACTTCTTGCTCATGATGTAGACCTGCGAGATCATGCTCGGCAGGATCGGCGCGGGCTCTTTCGTCTCGATGTCGACCGTGAAATCATCGACCTTGCGCGTCTCTTTGATCGCGTTGGTGTAGCTCTTCATGTCCGAGCCTTCCAACTGCGTGCGCATCATGGTGAACACCACGTCGTCTGCGGTGAAAGGCGTGCCATCGTGGAACTGCACGCCCTGGCGCAAGGTGAAGCGCCAGACGGTGGGCGAGGTCTGCTCCCACTTGGTGGCCAGCATCGGGCGCAGGCTCAGGTCTTTGTTGCGGCCAGCCAGCGGTTCGTAGACGTTGCCCGTCACGCTCAATTGCACGGTTTCATTGAACGAATGCGGGTCCATCGACAGAGCATCTCCCTGCGCGCCAATGCGCACGGCCTGCGCGCTGGCAGCCATACAGCCCGCCGCCAGCAGCGCGGCTACCAAAGTCTTGTGCATTGCTTTTTTCATCGTCTACCCCTTTGGAATGGTGCCAGCACGCAAGCGCCGGCTCGTTGGACAAGCATCAGGCCGCTGCCAGCGGCATCCCCTGTTCGATGATGCCGGCATGCAGCGCCGCGCCCAGCGGCAGCACGTCGTCATTGAAGTCGTAGCGGTTGTTGTGCAATGGAATGATGTCGTCGCTGACCGCCTGACCCAGCCGCAGGTAGGCGCCGGGTTTGTGCTGCAGCATGAAGGAGAAATCCTCCGCGCCCATGCTCGGGTCCATGTTGCGCACTACCTGGGTTTCGCCCACCAGGCTGGCAGCCACATCGCCGGCAAACAAGGCTTCGTCTGCGGTGTTGATGGTGGCGGGGTAGCTGCGCTCGTACTGCAGCTGCGCGGTCACGCCAAAAGCCAAACCCACGGCCTGGCACAACTCGTTCAAGCGGCGCTCGACCAGGTTCTGGATATCGGGGTTGAAGGTGCGCACCGTGCCCACCAAAGTGGCCGAGCCGGGCGTGACGCTGAAAGCGCCCAGATCGCCCGATTGCACCGCGCAAATGCTGATGACCGCCGCATCGATGGCGCGCACATTGCGCGAAACAATGCTTTGGATGGCAGTGATCAAATGCGCCGAAGCCAGCACCACATCGTTGGTTTGGTAAGGGTGGGCGCCGTGGCCGCCTTTGCCGGCAACGTTGATTTGGATGCGGTCGGCCGCTGCCATCATGGCGCCAGGGTTGATGCCGATCGTGCCCTGGCGCATGGCCGGCCAGTTGTGCATGGCGTAGACCGACTGCACGGGGAACTGGTCGAACAAACCGTCCTGAATCATCTCGCGGGCGCCGGCGTAGCCTTCTTCACCGGGCTGAAAAATCAGCACGGCGGTGCCGTCGAAGTTGCGCGTTTCCGCCAGGTAGCGGGCTGCGCCCACGAGCATGGCGGTGTGGCCGTCGTGGCCGCAGGCGTGCATCAGCCCTTGCTTGCCGGATTTCCAGCTGCAATTGCCTTGCTCGGTGATGGGCAGCGCATCCATGTCGGCACGCAAACCGATCATGCGGCCACTGGCGCTTTGCTTGCCACGGACAATGCCGACCACGCCGGTCTTGCCAATGCCTTGGTGGATTTCGTCCACACCGCACAGACGCAGGGCCTCGACCACGCGCGCGCCGGTGTACTTTTCTTCAAAACCCAGCTCGGGGTTGGCATGCAGATCACGGCGGAAGGCCGTTAACTCCGGGTGAATTTGCGCCAGGTGCGAGAAGGCGCGCGAGCTGGCGTTATAAGGCAGGCGCTGCATCTCAGTGGCCTCCCGACTTTTCGACACGCAGGCGCGGATCGACCACGAAATACAGCAGGTCAACCACCAGGTTGATCACCACAAAGATCAGCGCAATCAGGCACAGGTAAGCGGCCATCACTGGAATATCGGCAAAGGTGACCGCCTGGATGAACAGCAGGCCCATGCCCGGCCACTGGAACACGGTCTCGGTGATGATGGCGAAAGCGATCAGGCCGCCGAGCTGCAGGCCAGTAATGGTCATCACCGGCACCAGGGTGTTCTTGAGCGCGTGGCCGAAGTAAATGGTGCGGTTGCTCAGGCCTCGGGCCTTGGCGAATTTGATGTAGTCGGTGCGCAGCACTTCGAGCATTTCGGCGCGCACCAGACGCATGATCAGTGTGAGCTGGAAGATGGCCAGGGTAATGGCCGGCAGCACGATATGGTGCCAGCCCTTGGCGCTGAGCAGGCCGGTACTCCAAAAGCCCAGTTGCGTGGTCGTGCCACGGCCAAAGCTCGGGAACCAGCCCAGGTGTACCGAGAAGATGAGGATCAGCAAGATGCCGATCAGGAAGGTGGGCAGCGACACGCCGAGCAGCGACAAGGTCATGAACATCTGGCTCATGAAGCTGCCGCGCTTGAGCGCTGCATACACACCCATGGGAACGCCCAGAATCAGTGCCAATGCGGCCGCCACCATGGCCAGCTCAAAGGTGGCCGGGAAGCGCTCCGCAATCAGCGACGACACCTTGGCGCCTTGGCGCAGACTGATACCGAACTCGCCCTGCGCGGCATTGATCAGAAAGTGCCAGAACTGCACAAAAAATGGCTGGTCCAGGCCCAGGGCCTTGCGCAGCTCGGCGATCTGCTCGGCCGTAGCGTCCTGGCCCAGCATGAAGGTGACCGGGTCGCCCACGTACTGGAACAGCATGAAGGAAATGAACGCCACGGCGACCATCACGATCACCGCCTGGATCAATCGGCGCAATATGAATGCAAACATGGCTGACTCTCATCGTTGCCGGCACTGCCGCTGCTTGGCTGCAGCACCCGCGCTACCAGCTATCCTTTTGATAGCCCACAACCATGGTAGATGGTTGTGGGCCAAAGACCAACGTTGTTTTTCTTATTAGTTGATCGTCACCAGTTTGATGTCCACGCGGTTGTCCGCACGGTGCACCATGTCGATGTTTTTCTTCATCGCCCAGGGAATGACCTGGTCGTACAGCGGCAGGTGCGAGAACGTGTCGTTCGACAGCTGCAGCGCCTCGGTCAGCATGCGGGTGCGCACAGGCTGGTCGGTCTCGGTCTTCACGCGGTCGACCAGGTAGTCCATGCGCTCGTTGCTGTAGCGGCCCACGTTGTAGTTGCCGTCACCGCCCTTGCCCACGGTGCGCACCAGCGATTGCAGGCTGTAGAGCGCATCAAAGGTGGGCACGCCCCAGCCCAGCATGTAGATGCTGGCTTCGTAGCGCTGGATCATCGGGAAATAGGTGGCCATGGGCAGCGTGCGCAGCTTGGCCTTGATACCCACCTTGGCCCACATGGCCGTCACCGCCTGGCAGATGGCTTCGTCGCTGATATAGCGGTTGTTGGGGCAGGCGAAATCCACCTCAAAACCATTGGGGTAACCGGCTTCGGCCAGCAGCTTCTTCGAGGCTTCCTGGTCGTAAGGCAGGCGCTTGCCCACCGTTTGCGTCCAGCCGTTCACCTGTGGCGCCACCAGCGTACCGGTGGGCTTGCCCAGGTCGCGCAAAATGGTCTTGGTGATGGCGTTGATATCGATGGCCTGGTACAGCGCCTGGCGCACCTTCTGGTCTTTGAGCGGGTTCTTGCCCTTGACGCTGGAGCCTGGCAGCTCGTCGCGGAACTGGTCCATGCCAAAGAAAATGGTGCGGTTTTCCAAGCCTTCCAGAATCTTCAGGTTCGGGCTGGCACGCAAGCGGTTCAAGTCTTGCGGCGTGGGGTCCAGCACCATGTCCACTTCGCCCGACAGCAGTGCTGCCATGCGCGTGGCGGCCGATTTGATCGGCGTATAGGTGATGTCCGTCACGTTGCCGGGCATGCTGCCCCACCAGTTCGGGTTCTTCTTAAGCACCATGCGCACATCAGGCTGCCACGATTCGAGAATGAAAGGCCCGGTGCCCATGGCATTGCGGTGGGCAAAGTTCTCGTCGGTTTTCTTGATGTCCATCGGCTCGGTGGACTTGTTCTTCTCGGCCCAGGCCTTGCTCATCATGCGCAGCTCGGTGAGCTGGCGCAGCAGCACGGGGTTCGGGTCGATCATGAAGATATCGATGGTGGCATCATCCACCTTCACCACTTTTTCGATGCCCTGCACAAAGGGGCCGTAGTTCGAGGTTTTGGCCATGGCGCGGGTGATGGAGAACACCGCGTCATCGGCCGTGAATGCCGAACCGTCCTGGAACTTGACGCCCTGGCGCAGGTTGAAGCGCATCTGTTTGGGCGTCACCTCTTTCCACGCCGTGGCCAGCAAAGGCTCTACCTGGAAATTTTTACTGTTATAGGTCACCAGGGTTTCGTAGACGTAGGGGTGAATGGCGTTGTGCAGGCCATTGTTTTGGGCATGGATATCCCAGCTGGCCACGTCGGCCTGGCTGGCCCACTTGAAGGGCTTGGCCTGGGCCACGCCAGCTGTCATCGCGGCGGCTACCGCTATTGCAACCAGAGCAAGAGAAGGCTGTTTCATAAGTCCTCGCAAAAAATAAGTCCTTCACTATGCCGCAAGGCCTCCAACGGCTTCATGGTGCTTCCCCCAAGGGCACGAGCCGCTGGCTGTGCACAATTTCTGCTACAACGAGGCGACAACGCAAGCAGATATTGCAAAGCATTTGCTGGCGCGACCAGCAGCGATAGCACTTACTGACAAAATTTTTAATGCGCGCGAGAACTTCTATTTTTCCGCGATAAAAGTTGCGAAAAAACCTGACAAAGCGACAAAAACTGTCTCTCAAGTCGACTATTCAGGCTTTTATTTTGCACATTCTTGGCAGAAACAGCCCAAGAACTGCTTTCCAGAAAAGACCTCCAACATGACCTGAGACACAAGGCGTACATGCCTTGGCGAGCTGCCGCTTTCCGCGTCCACCCAAACGACAAGCGCCATGGAGCAAGCCCCATGGCGCATGAAAAAAGCCCGTCTTGCGACGGGCTTTGTTTTTCTAAGTGGAAAGCTGGGAGACCCAGCCCTCAATTAGAAAGCGTGACGGATACCAACGGTCACAGCGTTTTGGTTCTTGCCAGCGCGAGCTGGGTCGATAGCCAGACCGCCGGTGCTCAGGCTAACCGATTCGTTCTTTTGGTTCTTCAGGAAAGCGTAGGTGCCGTACAGAGCAGTGCGCTTGCTCAGGTTGTGCACGTAGCCCAGCGACAGCTGGTGAGCCTTGCCGTCGATGTCCTTGTAGTCGTAGTAGTTGTAAGCCAGACGGGCTTCGCCAGCGGCGCCAACAGCCATCGTAGCACCCAGGCTAGCCGATTGCAGCTTGGACTTTTGGCCAGCTTGTTCAGCTTGCACTTGGCGGATCAAACCAGCCAGCTTGAATGCGCCGAAGTTGTACGAAGCACCCAGGCCCAGGCTCTTGGTCTTGTCCACAGCGTAGTCAACACCGTACAGCTTGAACGAAGGATCGTTCTGCTGGTCGTAGCCGATGCCAACGCTCAGAGGGCCGTTTTCGTAGCCAGCTGCCACGCCGATGTAGCGCTTAGCCGAGCTGTCGCCAGCTTGTTCGCCGAAACCGTAGTTCACGCCCAGCTTGAAGCCGGACAGAGCGGGGGTGTAGTACGAAACCATGTTCGACGTACGGATAGGATCACCGATCTTGCCGAAGCTGTGGTTTTGGCCGATACCAACTTGGCCGAACACGTCGTATGCGCTCACGGTGGAGTAAGCAGCGGTCAGTTCGCGACCCAGACGGACTTCACCGAAGTTGCCCATCAGCGACAGGGTCGAACGACGCTTGAATTCGAAGCCAGGGCCCGAAGCGCCACCACCAGCACCGGTGCCTTCGTCGTTCTGAATAGCGCCTTCCAGCCAGAAACCAGCCTTCAGACCACCACCCAGATCTTCCACGCCGCGGAAGCCCAGACGGCTGGTGGCGTTACCGGAATTCGACACACCGTAGTTGCTTTCGCCACCGCTGGTCTTAGCGTAGGTCACGCCAGCGTCAACGATACCGAACAGGGTCACGGAAGATTGAGCCATTGCGGCGCCGGAAGCGGCCAGCACTGCCAAGGCAACAAGAGATTTTTTCATTGCGAGTTACTCCAAGGTTTAACAGACGGCGCTGGTACGGGGGGGTTGATGTCAGCCTCACGGATCTGCACAACTTCTACCTGCTCCCGCGCCAACCTCCTAGTGTGGAAGTTATGGCTATTTCAACAGACCGCAGGCGGTTGCGCAAACAAATTCCCCCACATGGAGGCCTAATCCGCGTAAATCGTTGCTTGTGTGCAACGTTTAACGAATGTCAGCGGCCGTTGCTTTTCGGAAAAATATTTGCCCAAAAACAAGGCCTTGCAAGAGCAATACGCCTGTCGCCTGGGCGGCCCTATTCTAGTGGTTACCATAGGCAGCTATGCAAGATCGACTCCTGTGCGCCGCAGACACGGCACTGCGTACCTTATTTGCCACACCGCGCGCGGCAACGCCTTCGCCAGCCACCGGCATTGAAGAGGCCGAGCTCAGCGCTGCCGAGAGAAAGCTCTCGGCTGCGTACATGCGTGTCAACCATGTCGGCGAGGTTTGCGCCCAGGCGCTGTACACCGCCCAGGCCATGGTGACCAAGAACGAGCAGCTGCGCGAGCACTTGCTGGTAGCGGCGCAAGAAGAAATGGACCACCTGGCCTGGACGCACCAGCGTCTGCAAGCCCTGGGCGATCGCACCAGCCTGCTCAATCCGCTGTGGTTTGCCGGTGCTTTCCTGATCGGCACGGTGGCTGCCAAGGTGAGCGACCGCGCCAGCCTGGGTTTTGTCGAAGAAACGGAAAACCAGGTGTCCGCCCATTTGCAGTCGCACTTGGAGAGGCTGCCGCAGCACGACGCACCATCGCTGGCCGTAGTGGCACAAATGAAAGACGATGAAGAGCGCCACGCCCAGGCCGCTATCGATGCCGGCGCCATTCCCGTGCCGCCACCGGCCAAAGCACTGATGAAGGTGGCCGCCAAGGTGATGACGACCACGGCGCACTATATTTAGGAGCAACCGCACGCACCACGCCATCAAAAAAACCGCCCGGCGACAGCACCCGGCGGTTTTTTCTTGGGCCTCAGCTCGGCCTGCGGCGTGTACTGAGCGGCTCAGCGCCGCGCCACCATCAAGCCTCTACCAGGTCAAAACCGGTCGTGATTTCAGCCGTTTTGCCCAGCATGATGCTGGCCGAGCAGTACTTTTCGTGGCTCATGGCAATGGCGCGCTCTACAGCGGCAGGCGGAATGCCTTTGCCGGTGACGGTGAACTGCATGTGGATCTTGGTGAACACCTTGGGCTCGGTCTCGGCACGCTCGGCCTTCAAGGCCACGGTACAGTTTTTCACATCATGGCGGCCGCGCTTCAGGATCAGCACCACGTCATAAGCCGTGCAGCCGCCCGTGCCCGCCAGCAACAGTTCCATGGGGCGTGCCGCCAGGTTCTGGCCGCCGTTGGCGGGGTTGTTGGCATCGGGCGCGCCGTCCATGGCCACCACGTGGCCGCTGCCGGTTTCTGCGACAAAACCCATTCCCGAGCGGGCACCGCTCGCGCCCGTCCATGTCACCGTGCATTCCATTGCAATTCTCCAAAAAACAACTGCCCGTAGTGTGGCAGATTCCCCTGTACCAGCGCCAGTTGGTGCCGGCTATGGGCGCGATTGTAAAAAATATTGGTTGCGCACTCTATTTTGCTGCATCGCAACAGAAACATCGCTATACTTGGCTCATCTGCTCTTCGCAGCCTCTGCCCCGCAAGGGTTTGCGAATGTAGCATGCCAGTTGTCTCCTCCACCTCTCAATGGTGGTTTCAAGCCCCTGATTCACATCAGGGGCTTTTTTTCTATCCGCGCACTCGCCCATTGCGGCGCCAGCGCCGGGCCGCTTGCGCCAGCGGTTATAGTGCTTCGATACCCGTAGATTCCCTGATGCCCGCTGGCGCCTGTCTGGCAGCCACAAGCAATGCCTTGTCGCTGGCGCATCAGTCTGGCGCCACCCGTCTGCGCTGCCTTTGTTGTCGCCCTACCCTAGCCGTGCATTCCCTATGCCTTCCAAGACTGCTGCCGCGCTGACGCCGGCTGATTACCTGAAGAAAATCCTGACCGCGCGCGTCTACGACGTGGCCGTCGAATCCGATCTGGACCCCGCCAAGAGCCTGAGCCGCCGCCTGCACAACAAGGTGCTGCTCAAGCGCGAAGACCAGCAGCCGGTGTTCAGCTTCAAGCTGCGCGGGGCCTACAACAAGATGGCGAACCTGGCGCCCGAGCAGCTCAAGGCCGGCGTGATTTGCGCCTCGGCAGGCAACCATGCGCAAGGCGTGGCACTGTCGGCCAGCCGCCTGGGTGTGCGCGCCGTGATCGTGATGCCTGCCACCACACCGCAGATCAAGGTCGATGCGGTCAAGGGCATGGGTGGCGAAGCCGTGCTGGCGGGCGAGAGCTATTCCGACGCTTATGAGCACGCCATCAAGCTGCAAAAAGAGCAAGGGCTGACCTTTGTCCACCCGTTTGACGATCCCGACGTGATCGCCGGCCAGGGCACGATCGCCATGGAGATCATGCGTCAGGTGCAAAAGATCGGCTCGGCCCAGCTCAACGCTGTGTTCGTGCCCATTGGCGGCGGCGGCCTGATCGCCGGCGTAGCCAACTACATCAAAGCGGTGCGGCCCGAGATCAAGGTCATCGGCGTGCAGATGAACGATTCGGACGCCATGGTGCAATCGGCCCGCGAAGGAAAACGCGTGACGCTGGCCGATGTCGGCCTGTTTGCCGATGGCACGGCCGTCAAGCTGGTGGGCGAAGAGACTTTCCGCGTGGCCTCGCACCTGGTGGACGAATACATCACCGTCGACACCGATGCCGTCTGCGCCGCCATCAAAGACATCTTTGTCGACACCCGCTCGGTGGTCGAACCGTCTGGCGCCATGGCCGTGGCCGCCATCAAGCAGTACGTGGCCAAGCACAAGACCAAGGGCGAAACCTACGCCGCCATTCTGAGCGGCGCCAACATGAACTTCGACCGCCTGCGCTTTGTGGCCGAGCGCGCCGATGTGGGCGAGGAAAAAGAGGCGCTGTTCGCCGTCACCATCCCCGAAGAACGCGGCAGCTTCAAGCGCTTTTGCGAGGTGATTGGCAACCTGCCCGGCGGCGCCCGCAGCGTGACCGAGTTCAACTACCGCATCAGCGACGACCGCCGCGCCCATGTGTTTGTCGGCATCTCCACCAACAGCAAGGGCGAGTCGGAAAAAATCGCCAAGAACTTCCAGAAGAACGGCTTTGAGGCGCTGGATCTGACCTTTGACGAGCTCGCCAAAGAGCACGTGCGCCACATGGTGGGCGGCCACTCGGCGCTGGCGCAAGACGAGCGCCTGCTGCGCTTCATCTTCCCCGAGCGGCCAGGCGCGCTGTTCAAGTTTCTCAGCCTCATGGCGCCCAACTGGAACATCTCGCTCTTCCACTACCGCAACCAGGGCGCCGACTACGGCCGCATTCTGGTGGGCATGCAAGTGCCCAAGGAAGACTCCAAGGCCTTCGAGAAATTTTTGAACAACCTGGGCTATCCCTGGGTGGAAGAAACCCAAAACCCCGCCTACCGACTGTTCCTGCAAGCGAGCCGCTGAAACGAGGTAGAGTCAAAATAGCTGCCAGCGCTGCACCATCCGGCGCTGGCAGTTTCTTTTTTCCGCAGCCAGGCAACCACAACATGCAAGCCATCCGCCACTTTTTGCTGGCCGTGCAGTTTTTCACCCGCATCCCCGTCACCGGCCGCCTGGCCGAATGGGTTGGCTACAGCCCGCAAATGCTGCGTGCCAGCGCCGGGCATTTCCCCGGCGTGGGCTGGATCGTGGGCCTGGTAGGCGCGGGCGTGCTGGCCGCCGTTTACCTGCTGCTACCAGCCGGCAACGCCTACACACCGCTGGTGGCCGCCATCTTCAGCACCCTGGCAACCGTATTGCTCACCGGCTGCTTTCACGAAGACGGACTGACCGATGTGATCGACGGCCTGGGCGGCAGCTACGAGCGC
Source organism: Comamonas trifloxystrobinivorans (assembly GCF_043359985.1). Lineage (NCBI taxonomy): Bacteria > Pseudomonadati > Pseudomonadota > Betaproteobacteria > Burkholderiales > Comamonadaceae > Comamonas > Comamonas trifloxystrobinivorans. The sequence goes on from NZ_JBHZGV010000003.1 coordinate 74,492, forward strand.
GAGCGCGCGCTCGACATCATGAAAGACTCGCGCATCGGCGCCTACGGTGCCATGGCCATGGTGCTGGCCGTGCTCAGCAAAGTGGCCTTGATCGCCTTGCTGGCCAGCCACCATCTGCAGCTGGCGCTGACGGCGCTCATCGGCGCCCATGTCATCGCCCGGCTCTGGCCCATGTTTGTGGTGCGCAGCCTGCCGCATGTGGGCGACACCGCCAAATCCAAAAGCAAGCCGCTGGCCGAATTCATCAGCCGCCAAGGCCTGGTGGCGTGCTGCATCTGGGCCTTGCCCGCTGTCGCTTTGCTCGCCTGCTGGCAAGGCTGGGCCATGCTGCTGCCAGCGCTGGTGCTGAGCGCCGCAGTAGCGTTGTGGATGCGCCAGTGGCTGCAGCGCCGCCTGCAAGGCTTTACCGGCGACGGTCTGGGCGCCATCGAGCAAGTCAGCGAGATTGCTTTTTACCTGGGCGCTGCGCTATCGCTGGGGCCGCTGGGCGCCTGGCTCGCCAAGGTGCTGGGATGAGCGCCCTCTGGCTGCAGCGCCACGCCCAGCCTTTGGTGGCAGCGGGCACTTGCTATGGCCGCAGCGATATGGCGGCCGACGACAAGGCCTCCGCCGAGGCGGCGAAACAACTGCTGGCGGCTTGGCAAGCGGAACTGCCTGATCCGTTGACTCTGTGGCACTCACCGCTACAAAGATGTGAGCAACTGGCGCTTGCCCTGCAAGCACTTGCTCCTGAACTGACGACCCATGTCGAGCCAGCCCTGGCAGAAATGGATTTTGGTGCCTGGGAAGGCCTGCGCTGGGACGATATTGCGCGCAGCGAAATCGATGCCTGGACGGCAGACTTCTGGCACTACGCGCCCGGCGGCGGCGAGTCGCTGGCGCAGATGATGGGCCGCGTACAAACCGCGTTGGCAGCCGCGCAAACCCAGGCCGCAGCAACAGGCCGCCCCGTGCTGTGGATAACCCATGCCGGCGTGGTGCAGTGCGCGCACTGGCTGGTCACGCGTGGCGAGCGCGAGCCCAGTGCCAAAGACTGGCCTTCGGTGAAACTTGCTTACGGAGAATGGTTGCGGCTGCCGCTGCGCTGACGGCCGACCCAAGCTACGCTCAATCGCGCAATACGCCGGTGCTGTGGTCCATGTTCGGCGCGCCCACGGCAGGCGGTGGCACGGGAGCCGGCCCTGGCGGAGGCGGCGCAGGCACCACGCCCGGATTAGGCGTCAAGACGGCTGGTGCCGCCGTGCTGGCAGCGGCAATAGCGCGAACGGGCGGCAGCTCCAGCGAGACGATGGCCGGGCCGTCGGTGATGTAGCCCAGGCTTACTGCGCGCGGGCTGTCGCCGTTCAGCGCTTGCAGCACCAGGTTGTCGATCACGGTGCTGCCCACGCGGAAAACCTTGGCCGGCTGGTCGTCCACCGCGATCACGGCTGCGCCGCCACCGCTGTCTTTGCCCGCCATCACGCCCAGCAGACGCCAGCGCGTGGGCGCCACGGTTGCCGTAACGGGCGCGTTGTCTTGCACACCAAACAGGCGTGCCATGGCTGCGCCATCGGCTTGCACCTGGTTGCTGCCACCGGCCTGCGGCACAGCAGTCACTTGGCGCGGGGCCGACAATTTGAGCCCCCAGAACACGGCCAATGCCGCAGCGCCGGCCCATAAAAGGCCGGCAGCGAGCCGAGGAGACCAGGGGTTGCGCGTGAGTGTCACCATTCGCAGATTATGATGCACGCAGATGTCACTTCCGAAACTTTGCCCAGAGAGCACCATGTTTTCCAATCGCCTGCTGCCGGCTGTGCGCCGCGCCCAAGCCAGCGTCCAACGCGGCTTTACCCTGATCGAGCTGATGGTGGTTCTGGTCATCATCGGCGTGCTGGCGGCGCTGATCGTGCCCAACGTCATTGGCGCGGCAGATGAGGCGCGCGTGACAGCAGCGCGCACCGACGTCACCAACATCATGGGCGCCTTGAAGCGCTACCGCCTCGACAACCAGCGCTACCCCACCGCCGAGCAAGGCCTGGCCGCGCTGATCAACCGCCCCACCAGCGGCCCGCAGCCCATGAACTGGAAGCCCTATCTGGAAAAGCTGCCCAACGACCCCTGGGGCCACTCCTACCAGTACCTGAACCCCGGCGTGCGCGGCGAAGTGGATGTGATGAGCTTTGGTGCCGACGGCCAATCGGGCGGCGAAGGCAACAACGCCGATATCGGCAGCTGGCAGTGATAGACCGGCAGGCTGCTTTGCGCAGGGACTGCGCGGCGCCTGCGCTTTAGATGACTCCTTTTTTACGCCCAACCTCACCTCGGCAAAGCCTGCACGGTTTTACGCTGGTGGAGTTGCTCGTCGTCATTGCGCTGATGGCGCTGGTGAGCGCAGGCGTGGTGTTCGCCATTGGCGACAACAGCCAAGACCAGTTGCAGCGCGAAGGCCAGCGCCTGGCTGCGCAGCTGGAAGCCGCGCGCGCCCAATCCCGCGCCAGTGGCCAGCCCGCACGCTGGCGCGCCGACGGCAATGGTTTCTTGGTCGAAGGTCTGCAAGGCGGCACCCGCCGCGCCAACTGGCTGCAAGCGCCGGTGGCCTTGCGCACCAGCGGTGATATCGTGCTCGGCCCCGAGCCGTTGATAGGCCCGCAAACCATCATCATCAGCTATCCCGGCCGCAATGCCACTGCCGTGGCCGTGGCGACCGACGGCGTGCGCCCCTTTGCCGTGCAGGCGCCTTGATGCCCATGAGCAAGCAGCCGCCCCTGTCGCCGCGCTGGTTCGCCAGCGGCTTTACCTTGATCGAGGTGCTGGTGGCGCTGGCCATTGTGGCCATTGCATTGCTGGCTGGCGGCAAGGCCATGAACGCCCTCACGCAAACTGCCGGCCGCCAAAGCGATGTGATGCTGGCGCAGTTGTGCGCCGAAAACCAGTTGGCCGCCGCCCGCCTGTCGCAGCAGTTGCCCGGCCTGGGCACCACCAGCGTGCCTTGCGAGCAAGCAGGCCGCCGCTTTGATGTGAGTGTGGGCGTGTTCCCCACGCCCAACCCGGATTTCCGCCGTATCGACGCGCATGTGTTTGACGGCAACACGCCACTGCTGCGCGTGACCACCATCGTTGGGCGGTACTGAGCATGCGCCGCAACGCTTCCCAAGGCTTTACGCTCATTGAGCTGCTGATCGCGGTTGCGATTCTGGCGGTGATGACGGTGGCCAGCTGGCGCGGCATAGACGGCATGGTGCGCGCGCAAGAGCAAGCGCGCAGCTACAGCGAAGAAGTCATGGTGGCCCAGGCCGCGCTGGCGCAGTGGAACACGGATCTGAACGCGATTGAGCTGGTGGCGCAAACCACGCCGATTGAATGGGACGGCCGCGTGCTGCGCATCACCCGCCGCAGCAGCGACATCCAGGAGCAAGGCCTGCGCGTCGTCAGCTGGACGGTGCGCAACGTACAAGGCCGCAACTACTGGGTGCGCTGGCAATCGCCGCCTGCACGCACCCGGCAAGAGTGGCAGCAAGCCTGGCAAACCGCACACCACACCGTCACCAACAGCACGCTCAGCGGCAATGCCGACGCCTCGCAGCCCACGGTGCTGATGCCCGTGCGCAACTGGCAGCTGCTCTACTTCCGCGGCAACAGCTGGAGCAACCCGCTGTCCAGCAGCACCAGCACTACGCCTAACGACGTGAACACTCCCACCTCGGTGGTTGTGCCCGATGGCGTGCGCCTGAGCCTGGAGCTGCCAGCGCCGGGCGCGCTCTCGGGCACCATCACCAGCGACTGGGTCAACCCCATTCTGGGGGGCAATAAATCATGATGCGCGCCAGCCGCCGTTGGCACTGGCCACGTCGTGTTCAGCGCGGCGCTGCCTTGCTGGCCGCCATGCTCACCGTCACGCTGGTGGCCACCATTGCCGCCAGTGCGGTGTGGCAGCAATGGCGCAATCTCGAAGTGGAAGATGCTGAACGTACCCGCGTGCAAGCGGCCTGGCTGCTGCTCAGCGGCCTGGATTTTTCGCGCCAGGTGCTGCGCCAGGACGCCCGCAACGGCGGCGTGGATTCGCTCGCCGAGCCCTGGTCGGTGCCACTGGCCGAAGCGCGCCTGAGCACGTTCTTGCAAGCCACCAACAACCAGAGCAATGTCGATGACTCCAGCATCGACGCCGCTCAGGCTTTTTTGTCGGGTGCAATTGTTGATGCGCAAGCTCGGCTCAATATCCGCAACCTGGCCCGCCCTGACAGCCTCGATCCCACAGCGGTGCGGCAGTTCGAGCGCCTGTTCGAGCGCCTGGGCCTGCCCGGTGCCGAGCTGACCTTGCTGCGCCAGCAAGCACTGGCTTCGATGCGCGGCGACGGCAAAGGCGGCAACAACGCGCCCTTGCAGCCGCGCACCTACAAAGAGCTGGCCTGGTGGGGTCTGTCGCCCGCTACGCTGGCGGCGCTGGAGCCTTATGTCACGCTGCTGCCTACAAAGGAAAGCCGGGTGAACATCAACACGGCTTCTGCCACGGTGATCTGGGCGGCCATTGACGGTATCGACTTCGCCACCGCGCAAGAGATCGTGCAGCGGCGGCAGAACCGGGCTTTCGAGGACCTAGGGCAACTGACCAAGCTGTACCCCGACAACGTGTCCATCAACAACGCCCAAAAATTGCTCAGCATCAACACCAACTACTTTGAAGTCTGGGTGCGCTTGCGCTTCGACAATCTGGTGGTGCAAGAGAAATCGCTGGTCTATCGCCAAGGCTACAAGCACTTTACGGTGCTGCGAGAGCGCGGCGCGGCCATGCCCGCCACGGTGATGGGCGACGCCGCCAGCAGCCCGACCAGCCCATGAAGCCCGCGATATGACCGTCCGATTACCAGCAGCCCAACGCCAGCCCTCTACAATGCAGCGCACAACACGCTCATGAGTACCTTACTGATTTCACTGCCGCTGGCCCAGGGCCTGGACGGGGGAGCCGGCTCGGCGCCCAGCTACAGCTATGCCTTGTCGCCCGACGGCGAAGCCATCAGCCAGCAAGGCAGCACCAGCGTCGACCTGTTGCCGCAACCGGGGCGCACAGGCGAAGTGGTGGCCGTGGTGCCCGCCGCCATGCTGTCCTGGCAACGCGCCAGCCTGCCGCAAGGCGTGGGCCCAAGCTCGCCCCGCTTGCGTGCCGTGCTCGAAGGCCTGCTGGAAGAGCGCCTGCTGGACGACCCGGCCCAGCTGCACTTTGCCTTGCAACCCGATGCCAGCCACGGCGAAGCCCTCTGGGTGGCCTGCTGCCCACGCGCCTGGTTGCAAGAACATCTGCAAGTGCTGGAAGCCGCCGGCCGCGCCGTCAGCCGTGTGGTGCCCAGCCATGCACCGGGCGAGGCCTCGCCCGATGGCGCGCAGCTCCTCATCACCGGCAGCCCGGAATGGCCACAAGCCGTGGTGTACGGTGCCGCCAATCACGAAAGCGCCGTGCTGGTGCTGCCGCTCTCGCGCGACGCCGTGCCGCTGTTGCCCGAGCTGGGGCCCGACACTGTTATCCACGCCGAACCGGCCGTGGTCAGCACCGCCGAACAACTGCTACAGCGCCCCATGCGCCTGTACCCACTGGCCCAGACCATGCTGGACGCTGCCCGCAGCGATTGGGATCTGGCCCAGCTCGAATTCGCCAACAGCGGCCGCAACCGCCTGCAGCGCCGCCTGGGCAGCGGCCTCAACGGCGTGCTGTACGCGCCCGCCTGGAAACCGGCGCGCTGGGGCGTTGCCGCCCTGCTGCTGATTGCTTTGCTGGGCGCCAACATCTGGGCCTGGCAAGAGCGCCAGCAACTGCAGGCCAAGGCCGCGCTGGTGCGCAACACGCTCACTACCACCTTCCCAAAGGTACAAGTGGTGGTAGATGCGCCGGTGCAAATGGCCCGCGAAGTAGCCAACCTGCGCCAGGCCTCGGGCGGGCTCACCCAGAGCGATGCCGAACCACTGCTGGCCGCCAGCGGCCAGGCGCTGGCCAGCCTGGTGCCTGGCAGCGTGCCCAGCCACATCGAATACAGCAACAAAGAGCTGCGCTTGCGCGGTTTGCCCAGCGACGGTTTTGACGCCTTCCGCCAGAAGCTGCAAACCCTGGGCCTGCGCGCCGACATGCAAAACGACCAATGGGTGGTTCGCTCCGAGGGACAGCCATGAAGAAAAACCCGTCGCGCACCAACGCCAACCACAGCTCCAGCAATGCCGCCACCACCGCCTTGCGCCAACGCTGGCAAGCGCTGGACACCCGCGAGCGCCGTGGCATCAGCCTGGCCGCTGCCGTAGTGCTGCTGGCCTTGCTCTGGTGGCTGGCCCTGGCGCCAGTTTTGCAAACCTGGCGCAGCGCGCCGGCTGAACACACACGCCTGGATACCGAACTGGCCCGCATGCAGGCGCTGCAGGCCGAGGCCCGCCAGCTGCAAACCGCTACCACCTTGACGGCGAGCCAATCGCGCCAGCAACTGGAAAGCTCACTCAACCAGCAAGTCGGCCCCAGCGCCAAACTGGCGGTGGTGGGCGACCGCGTCACCATCACGCTCAACAACGCCCCAGCAGTGGCCACACAGCGTTGGCTGGCGCAAGTGCGCGCCAATGCGCACGCCATTCCCACCGAGCTGCGCCTGAACCGCAACAACCCGGCAGCGCCTGCTGCGCCCACCTGGTCGGGCAGCATCGTGCTGCAATTGCCAGCGCAGTAGGCACGCAAGCATGGCCTGGCTCCGCCCCACCCCCCACAACAACAAGGCGCGTGCGCCTTGGCGCTGGGCGCTGGCTGGCGCGTGCATCGGCGGCGCAACAGCCTTGGTGGGCTACGCGCCTGCGTACTGGTTGGCCAATGGCCTGGCCTGGGCCACCCAGGGCCAGCTGCAATTGCGCGAGCCGCGTGGCACGGTGTGGAACGGCTCGGCCCAATGGGTGCTGACCGGCGGCAACGCCAGCCGCGACCAGATGGCGCTGCCCGGCCGCGTCAGCTGGCAAATGCGCCCGGGCCTGACCGCTTTGGCCATGCGCTGGAACGCCGATTGCTGCATGGCGCAGCCGCTGCCCATCCGCATCCAACCGCGCTGGGGCGGCGCCACCATCACCCTGGCCACCCACCAAAGCCAATGGCCGGCCGCTTTGTTGACCGGCCTGGGCACGCCGTGGAACACCATCCAGCCCCAAGGCCAGTTGCTGCTCAAAACCCAGAACCTGTCGCTGGCCTTGAACGCCGGGCGCCTGCAAGTGGGCGGCAGCGCCGATCTGGACGTGATGGCCGTCACCTCGCGCCTGTCCACCCTCCAGCCGCTGGGCAGCTACCGGGTGCGCATCGAAGGTGGCGACATGACATCGCTGCAACTGTCCACGCTCGACGGCGCCCTGCAACTGCAAGGCCAGGGCCAGTGGGTGGGCCAGCGCCTGCGCTTTCAGGGCGAGGCCTGGGCGGCCGAGGGGCGCGAAGCGGCCCTCGCCAATCTATTGACTATGATTGGGCAGCGCAGCGGCAAGCGCGTGCTGCTCTCCGTGGGCTAAACCAATGCAATCCGCCATGCTTCGCTTTGCGCCACCCAGAGAGGGAAGACCGCCCCGCAGCCAGACGCTGCAGGGGCTGTTTCGCGGTTGGTGTGCGCCAGTTTTTGCGCTGCGACATGAATGACTGAATCTATGAAAAATCTCAAACAGCACAGCTTTCGATTTGCGCTGCACACCTTGGCAGCCAGCATCCTGTTGATGGGAAACGGCAGCAGTCTTCAGGCCCAGACCCAGATCAACGCCGCCACGGCCAGCGTGCGCCCGGGCGAGCCCGTCACACTGAACTTTGCCAACGCCGACATTGAATCCATCGCGCGCACCATGGCCACTATCACCGGCAAAAGCGTGGTGGTAGACCCGCGGGTCAAAGGCACGATGAACCTGGTCACCGACCGAGCCGTCTCGCCGGCAGCTGCGTTTGAACAGTTTCTGGCCGCGCTGCGCCTGCAAGGCTATACCGTGGTGGAAGCCGCCGGTCTGTACAAAGTGGTGCCCGAGGCCGATGCCAAGCTGCAAAGCGGCACCGTGCGCATCACCCAGGGTGGCGCTGGTGGCCAAACGCCCGGCGGCGGCCAGATCGTGACGCAGATCTTCAAGCTCAACTACGAAAGCGCCAACAACCTGGTGCCCGTGCTGCGCCCGCTGATCAGCCCCAACAACACCATCAACGTCAACCCCGGCAGCAACGCGCTCATCATCACCGACTACGCGGACAACCTGCAGCGGCTCTCGCGCATCATCGCGTCGATGGATGTGTCTACCGCCAGCGACGTGGAAATCGTGCCGCTGCGCCACGCCATTGCCAGCGAAATCGTGCCCATGCTGCAGCGCCTGGTGGAAGGCGGCGTCACCCTGGGCAGCACCGGCAGCGCCGGCCAGCCGCAGGCGCAGACGGACAGCTCGTACCGCACCACCATCTTGGCCGACAGCCGCACCAACAGCGTGTTGTTGCGCGCCTCGAACCCGGCGCGCCTGGAGCAGGCCAAGGCCTTTATCCGCCGCCTTGATACCCCGAGCCGTGGCGACGAATCGGGCACCGGCAACATCCACGTGGTCTACCTGCGCAATGCCGATGCCACGGCTTTGGCCACCACCTTGCGCGCCGCGCTGTCGGCCGGGCAAGATGCGGGCGGCGGCGTCAGCCCCGCCACCAACCTCTCAAGCAGCGGCGGGCTCAGCAACAACAACCGCGGCACCACCATCGGTGGCAGCACCAGCGGCAGCCTGGGCACCAGCTCCAGCAGCAACGGCTCGCTGGGCTCGGGCGCGCGCCTGAACACCGGCAGCGGCCTCAGCAGCTCGCCTGAGACCGGCAGCGCCACCGGCGGCATCATCCAGGCCGACGTGCCCACCAACTCGCTCATCATCACCGCGCCCGAGCCGCTGTACCGCCAGATCCGCGCCGTCATCGACCAGCTCGACAGCCGCCGCGCCCAGGTGCTGGTCGAAGGCCTGATCGTCGAAGTCAGCGCCGAGAAGGCCGCCCAGTTTGGCGTGCAGTGGCAAAGCCTGCTGGGCCAGAACGGCAGCGTGGTTGGCGTCATCGGCAACAACTTCACCGTTGGCGGCACCAACCTGTTCAACATGGCGGCCGGCATCGCCGCTGGCAACTACAGCTCCAGCACCTTGCCCAGCCCGGGCATGAACCTGGGCCTGGCCTTCAAACACAATGGTGACTATGTGCTGGGAGCGCTGGCCAACCTGCTGCACGCCAATGCCGACGGCAACATTCTGGCCACCCCCAACCTGCTGACCCTGGACAACCAGGAAGCGCAGATTCTGGTGGGCGAAAACCGCCCCTTCGTCACCGGCTCCTACGCCACCAGCAGCAACACCAGCACGGCCAACCCCTTCACCACGGTGGAGCGCAAAGACGTGGGCCTGACGCTGCGCGTGCGCCCGCAGATCAATGCCAACGGCACGGTCAAGCTCACCATCTACCAGGAAACCTCGAACATCATCCAGGACACCGCCAAGGACAACAACGGCCCCTCCACCACCAAGCGCGCCATCGAATCGACGGTGCTGGTGGACGACGGCGCCATCATCGTCATTGGCGGTCTGCTGCAAGACCAGTACTCCGGCTCGGTGCAGAAAATCCCCTATCTGGGCGATCTGCCCGGCATCGGCGCGCTCTTCCGCAGCGACAGCCGCACGCGTAAAAAGACCAACCTGATGGTGTTTCTGCGCCCAGTCGTCATGCGCGACGCCGACACCACGCGCCAGGTCAGCCTGGACCGCTACGACCTGATCCGCGGCATCCAGATGACCAACCAGCCCGAGCAAAGCACCATGGTGCCGATCAACGAGTCGGCGATCCTCACGCCCGCGCAGCAGCAAACCTCGGGCGTGCCCCTGGGCTACTCGGAGCTGCCCGTGGTCGAATCCATGCCGCTGACCGTCACGCCGCGTGGCATGCGCTTCGAGCCCTGACACCATGCGCCACCCGCTCCCTTACGCATTCGCCCGCAGCAGCCAGCTGCTGCTGGAAGAAGACGCCGGCCAGCACCTGCTGTGGCACGGCCTGCAACCCAACAGCGCCGCGCTGTCCGAAGTGCTGCGCAAATACCCGGTGCAGCACCTGGCGCAACTTCCCGATGCCGAACTGGCCCAGCGCATCAGCGCCGCCTACTCGCACAACGAGTCGAACGCCGCCACCGTGATCAGCGAGGTAGAAGAAGGCACCGACCTCTCGCGCATGATGCAAGAGCTGCCGGCAGTGGAAGACCTGCTGGAATCGGCCGGCGATGCGCCCATCATCCGCATGCTCAACGCCTTGCTCACGCAGGCCGCACGCGACGGTGCTTCAGACATCCACATCGAGCCGTACGAGCGCCACTCCAGCGTGCGTTTCCGTATTGACGGCACGCTGCGCGAAGTGGTGCAACCGCACCGCGCCCTGCACGCCGCCCTGATCTCGCGCCTGAAGATCATGGCCGACCTCGACATCTCGGAAAAGCGCCTGCCGCAAGACGGCCGCATCAGCCTGCGCCTGGGCACCCGCGCCATCGACGTGCGTGTCTCCACCTTGCCTAGCGCCCACGGCGAGCGCGCCGTGCTGCGCCTGCTCGACAAGAGCGAATCCAAGCTCAGCCTGGCCTCGGTCGGCATGCAAGGCGAAACCCTGCGCCGCTTCGAAAACCTGATTGCGCAGCCACATGGCATCGTGCTGGTCACCGGCCCCACCGGCTCGGGCAAAACCACCACCTTGTACGCGGCGCTGAGCCAGCTCGACGCCAGCCAGGGCAACATCATGACGGTGGAGGACCCGATCGAGTACGAGCTGCCCGGCATCGGCCAAACCCAGGTCAACCCCAAGATCGACCTGAGCTTCGCCAAGGCCTTGCGCGCCATCCTGCGCCAAGACCCGGACATCATCATGATCGGCGAAATCCGCGATTTCGAAACCGCGCAAATCGCCATCCAGGCCTCGCTCACCGGCCACCTGGTGCTCGCCACCCTGCACACCAACGACGCCACCAGCGCCATCACCCGCCTCACCGACATGGGCGTAGAGCCCTTCCTGCTGTCATCGTCGCTGCTCGGCGTGCTAGCCCAGCGCCTGGTACGCCGCCTCGACGACAGCGAACCCAGCGGCTACCGCGGCCGCACCGGCATCTTCGAGCTGCTGGTGGTGGACGAATCCATCCGCGCCCAAATCCACGCCCAAGCGCCAGAAGCGGAGATCCGCAACACCGCGCTGGCAGCCGGCATGCATTTGATGCGCGAGGACGGCGAGCGACTGGTCCGCGAAGGTGTGACCAGCGCGGAAGAGGTGATGCGGGTTACACGCGATTGAGGGAAGCGGTGGCGTGCCGCTTCGGGCACGTTGTCGCGTGCTGCGCTTGATGCTTCGGGTGCGTAGTGGCGAGCTTTTGCGCCCTTTGCTCGGGACTTCTGCGCTTTGCGCAGATGCCGGGATTTCGCCCCGGCGGGCGACCTTCTTTCTTGCTGCACGTCCGGTGTGCCGGCCCAGAAGAAAGAAGGCAAAGAAACGTGCCCTACATCCAGCGTCCCCGAAAGCTTCGCAAAGCGAATCTTTCGCGGCAACCTGCGCTCGAAGGGGTGGAGGAACAGCCAACAGCCTGCTAGAGCTGCGCGGTTTTACCCCTTCTCCCGCAGGAGGGAGCTGAAACTACCAGCCATCGTTAACGACACCCGTTCATCCAAGAAGCTATCCCGCCCCCACCCCTTTTGCATGCGCCGAGGAGCACAGGGCGTGGGCTGGCAGTTGCACCGCAGAGTGCAACTGCTTCGTGCTCTGACTCACCGTGTCTGTTTGAACGGAGAGCCTTTGGCTCGCAGTGAGTTTCACGGTGCAGGCCACGCCCGAGCACTCGCAGGTTGCCCTCTTGAATTTCGCCAAAGCGAAATTCAAAGGGACGCAGGCAGCAGGGGCCGCCTTGCTTTGGTTACTTTCATTGGCGGCGCAATGAAAGTGACTGCGCCGCCGGGCGCACATCCCGGCATCTGCGCGAAGCGCAGACGTCTTCGCAGAGAAAACGGGCGCGCACCACTACACATCCACCACCACCCCGGCCAGCAGCTGCATGCAATGCCCACGAAAGACAGTTAGAAAACTGCCTACCAAATCTGCGCAAAGCGCAGACCTCTCCGCAGTGGCCACGAATGCTCACCACGCACTCACCCCTGCCGCCAGGCAGGCCAAAACCCCAATTCCCGTATTTCCCCCACAAAGCGCCCACCGCCGCTTTGCGACAATCCCGCCCATGATTGAATCGCTCACCCAATTTGCCGCGCCCTACGGCGGCTCGCTTTTTCTGCTCTTTACTGCGCTGGCCGTGGTGTCGCTGGGCGTGTTGTGGCAGCTCAAAGAACGGCTGCAACCTACCCAGTTGCGCCGTGTCATGCGCGTGGTTGCATTAGCGGCGCTGGCGGGCTCGTGGGTGGCCATGCAGAAAGGCGAGCAGTACCTGGCGACAGCGTTGATGGTGCTGCTGTGGGGCATTCTGATGGCGATTGTCTGCGCGCGCGAGATTGCTCGCCGCCGCTGACTGCATCAGGCTTTTTTTGAGGATGCTTGGCGCGGCGCAGCAGCAGTCTTACGCGCCGCAACCCGCCTGGCAGGTGCTGCAACTGCGGCAGGCGCGGGCAACAACACGCCGGCCAGCAACTGGTCGATGCACTGGTCAATCACCTCGTCGGCGGTGTACTCGCCTCCTTCCTGGTACCAGCGGCCCAGCCAGCTGAGCGCGCCGGCAATCACAAAGGCGGCCATCTTCGGGTCGCAGGGGCGCAGCAGGCCTTGCTCCATGCCCAGCGCCACGAGTTTGCGAAACTCTTGGTCGATGGCCGATTTCATGCGCCGCAGTTCCTTGCGGCTCTCAGCGGGCACTTGCTCGTCGCCCACGCGAATCAGGCAGGTGCCAAACGGCTGGATCACGATGCTGGCGTACACCCGCATGCAGGCCTGCAACTGGTCCAGCGCATTGCCGCCCGCCTGGCGCGATGCCTCAATGCCGTCCAGCGTCATGTGCAGGCCCTGGCGCACGCATTCCAGCAAGATCTCGTCCTTGTTTTTGACGTAGTAGTACAGCGTCGGCTTGCTCACGTTCAGGCGCGCCGCAATATCGTCAAGCGAGGTCGCCTGAAAGCCGCGCTCATTGAACAGCTGCGCCGCCGTGGTCAGCACCGCCTGGCGCTTGGCTTCGCGCTGTTCTTCGCGGCTGGCAGCTGCCGGCCAGGGCGATTCGCGGGCGGGCGCAGGCGCGGCAACGGCTTTGCGCCGCACGGGCGCTTTGCGCGCTTGTTTGTCAGTTGTAGCCCCGGTTGCTGCCATCGCCATCTCCTCGTCGGCAGGGGAAAGTACCGATGCCGTATCCATCCATCATCTTCAAAATCTACTCACGAGTAAAGAGTCTACGCAAAAGTAGATCACCCCGCGTTCCGAGCATACCCGTAGAGGAAACCGATGGAGACAACGCACCCGGGCGGCGCCAGCGCGCCGCCTCCTTTGTTGCAGGTGGATGGCGTCACGCTCGCCTTTGGCGGCGTCAAGGCGCTGTCCGGCGTGGGCTTTGGCGTGCAGCCGGGCTCGATCACGGCCGTCATCGGCCCCAATGGCGCGGGCAAAACCTCGCTGTTCAACACCATCTCGGGTTTTTACCGCCCCACCAGCGGCAGCATCCGCTTCCAGGGGCAGGACATCACGCGCATTCCCGCACCGCAGCGCGCCAAGCTGGGCCTGGGCCGCAGCTTTCAGAACATTGCGCTGTTTCGCGGCATGACGGTGCTCGACAACATCAAGCTCGGCCGCCACGCGCACCTCAAAACCAATGTGTTCGATGCACTGTTCTACCTAGGCCGCGCCCGCAAGGAAGAAGCCGAGCTGCGCCGCGACATTGAAGAGCGCATCATCGATTTTCTCGAGATCGACCACATCCGCCACGCGCCCGTAGCCGCGCTCTCTTACGGGCTGCAAAAGCGCGTGGAAATGGCGCGAGCTCTGGCCATGCAGCCGCAGATTCTGATGCTCGACGAACCCGTCGCCGGCATGAACCGCGAAGAGACCGAAGACATGGCGCGCTTCATCCTCGACGTGCGCGCCGAATGGGGCGTGACGGTGCTGATGGTCGAGCACGACATGGGCATGGTCATGGATTTGAGCGACCACGTGGTGGTGCTCAACTTCGGCCAGGTCATCGCCCAGGGCACGCCTGCCGTGGTGCAGGCCGATCCGGAAGTGGGCCGCGCCTACCTCGGCTCGGGAGATGTAGGCGAGCTGCGCCGCAAACTGCAAGCTGCTGCGCAAACCAGCCAGGCGCCCGCCAGCGCAGGAGCCGCATGATGGATTGGGCCTATCTGTTTGAAATCAGCCTCACGGGCCTGGCCAGCGGCGGCTTGTACGCGCTGGCCGCGCTGGCCTTTGTCATGGTCTACAAAGCCACGCGGGTGGTGAACATTGCCATTGGCGAAATGCTCATGGCCGGCGGCTACCTGTTCTTCACCTTTGCCGCCATGTGGGCCATGCCTTTGTGGCTGGCCATTCCGGCGGCGGTGCTGGCCTGCGGTCTGCTGGGCGCGGTGATCGAGCGCACCATGATCCGCCCGCTGCTGGGCGAGCCACCGATCTCGGTGTTCATGGTCACGGTCGGCCTGTCGTCGGTGCTGATCGGCCTGGTCGAGATGATCTGGACGGCCGACCAGCGCCGCCTGCCCGAGTTCATGCCCACCGAGCCCATCATGATCGGCGAGGCTTTCCTAGCGCCCAAGGTTTTCTGGGGCGCAGTGATTGCAGCCGTGTTCATTGCAGCCGTGCTGCTGATCTTCCGTTTCTGGCGCGGCGGCGTGGCCCTGCGCGCCACCGCCAGCGACCAGGCCGCCGCCTACTCGGTCGGCATCAATGTGCCGCGCGTCTTCTCGCTGGCCTGGGTGGTATCTGCCATGCTGGCGGCCATCTCCGGCATCATCGTCGGCTCCATCGGCGGCATCTCGTCGAGCATGGGCGTGTTCGGCCTGTCGGTGCTGGTGGTGGTGATTGTGGGCGGGCTCGACAGCGTGCTCGGCGCACTGATCGGCGGCCTGATCATCGGCCTGGTCGAAGCCCTGGCCGGTGCCTACCTGGGCGGCGAGTACAAGCTGCTGGCCACCTTTGTCGTGCTGGTCGTGATCCTGATGATCCGGCCCTATGGCCTGTTTGGCACGCACGAGATCGAACGTCTGTAAGGGCTGAACACCATGCGTATTGGAACCCTCAAGGAAAGCTATGTGGCGGACGCGGCGCTGTTCGATTCGCGCACACAAAAAATCTGGCTGGGCATTGCGGCCGCGCTGCTGGTGCTCTTCCCGTTTATGGCCAGCGATTACTGGCTCTACCTGGCCTGCCTGGTCGCCATCAATGTGGCCAGTGCCACCGGCCTCAACATCCTCACCGGCTACACCGGCCTGGTCAGCATGGGCCAAGCGGCTTTCATGGGCCTGGGCGCATACACCGTAGCCATCATGCAAACCCGCTGGGGCACACCGTTTGCGCTGAACCTGGTGGTGGGCGGCGTGGTGGCCATGGTGGGCGGCATCATCGTCGGCATTCCATCGCTGCGCGTCAAAGGCCTGTATTTGGCGATTGCCACGATTGCCGCTTCCTTCATCGCGCACTTTCTGTTTGCCAACCTCAAACTCACGGGCGGCACGGCCGGCATCTCCATGCAGCCAGCGCGTTTCTTTGGGCTGGATCTGGACACCTCGTTCCGCCTGTACTGGCTGATCGTGCCCGTCATGCTGCTGATGCTGCTGGGCGCGGCCAACCTGTTCCGCACCCGCATCGGCCGGGCCTTCATCGCCATCCGCGACCGCGATATTTCTGCCGAAGTGCTGGGCATTCCGCTCTTGCGCTACAAGCTGCTGTCGTTCGGCCTGTCGTCGTTTTATGCCGGCGTGGCGGGAGGCCTGTGGGCCTACTTCTTCCGTGTTGTCACGCCCGAGAGCTTTCCGCTCACCATGTCGATCTTCTTTCTGGCGGCCATCATCGTCGGCGGCATGGGCTCCATCCTCGGCGGCATTCTGGGCGCGGTGTTCATGACCATGGTGCCCGAGCTGCTCAAGCTGGTGGTCGATCTGCTGCCCGGCGGCGCCGAGCTCACCGTCTTTCTCTCGCCCGTGCGCCTGATCATCTTCGGCGGGCTGATCATCGCTTTTCTGGTGTTCGAGCCGCTGGGGCTCGCAGAAATGTGGCGCCGCGTGCGCCGGTTCTTCCACCTGTGGCCCTTCCGCAACTGAGTTTCTTCGGCCACCTTTTCCCACTGCAACAAGACCCAAGGAGACAAGCATGAAAGCTCAAAACATTTCGCCCCAACGCCGCAAGCTCATGCTGGGCGCGGCCGCCGCTGGCGCCGCTGCGCTGACGCAACCGTTCAGCGTGCTGGCGCAAAGCAATGAAGAAATCGTCATCGGCGGCTCCATCCCGATGACCGGCGTGTTCGCCTTTGCCGGCGTGGGCATCAACGCCGGCATGCAGGATTACGTCAAGATCATCAACGACGCGGGCGGCATCAAAGGCCGCAAGGTCAAGTATGTGCCCGAGGACACGGGCTACAAGGTTGACGTCTCGGTGGCCACCTTCAAAAAGCTCACCAGCCAGAACAAGATCAACCTCTACTACGGCGACAGCACCGGCTTTGCCAAAACCATCAACCCCGAGCTCGATCGCAACGGCCAGATCCTGATGGCCGGCGCCTCCTTCGCCTCCGAGCTGAACGACCCGAAGAAATTCCCCAACCAGTTTCTGGTGGGCCCGGATTACACCGAGATGTTCGGCATTCTGCTCAAGCACATTGCCAAAGAAAAGCCCGGTGCCAAGGTGGCCTTCGTCTACTCCGATTCCGAGTTCGGCCGCGATCCCATCGAGAAAAGCGAGGCCGCTGCCAAGCAGCTGGGCCTGTCGGTGCCCATCAAGATCATGACGCCAGCTGGCAGCGTGGATGTGTCGACCGAAGTCATCAAGCTGCGCCGCGCTGCGCCCGACTACACCATCTTCCACGGCTACATCCTCGCGCCCATCCCCGAGTTCATCAACCAGGGCAAGCAGCAAGGCATGAAGAGCAAATGGATGGGCACGTTCTGGACCATGGACAGCTCCACCGTCATGAAGATGGGCGAGGCTGCCGACGGCTTCATGGGCGTGATGCCGTTCCGCTACTACTACGACACCGAGAAAGCGCCCATGCTGGAGAAAATCCGCAGCATGCGCAGCGACTACCAGAGCACCGCCTACATCCAGGGCTTTCTGGCCGCCATGCTCTTTTTGGAATCGGCCAAGCGCTGCCTCGATGCCGGCAAGCCCTTGAGCGGACCCAACCTGAAAGCTGCGCTCAACAGCCTCAAGGACTTCGACACCGGCGGCCTGATCGGCGTGCCCATCACCATCAGCGGCAACTCCATCCCGGTGGGCCGCGTCTACCAGGCCGACATGAAGACGCAGAAGATGGTGGCCGCCTCTGACTGGATAAAACTGTGATCAGCCCGTTGAGCCGTTGCACCTTGGGCGATGGCTTTCTTTCACCCTCCCCCGCTTGCGGGAGAGGGCAGCGGTGAGGGAATTGTCTTGCGTACTCGTGGCTTCGCAATGGGCTTCAGCAGTGCTTTAGATGAACCGTGAACATGAATCAAAACGCCACATCGAACGTCCTTGAGGTGAACAACATCGAGGTCATCTACAACAAGGTCGTGCAAGCCTTGCGCGGCCTGTCGCTGGCCGTGCCGCGCGGCCAGATCGTGGCCCTGCTCGGCAGCAATGGCGCGGGCAAAAGCACCACGCTCAAAGCCGTGTCCGGCCTCTTGGCGCTGGAGAACGGCGAGCTGGAATCGGGCAGCGTGCGCTTCAACGGCCAAGACACGGCCGGTGCCGCGCCCCAGCAACTGGTGCGCCAGGGCCTGTCGCATGTGATGGAAGGGCGGCGCGTATTTGAAGACCTGACGGTCGAAGAAAACCTGGTCGCCTCCACCTACGCACTCACCGGCCGCAGCAATGCCAGCAAGCCCGATTTCGACCTGGTCTACAACTACTTTCCGCGCCTGCACGAGCGCCGCAAAGGCCTGGCCGGCTACCTCTCCGGCGGCGAGCAGCAGATGCTCGCCATTGGCCGCGCCCTGATCGCGCAGCCCGAGCTGATCTTGCTGGACGAGCCCTCGCTCGGCCTCAGCCCCAAACTCACCGAAGACATCTTCGGCATCATCGCCCGCATCAACGCCGAGCGCGGCACCAGCATGCTGCTGGTCGAGCAGAACGCCACCGTGGCCCTGGCCGTGGCGCACAGCGGCTACATCATGGAGAACGGCAAGATCGTGATCGACGGCAGCGCCACGCGCCTGGCCAACGACCCGGATGTGCGCGAGTTCTACCTCGGCATGGGCGGCGGCGGTGAGGCCAAAAGCTTCAAAGAGATCAAGCATTACAAGCGTCGCAAGCGCTGGTTGTCATGAGCACACTTCCTGAACTCACCCTGCCGCAGATGCTGCGCGCCCGCGCGCACACCGATGCCACGCGGGTGGCCATACGGCAAAAAGATTTCGGCATCTGGAAGCCCATCACCTGGGCGCAATACCACGAGCGCGCCTGCCACTTCGGCCTGGGCCTGGCAGCACTGGGTTTGACCAGCCGCGGCCATGTGGGCGTGATTGCCGAGAACCGCATTGAATGGGTGCTGGCACAGATGGGCGCCGGGCTCATCGGCGCCATCACCGTGGGCGTCTACCCCACCAGCCCGACGGCCGAGGTGGCCTATGTGGTCGAGCATGCCGACATCGAAATCATGGTCTGCGAAGACCAGGAGCAAACCGACAAGGTGCTCGAAGCACGCGCGCAGCTGCCGCGCCTGCGCAAGATCATCGTCATGGAAACCAAGGGCCTGCGCAGCTTTGCGCCCGAGGTGCGCGCCCTGATCACCAGCTTTGCCGAGGTGGAAAAACTCGGCGCCGCCAACCGCCAGCAGCAGCTCATTGAGCAGGCGCTGACCGCGCAGACGCTGGACGACATCGGGCTGATGATCTACACCTCGGGCTCCACCGGCAAGCCCAAGGGCGCGATGATCTCGTGGCGCAATATGCGCGGCGTGGCGCCCGGCATCATCGAGCGGCTGGAGCTGAACGCGGCCACCACGCATTTGTCTTACCTGCCGCTGTGCCACGTGGCCGAGCAGATGCTCACCACCTTCTGCCCCATCTACCTGGGCTCGCAGGTGAACTTTGGCGAATCGATCCGCACCGTGCAGGAAGACCTGCGCGAGGTAGCGCCCAGCATGTTTTTGGGCGTGCCGCGCATCTGGGAAAAACTGCATGCCGCCATCACCATCAAGATGATGGAAACCGGCAGCCTGCGCCGCAAGCTCTACGACAAAGCCTATGCCGCTTGCGCACCGCTGGCCGAAAAGCCGCGTGCCAGCTGGACGCTGGGCGACAAGCTGCGCTTTGCGGCCAGTTACTGGCTGGTGTTCCGCGCTCTGCAAAACTTTATCGGCCTGCGCGAAGTGCACGTGGCACTCACCGGCGCCGCGCCCATACCGCCCGATGTGGTGCGCTATTTCCGCGTGCTGGGCGTGCCCCTGGTCGAGGTCTACGGCCTGACCGAATCTACCGGCATGATCACCGGCCACAAGCTCGACCACGTGGTGGTCGGCACCGTTGGCCCGGTAACGCAAGGCGTGCAATACCGCCTGGGCCATACCGACGAAGACGGCAATGGCGAGCTGCAGATCCAAGGCGACATGGTCTTCGCCGGCTACTACAAAAACGCCGAAGCCACGGCGCAAACCATCCAGAACGGCTGGTTGCACACCGGCGATGTGGTGCGCGAAGTGCAAGGCCAGCTCAAGATCGTCGACCGGCTCAAAGACATCATGATCACCGCCGGCGGCAAGAACCTGACACCGTCCGAGATCGAGAACACGATGAAGGGCAGCCCCTACATCAAGGAATGCATCATCGTGGCCGAAGGCCGCAAGTTCGTGGGCGCGCTGGTGCAGATCGATTACGACACCGTTGGCAAGTGGGCTGAGGCGCAGCGCATACCTTTCACGCATTTTCGCTCGCTGGTCGAGACGCCGCAGGTGCGCAGCCTGATCGACGCCGAAATCAGCCAGGGCAACAGCCGCCTGGCGCAGGTCTCGCAGATTCGCAAATTCCACCTGCTCAGCAAAGAGCTAGACCACGACGACGGCGAAGTCACCGCCACCATGAAGGTGCGCCGCGCCAGCATCTACAAAACCTATGCGCAAGAGATCGAGGCGCTCTACCAATAGGTTTGCCGTTTGAAAAGCCTGCAGCTGGCGCAGCGCTGAGCCGCGCCAGCGGCTACCCATGGGAGAACCAACATGTCCAACACATCCCCTTTGCTGCTGGAGCGCGAAGGCGCCATCGCCACGCTGCAGTTCAACCGGCCCGAGGCTTTCAATGCGCTCGACGCCGCACTGGCCCAGGCCTTTGTGGCGGCCATGCGCGAGCTGAGCGCCGACAAAAGCCTGCGCGCCCTGGTGCTCAAAGGCGCGGGCAAAGCCTTTGTGGCGGGCGGCGACCTGGCTACGCTGCAAGCCAACCCCACGCAAGGCGCCAAGGATTTGCTCGGCCCGCTGATCGAGGCCGCCACCTTGATGAACCAGTTGCACGCGCCCATCGTGGCGCAAGTGCATGGTGCGGTGGCCGGTGCCGGCTTGTCGCTCATGATGTTGTGCGACTTTGTTCTGGCCGCGCAAGGCACGCGCATGAACCTGGCGTACATCAACATCGGCGCCAGCTGCGACATTGGTGCATCGTGGGCTTTGCCGCGCCAAGTAGGCATGCGCCGCGCTTTGGAAATAGCCATGCTCGGCAACAATTTTGATGCTGACGAAGCACTGCGCCTGGGCCTCGTCAACCAGGTCTTGCCGGCGGCAGAACTGCCCGCCGCCACCGCTGCGTTGGCCCAGCGCCTGGCCAATGGCCCCACCCAAGCCTATGCGCAAATGCGGCGCCTGATGCGCAGCAGCTTTGACCGCGATCTGTCGGCGCAACTGCTCGCCGAAGGCTCGGCCTTTTTGCACTGCGCGCAAACCCAGGATCTGCGCGAAGGCATTGACGCCTTTTTCGCCAAACGCCAGCCGCAGTTTGTTGGCCGCTGAACCCGCTCTACCCATCTTTTGGAGAACCCCATGTCGCACCGCGAAATCTTTGTCACCAGCTGCGCCCGCACGGCCATCGGCACCTTTGGCGGCAGCCTCAAAGACGTGCCCAACAGCCAGTTGGCCACCATCGTCACCAAAGCCGCGATCGAGCGCGCCGGCATTGCGCCCGATGCGGTAGGCCATGTGGTTATGGGCAACGTCATCCCCACCGACACCAAAGACGCCTATCTGGCGCGCGTGGCCGCCATCGACGCAGGCTGCCCCATCGAAACCCCGGCGATGAACGTCAACCGCCTCTGCGGCTCGGGCCTGCAAGCCATCGTCTCGGCCGCGCAGGCCATTGGCTATGGCGACTGCGATGTGGCCGTGGCCGGCGGCTCCGAAGCCATGAGCCGTGGCCCTTACTTCGACCAGGCCGCCCGCTGGGGCCAGCGCATGGGCGATGCCAAAAGCATCGACTACATGCTCGGCATCCTGCACGATCCCTGGCAGAAAATGCACATGGGCATCACCGCCGAAAACGTGGCCGAGCGCTACCGCATCAGCCGCGCCATGCAAGACGAACTGGCCGCCACTAGCCAGCAGCGCGCTGCCGCTGCCATTGCGGCAGGCCGCTTCAACGAACAGATCGTGCCCGTGCATATCGAAACGCGCAAAGGCACCACCGTTTTCGCCACCGACGAACATGTACGCGGCAACACCACCGCCGAAGTGCTGGCCGCAATGAAGCCCGCCTTCAAAAAAGAAGGCGGCACTGTCACCGCAGGCAATGCCTCGGGTATCAACGATGGCGCAGCCGCCATTACCTTGGTGGCGGGTGACCGCGTGGCAGCACTGGGCGTCAAACCGCTGGCCCGCCTGGTGGGCTGGGCGCATGCGGGCGTGGAGCCGGCCTACATGGGCATCGGCCCGGTGCCAGCCACGCAAAAGGTGCTGCAACGCACCGGCTTGCGCCTGGCTGATATTGACGTGATCGAGGCCAACGAGGCCTTTGCCGCGCAAGCCTGCGCGGTGATCCAGGAGCTGGGCATGGACCCGGCCAAGGTCAACCCCAACGGCTCGGGCATCTCGCTGGGCCACCCGGTAGGCGCGACCGGCGCCATCATCACCACCAAGGCCATTTACGAACTGCACCGCACGGGCGGCCGCTACGCGCTGGTGACCATGTGCATTGGCGGCGGCCAAGGCATTGCGGCGATTTTCGAGCGCGTTTGACGCCGGTCAAGCGGCCGGATGCCCACAGTCTGCAAAGGATATTTGCCTAGGCAAGAATCTGCTGCATGACTGAGACAAGCAAAAAACCCGCCCTCTCGATGTTGGACCTGGTAGCCGTGCGCGAAGGCGGCACGGTTGCCCAGGCTTTGCAACTGGCAGTGCGCACCGCGCAGCATGTGGAAGCGCTGGGCTTTACGCGCTACTGGCTGGCCGAGCACCACAACATGCCCGGCATTGCCAGCTCGTCCACGGCTGTGCTGATAGGCCATATTGCCGGCGCCACGCAAAATATCCGTGTCGGCTCGGGCGGCATCATGCTGCCCAACCACGCGCCGCTGGTGGTGGCCGAAGCCTTCGGCACCCTAGCCGAGCTCTACCCCGGCCGTATCGACCTGGGTCTGGGCCGCGCGCCCGGCACCGATGGCATGACCATGCGTGCGCTGCGCCGCGACCGCGTCGAGACCGAAGAAGATTTTCCGCGCGACGTGATGGAGCTGCAGCGCCTGCTGGCACCCGCACAACCTGGCCAAAAACTGGTGGCCACACCCGGCGCCGGCACCAATGTGCCCATCTGGCTGCTGGGCAGCAGTCTGTTCTCGGCCCAGCTGGCCGCGCATCTGGGCCTGCCTTATGCCTTTGCCTCGCACTTCGCGCCGCGCATGCTGCACCAGGCCGTGCAGATTTACCGCGATCTGTTCAAGCCCTCCGCCGTGCTGAGCAAGCCCTACGTCATCGTCGGCGCACCAGTGATCGCCGCGCCCAGCGATGCCGAAGCGCAATACCTGGCCAGCAGCACCTACCAGCGCGTGCTCGGCATCCTCACCGGCCAGCGCGGCCTGCTGCCCCGCCCGGTCGAAGGCTTCATGGACAGCCTGAACGAGGCCGAGCAACAAGCGATTGAAGGCTTCCTCGCCGTCGCCTCCATCGGCGGCCCCGAGCGCGTGCAGCAGCGCATGCAACAGCTGGCCGACTCCACCGGCGCCGACGAGCTGATGCTGGTCAGCGACATCTACGACGGCGACCTGCGCCTGCGCTCGCTCGAAATCGCCGCGCATGCCATGGGTTTGCGGGGCCAATAAGCGCCGGCGACCACGCGGATTCGCGCCACCCATGCAGCCCGTTGGAACTACGGGCTGTTTCAATTCGCCCGTCCGGGCCTGTACAGCAACGGCTGAAGGCAGTTATAAAGACCTTTTCCACCAACCCGGAGGTCAAGATGCGAATTGCCAGCGCTGCGCTGACGACAGCTGCGGCTTGCGCCCTGCTGGGCTGCGCGGCTACCCATACGGTGGAGGTGCGGATTGCGCCCAACTCCTACCAGGTGGGCGAGCTGAAATCTGAGCTGGCCACGCCGGCCGTCAACGAGGTGCTGCGCCTCAACCCGGCCAAGGTGATGATGCTGCTGTGCCGCAGCACGCCCAACGCCAAGATCATCCAGTTCGAGCGCGAACTGCGCGCACGCAGCAAGGCCGAGCTGCAGGGCATCCATACCGACATGGCCTGCCCGGTCTGAGCCAGTGCCCCCATGGCGGCATGGCAGGGCCCGGAATTCGCACAGCTTTTCACCTAAAGCACAGTTTGGCTTGGCGCAGGCAGGCTATGCTTGCGCCATGTCTGCCCTTCACCGACTCCCCTTGAGCGCAGCGCTGGCCACTGCCGCGCTGCTGGCGGCCTGCATCCAGCAGCCGCCAGAAGACCCGCCCGCGCAAAGCCAGGCACCCGAGCCAGCGCCTTCTGCAGCAGCGCCAGCGGAAAAACCGCTCAGCGCTGCGCCGGCCCAGGCGGCACGCAACGAAGACCCGGAGCTGGCCAAGCACATGCAAACGCCCGAGTTCCGGCGTGAGTACCGCACCAAGCAAGAGCAACTGCAGGCAGAAGCCCTGGTGCGCGAAGAAGCCCCCTGGCTGGGCCAAACCGGTTTGAGCGATGAGCAAGAGCGCAGCATGCCGCGCTATGTGCGCATGGAGCTGGGCCAATCGCTCAAAGACGCCAATGCCGTGCAGGCGCAAGACCTGCAGTACATGGGCAGCTTCCCCGAGCCCGATGGCACGGTGTATTACTGGCGCATCCCCGACAAGGCCCAAGCCCATGGCGACACGCACAGCGGCCCGGCCTACGCCTATATCCGCAAAGGCACGGACGGCGTTTTCTACACCGACTGGGGCAACCGCACGCCGCCGCAAAGCTGAGCCGCGGCATTCCGCCATGAGCCGCTCCGCCCGACTGCTGCAATTGCTCGACACGCTGCGCCGCGCGCGCCAGCCGCAAACGGGCCCGCAGCTCGCCCAAGACCTGGGCATCAGCCTGCGCACGCTCTACCGCGACATTGCCACCTTGCGCGGCCAAGGTGCCGACATTCTGGGCGACCCCGGCCTCGGCTTCGAGATGCGGCCGGGCTTTTTGCTGCCACCGCTGATGTTCAACGCCGACGAGCTGGAAGCCCTGCTGCTGGGCGCGCAATGGGCCAGCCGCCAGGCCGACCCGCAGCTGGCCAGCGCTGCCCAGGCCGCGATGGAGCGCATCTGTACCGCCTTGCCGCTGGAGCTGCGCATTGCGGTCGATACCAGCGGCCTGCTGGTGCCTTCGCACGAAGGCCCGCCGCAGCCAGAAACCTGGCAGGCCGCTTTGCGCCGCGCCATCCGCGCCGAGCACAAAGTGGTGCTGCACTACGAAGACCAGCACGGCCAGTTGACGCAGCGCACTGTCTGGCCATTTGCCATGGCCTACTTCGAGCGGGCGCGTGTGCTCTCGGCCTGGTGCGAGCTGCGCCAGGGCTTTCGCCATTTCCGCGCCGACCGCGTACAAGACCTGCAAGACCTGGGCCTGCGCTACCCCGACACGCGCCAGCAACTCATCACCCGTTGGCTGGCCGAGACCGGCTATTCGCTGGACTGAACACTGCTGACAAAAACTGTCACCCCGGCTTTCTACAGTGCCTGCATGGCCTTTTCGCCATGACTAACAGGAGAACACCGTGAACGCATCCGTATCTGCTTCCAGCCCATCGCCGCTGCGCTTTTTCTTCCACCCGCAATCACGCGCCCGCATCGTGCGCTGGATGCTCGAAGAATGCGGCGCCCAGTACGACACCGAGCAGCTCGAATTCGGCACCACGATGAAAGCGCCCGCCTATCTGGCCATCAACCCCATGGGCAAGGTGCCAGCGCTGCAACACGGCGAGACCGTCATCACCGAAACGGCTGCCATCCTGGCTTACCTGGCCGATCTGTATCCCGAAAAGCGTTTGGCACCGCCCGTGGGCAGCCCCGAGCGTGGCAGCTACTACCGCTGGCTGTTCTTTGTCGCCGGTCCGGTAGAAGCGGTCTCTACCGCCAAAGAAGAAGGCTGGCTCGCGCAGCAAACCACCCAGCAAGCGCTGACCGCTGGTTTTGGCCGTTTTGACGATGTGGTGCGCACGCTGGAGCTGGCCGTCAGCGGCAAACGCTATGTCTGCGGCAACCACTTCACGGCCGCCGACCTCTACCTGGCCAGCTATATCGGCTGGAGCATGATGAGCGGCACCATGCCCAAGTTGCCAGCATTTGAAGCCTATGCCCTGCCGCTGCTGCAGCGCCCGGCCTCGCAGCGCGGCGACACGCTGGACGGCCCGATGGAAGAAAGCCACGCCAGCGCAGGCGCCTGAAGCGCGGGCTGCTGGTGATCGGGCTGCTGGCGGCGCTGCCACAGCCATGCCACCAGGATCAGGCACAATAGCCGGCGGTGGCCGCTGCGCCACCTTGTTCCAACCAGCCGCCAATGCCTGCTTTTTCCTACGAAGTTCTAGACGCCCAGGGCCAGACCCGCAAGGGCATGATCGAGGCCGACAGCGCCAAGGCCGCGCGCAACCAGTTGCGCGCCCAGGCCATGGTGCCGCTGGCGGTAGAGCCGGTGGCCGATGGCGACGACAGCAAGCCGGGCGCAGCGCGCAGCCGCCGCACCGTCTTCAACACCGCCGGGCTCGCGGTGTGGACGCGCCAGCTCGCCGGGCTCATCAGCTCCGGCCTGCCGCTGGAGCGCGCACTGACCGCGCTGATGGAAGAAATCGACAACGAGCCACAGCGCCAAATGGTGGCCAGTCTGCGCGCCGAGGTCAATGGCGGCTCCACCTTCGCCAAGGCGCTGGCGCTCTACCCCAAGGATTTTTCGCACATCTACCGCGCCGTCATCGATGCGGGCGAACACAGCGGCCACCTCGACCGCGTGCTCGAACGCCTGGCCGACGATCTGGAAGAGCGCGAGCAGCTCAAAAACAGCCTGATCGGCGCCGCGCTCTACCCGGCCATCGTCACCTGCTTTGCCTTTGTGGTGGTGATGGTGCTGATGAGCTACGTGGTGCCACAGGTGGCCGAGGTGTTTGCCGGCACCAAGCATGCGCTGCCGCTGCTCACCCGCGTGATGCTGGGTTTCAGCGCGCTCATCCGCCACTGGTGGTGGCTGGCTGCAGCAGTGGCTGTGGTGGGCATGGTGATGCTGCGCCTGTCGCTGCGCCAGGCAGATTTCCGCCGCCGCTTTGACGCGGGCTGGCTGCAACTGCCTGTGATCGGCAAGCTCTCGCGCAACTACAACGCTGCGCGTTTTGCCTCCACCCTGGCCATGCTCAGCAATGCCGGCGTGCCCATTTTGAAAGCCCTGCAAGCCGCCGCCGAAACCGTGAGCAACCAGGCCATGCGCCAAGACGCTTTGGACGCGCTCGACATGGTGCGCGAAGGCGCGCCGCTCGCATCGGCCCTGGCGCAGAAAAAGCGCTACCCGGCGCTGCTGTCGATGTTTGCGCGCCTGGGCGAGCAGACCGGCGAGCTGCCGCAAATGCTCCAGCGCGTGGCCAACCAGCTGGCTGGCGAAGTCAAACGCCGCTCCATGCGCCTGGCCACGATCTTGGAGCCGCTGCTCATCGTCGGCATGGGCATCGTCGTCGGCATCATCGTCATGGCGGTGCTGATGCCGATCATTCAGCTCAACCAGTTTGTCAGGTAGCGCTGCAAGCCATCCCTCGGTATTCGAGCAGCATGACTCCGCAGTGGAGCGGGCGCTGGAATCACTCACCACAATGGTGAGATGGACCCGTAGGCTAGGCGTCTGGGGCGCAGACAGTACATGTGTACGGCAAGGCCCAGCAACAAAGCATACGGGTTCATATCGCCATCCCCAAACGAAAACTCCCGACACAAGCGCTGCAGCACGCTTTGACACTGCACTAGCGCTCCTGCGGAAATCCCTGGTGAACCATTGAGTACCGCCTATTCAGCGGTGATTTTGTTCGCTTTGACCACTTCGCCCCACAGCTTGTACTGCGCGCGCGTCATCGCATTGAGCTGCTCTGGCGTGCCACCGCCCGGCTGATCGCCGCGCTCCTGGAAGCTCTTGATCACAGCCGGCTCCTTGAGCACGGCGTTGATGCTGGCGTTCATCTTCTTGACCACCTCGGCCGGCGTGCCCGGCGGGCCGTACATGCCGATGAAGGAGATGATCTCAAAATCCTTCAAGCCCACTTCGGCAGGCGTGGGCACATCGGGCAGCGAAGCGGCGCGCGTGCTGCTGGTCACCAGAATCGGGCGCACTTTGCCGGATTTGATGTAGGGATCGAACACCGAAGTCGCATCGAACATGGCCTCCACGCGGCCGGCCATCAGGTCGATCACGGCCGGGCCGCTGCCTTTGTAGGGCACCTGGTTCATCGCCGGGCTGCCGATGCGCTCGCGCATCAGCTCGGTGGTCACGTGCACCAGCGAGCCGGCGCCGGGCGTGGCGTAGTCCACCGTCTTGCCCGATTTGGCGCGCTCTTTGACCATGGCCACAAACTGCTCGAAGTTCTTGACCGGCGACGAAGTGGGCACCACCAGCACCAGCGGCGATTGCAGCAAGATGCCGATGGGCACGAACTTGGTCGGGTCCACGATGCCAATCGTCGGGAAGACGTGGGGCGTGACCGTCATCGAGCCATTACCGACCAGCAGGCGGTAGCCATCGGGCGCGCTGCGCATGATGTCCACCGAGCCCAGGTTGCCGTTCACGCCAGCCTTGTTCTCGATCACCACGCCCTGGCCCAGCGAGGCGGCCAGGCTGTTGCTGATCACGCGCGCGGCAAAGTCGGTTTGCCCGCCGGGCGGAAAACCCACCAGCAAGGTCACCGGCTTGCTGGGCCAGGCGGCCTGCGCCATGGCCGGGCCTGCCAGGCTGGCCAGGCCCATGGCCGCCAGACCCAGCGTCAGCTGGCGGCGTCCCATCGATGCAATGGTTTTGTTCTGCATTCTCGTGTCTCCTTGGGTTGAAATCAGCTGCTGCTGGTAGTGGCCGGCTCGGCGAACTTGCCTACCGCCTCCCACAAACCGTTGATGTAGACCGCGCCCAGAGCCCGGTCGTAGAGCCCGTAGCCAGGTTTGCCGGTCTCGCCCCAGATCATGCGGCCATGGTCGGGGCGCACATATCCGTCAAAACCCACATCGTGATAGGCCTTGACAATCGCTGCCACATCGAGTGAACCGCAGGACGAGAGGTGGGCGGTTTCTTCAAAATCGCCATCCGCCGAGACCTTGACGTTGCGGATATGCGCAAAATGGATGCGCCCCCGACCACCGAACTCGCGCACCAGCGCCTCGACATTGTTTTGCGGCCCCGCGCCCAGCGAGCCCGAGCACAGCGTCAGGCCATTGGCCGGGCTGTCCACCGCGTCCAGAATGCGGGCCAGATCGTCGCGGTCTTTGACAATGCGCGGCAGGCCAAAAATCGGGCGCGGCGGGTCGTCCGGGTGGATGGCCATCTTGATGCCGCATTCCTCGGCCACCGGGATCACCGCTTGCAAAAAATACTCCAGGTGCTGCCACAAGCGCTCGGCATCCACGCTGCGGTAATCCTGCAGCAAGGCCTGCAGCTCTTCGCGGCGGTAGCTGCTGTCCCAGCCGGGCAGCGAAATGCCTTGTTCGGCATCGATGGCGGCCACTTTTTGCGTGTCGAAGGCCAGGCAGGTGGAGCCGTCGTCGAGCTGCTTGGCCAGCTCGGTGCGCGTCCAGTCGAACACCGGCATGAAGTTGTAGCAGACCACCTTCACACCCACGCTGGCCAAGTTGCGCAAGGTCTGCTGGTAATTGGCAATCAGGCGGTCACGGCTGGGCTTGCCCAGCTTGATGTCCTCGTGCACCGGCACCGATTCCACCACTTCAAAGGCCAGGCCTGCCGCCTCAATCTGCTGCTGCAGCTCGACGATCTTGGCCACCGGCCAGACCTCCCCCACCGGCTCGTCGTACACGGCCGAGACGATATGCGTCATGCCCGGTATCTGCCGAATGAACGCCAACGGAACCGGATCGGTGCGACCGAACCAGCGAAACGACATTTTCATGAACCCACCTTTCTCTGCGCCCGCAGGCACCACAACCTGGCCACAATCTGGTTAGACCAATAATATAAAATGGATAGACCATTTTAGATAGTGGTTTACCAGAATGCACCGAACTTGACTCTGAGTGCACTGTGTACGGGATAGACTAGAGTCCCAGTGCTGGTCGACCACTTGTGGCCACCGGCCTCCGTTTCTTGCCCGAGTGAAGCCCTATGCCCTCCAAGCCCGCCGCGCCTGCGGACGACCCGTCGCGCGCCACCAGCGAGCGCTCCTACCAGGATCTGGCCCGCAAAATCATCGAGCTGAGCCACGGTGACGGCGCTGCCGATGCGCGCCTGCCGTCCGAGCGCACGCTGGCCGACATGTTCGGCGTCAGCCGCACCGCCGTGCGCGAAGCCATCATTGCGCTCGAAGTGCAGGGCCTGGTCGAGGTCAAAGTGGGCTCGGGCATTTATGTGCTGGCACCGGGCCAGCAGGCGGCTCACGGGTTTGAGATTCCGGCTGGCCCCGGCCCGATCGAGACCTTGCGCGCCCGCGCGCTGATCGAATCAGAAATCGCCGGCCTCGCCGCCCGCGAACGCCGCGACGGCGACTTGGACCGTCTGTTTGAAGCGCTGGCCGCCATGCGCAGCCACCTGGCCGACAAAGGCCCGTATGACGAGGCCGACCGCCAGTTCCACCTGGCGATTGCCGAGGCCGCTGGCAACCGCGTGTTGCAGCACATGGTGCAAGCCATGTGGGACAACGCCCGCAGCGACCCACGCTGGGACAAGATCGAGCAGCACTTCCATTCGCAAGCTCTGCGCGAGACCAGCCTGCAAGACCACCAGGCCATCTTTGCCGCCATCTCGGAGCGGGACAGCGATGGCGCCCGTGCAGCCATGCAGCAACACCTGGGGCGTGTCATCCAGGAATTCAGCCAGGCCTGGCGCTGAGGCGCTGCAGGCCTCGCGCACAATAGGCCATCTTCAAGGACACTCCATGCCCGTCACGCTCAACGACAAACTGGTGGTCGCGATCTCCTCGCGTGCGCTTTTTGATTTTGAAGAAGAGAACCGCATCTTCGAGCAGGGCAACGACCGTGCCTATGTCGATCTGCAACTGCAGCGGCTCGAAGTGCCGGCACCTCCGGGCGTAGCTTTTTCGCTGGTGCGCAAGCTGCTGGCCTTCAACACAGATAGCGAACAGAAAGTGGAAGTGGTACTGCTCTCGCGCAACGACCCGGTCAGCGGCATGCGCGTGTTTCGCTCATGCAAGGCGCATGGGCTCGATTCCATTCAGCGTGGCGTGTTCACGCAAGGGCGCAACCCGTTCAGCTATTTGAAGCCGCTAGGCGCGCACCTGTTTTTGTCGGCCAATGCGGTCGATGTGCAGCAAGCGCTGCAGCTGGGTTTTCCGGCTGCGCGCGTGCTGACAGAATCGGTACAAGCGCAAGACAGCAATCCGCACGAGGTGCGCATTGCTTTCGACGGCGATGCCGTGCTTTTCTCCGACGAGGCCGAGCGCGTTTACCAAAACGAAGGGCTGGATGCTTTCCAGCGCCACGAAACCGAGAACGCCACGCACCCGCTGCCCGACGGCCCCTTCAAGCCGCTGCTCGCCGCGCTGCACCGCCTGCAGAAAGACACGCAAAGCCAGATGCGCATCCGCACCGCGCTGGTCACCGCACGCAGCGCACCCGCGCACGAGCGCGCCATCCGCACCTTGATGGATTGGAACATCGGCGTGGACGAAGCCATGTTTTTGGGCGGCCTCGCCAAGGGCGAATTTCTGCGCGAGTTCGAGCCCGACTTTTTCTTTGACGACCAGACCGGCCACGTCAACAGCGCTGCCCAACATGTGCCGGCCGGCCATGTGAGCAGCGGTATTGCCAACAGCTGACCCGGCAAGCGCCTGCGCAGGCAGCCTTCAGAACGTGTTTACGATCTCTACGCAGTCGCGTTGTGCCGCAATCGAGTCCGAGTTCGCTGTGATGGGTCGCAGAATGCACCCATGTGCATTCAAGGCGCAGCGCTGTGAAATCGGCCGATTTCGGTGCAACCCTTGTGGACAGTGGCTTTGCGATGCACAAGCACGGCTGTAAGAGAGGCCCGTGAGCAGTGCACAGGCAGAATTTGCAAGAAGCCCGTTGTCTCGCAAAGCCGCTGTCGCGGCGCGAGGAGATCGTAAACACGTTCTGAGAGCTGTCAGAACTGTTTCACCACGCCCAGCGTCACCGCCCGGCCGCGCAAGGGCGCCGCGTCTTTGATGAACGAGGTGTGCGCGAAGGCGAGCTGGTTCGTCAGGTTGTCCACCTTCAAATAGATCTGCCAAGGTGTGCCGTCGCTGGCGCGCTGGTGGTAGCTCAGGCGCCAGTTCAGCATGCCGTAACCCGGGGTGGCGCTTTCGTACTCGGCCACCCGGTTCTGGCGCTTGACCAGTTGCCAGCTCGCCTCGGTGCGCCAATGCTCCCAGCGGCCTGCCAAACGCAAGCCGATGCGGGCCGGTGCCAGGCGCGGCACCTTGCTGCCGTCGTTCAGTTTGGCGTGCACCAGATCGCCGCTGATGCCCGCCGTCCAGGTAGCGTTGATGCGCTGCTCCACCTGCCCTTCCAAGCCGGTAAACGTCGCATCTTGCTGCGCGTATTGCAGCAGCTGCAAGCCATCGTGCTCGTCCAAAGTGCGGCCGTAAATGTAGTTGCTGATACGGTTGCGGTACAGGTTGACGGAGAAGGTCGTGTCGCCCGCGGTGCGCGCCAGGCCGATGTCAATATTGCGTGATCTCTCCTTGCGCAGATCGGCATTGCCCAGCTCGTAGGTTGCCGTGGCCATGTGCAGGCCGCGCGCGTACAACTCCTCGGCGCTAGGCAAACGAGCAGCCGAAGTGACGTGCGCACTCAAGCGATAACCGGACGCAAAACGCCAGCTGCCGCCCAGCGAGAGCGAGTTGCCACGGTGCTTGCGCACCAGCGCATCGTCGTGCGCGTACACGCTTTGCCAATCGTGGCGCGCTGCGGCTTCCACGCCAAAGTTGCCAAAGCGCTTTTCCTCCAGCAAGAACAGGCCCTGGCTTTGCGTGCGCGTGGGTTGCACATAGGCTTCTTCGCCCACGGCGCTGAAGCGGCGCTGCGAGCTCTCTGCGCCCAGCACGCCGCTCCAACCAGCTATGGGCGTGTGCAGCACATCTACGCGCAAATCGTGGGCGCGGTTTTTGAAGGTGGTGGAGACTGCTTCGCCCTCGATCTCGTCGTGGCTGTAGCGGGTGACGCCGCCGCGCACGCGGATGGCATCCACACCGGCCATCGGTTGCCGCCATTCCGAACGCAGGTCGTAGCGCTCGCTGCGCATGGCCACCACGGGCACGCCGTGCTCATCGTGTTCATCGCCGTGGTCGTGGCCCTCGTGATCGTCGTGGCCGCCGCAATGCAAGTGCAAGCCGTGCAGATGGCAGCCTTCGTAGCTGTGGCTGTGGCCGGGCAAGCCATAGCGCGCCTGGTTGCGCGTGTAAGCCAGGCCAACATAGCCTTGCTCGCCAATCCACGACAGGCCCACGCTGCCGCCGCCATTGCGCGCACGGCTGCCCTCCACTTTGTCGCCCAAACCCCAGCCGCTACCCACGCCGTAATCGCCAGCGTTGCGCGCCACGCCTTCCACATGCAGGGCAAAGGGGCCGGAGCCGCCGGTGAGCGAGACAGCGCCCGCGCTCTCGCGTGCCCCCGATCCGGCTCGCAGCTCGACCTGGCCTTCGTAGCCTTTGTCGGGCACGCGGGTGGGAATTTTGTTGTCCAGCACGTTCACCACACCGCCGATGGCGCCCGCGCCATAGATCAGCGCCGAAGGGCCGCGCAGCACCTCGATCTGCTGCGCCAGCATGGGCTCGCTCACCACCGCGTGGTCGGGGCTGATGGTGGAGGCGTCCTGGATCACCGCGCCGTCGCTGAGCACTTTGACGCGCGCGCCATCCATGCCACGGATGATGGGCCGGCTCGCGCCCGCGCCAAAGTGGCTGGACTGGATGCCCGGTTGCCGGGCCAAGGTTTCGCCCAAGGTGGCGCTGCGCTGCTGCAGCAAAGCATCGCCTTCGAGCACGGTGACGGGCTGGCTCAGCGCGTCTATGGTGCGCGCCAGACCATCGGCTTGCACCGTGACCTGGCCCAAGGTGGGCTCGTTGGATTCCTGCTCAGTTTCCGCCTCGGTTGCGGTGTTAGCCGGAGCCTGGGCGCGCACGCCCGAAGCCGAGAGAAGAGACAGCGCCGCAGCCACTGCAGCGGCCAGCGCCTGGCGCTGCTGTGCGCCGGAAAAGGAAAAGTGGAGAGACATAAATACCCTGCAGCTGCGCACGCGCCGCCGTACCCCAAGAGCCAGGCGAGGCCGTGCGTGCAGCTTTCATCGAAACCATGCAATACGTTGCCAGCGCTTGCTCAGCAAGCAGCAGCAACGCTCGAAGAAAGTGCTACAGGGTGGCCGGTGGGCCGCGGGCAAAAAACAGCGCCGGGCTTTGCCGCAGCAGCACGGAGCCCAGCCGTGCATTGCGCAACGGCGCGTAGCTGCAAGCCAGCAAAACGCTGCAGAGCAAAATCCCGCCCCAGCCCAGGGCGTGATGCTGAAACAGCTGGCAGTCGCCAGCCGTATGGGCACCGTACCAGCTGTCGTTGGAGGCGGCTTTTTCGATGTCGTTGTCGCTGTTGGTGGCGGCAGTGCTGGCCAGCACTGCCAGCGGCACCGGCGCGTGCGCAATCTGGTGCATTTGCCCCAGCAAGGCCATGGCCGCCTGCAAAGCGCACAGCACCAGCAGCCAACGCGCCACGCCCGCGCGCAAGCCGCCCTGGCTCTTGCGAACCACGGTGAACCACAAGCGAGTCAAAATTTGCATGGGCAAAGCGCAACAAGAATAACGCAACAGCGTTGCATTATTACCCAAAATCTCGGGCCGCCTCGCCACCGCTGGCAGAAACGAACAAGGCCTGCAGTGCAGGCCTTGGATTGCGGTGAGAGCGGTTTTGCAGCAGCGCTTAGAGAAAACGCTCCAGCAGCTTGCGCGAGGCTTTGTCGAGCTTGGTGGTGTCGGG
The DNA here is from genome assembly GCF_043359985.1 of Comamonas trifloxystrobinivorans. Taxonomy (NCBI): domain Bacteria; kingdom Pseudomonadati; phylum Pseudomonadota; class Betaproteobacteria; order Burkholderiales; family Comamonadaceae; genus Comamonas; species Comamonas trifloxystrobinivorans. The sequence continues at coordinate 109,188 of NZ_JBHZGV010000003.1, forward strand.
CAGCTTGTAGTGCACGCCGTCGGCCGAGGTGATCAACAGGTTTTGCCGGCCGTTGAGCTTGCGAATGTCTTCTTCGGCTTTCAGCGTCATGTTCACGGCGCCACGGTCGGTTTCCAGCGACCAGACGCTGGGCACGGAGAAGGTGGAGACGCTGACGATGCGCTCGATCAGCGGCTGGAACTCGCGTGCGGCCAGGTCTTCGTCGAGCAGGCGGCGGGCGGCGGCATCGACCGCGTTCAGGTCGCTGATCCACAGCGCTTCCTTGCCGTCTTCGCCAATCAGCGATACGCCTTGCAGCGGTGCGCTCAGCGGGAAGGCGCGCACCGGGTTGACGACATGGCCGCTGCCGTCCTTTTGCAGTACCAGGCGGCCAAAGGAGTTGCGCGACAGCGGCAGAGGTTGCGAGAAATCCACTGCAGCCGGGGAGTTGGGCAAATTCATGGTTGGGCTTTCAGTTGCGGCGCGTGGCCCGTCAGGCGTTGTCGTGCAGCGAATCTGCATTGGTTTTGGGGATGGCTTGCACGTCGTAAGTCACGCCGGCTGCGCGGGCAGTTACCACGCCTGCGGCTTCGGCATCCTCTTCGGCGCGGCGCGCTTGTGCCATGTACAGGCGCCAGTAAGCGCCTTCCTTGGCCATCAGCTCGTCGTGCGGGCCCACTTCGACAATCTCGCCGCGGTCCATCACCACCAGGCGGTCGGCCTTGCGCAAGGTCGACAGCCGGTGCGCAATGGCAATGGTGGTGCGGCCTTGCACCAGGTTGTCCAGCGCGCGCTGGATTTCCTTTTCCGTCTCGGTGTCCACCGCCGAGGTGGCTTCGTCCAGAATCAGGATGCGCGGGTCGATCAGCAGCGCACGGGCGATCGAGATGCGTTGGCGCTCGCCGCCCGACAGGCCTTGGCCGCGCTCGCCCACCAGCGAGTCATAGCCATGCGGCAGGCGCAGAATGAATTCGTGCGCGTGGGCAGCACGGGCAGCGGCCACGATTTCTTCGCGCGTGGCGTCGGGCTTGCCGTAGGCAATGTTCTCGGCAATCGTGCCGAAGAACAGGAACGGCTCTTGCAGCACCAGGCCGATGTTGCTGCGGTAGTCGGACACGGCGATGCGGCGTACGTCCACGCCGTCGAGCTGGATCGAGCCATCAGTCACATCGTAGAAGCGGCTGATCAGGTTGACCAGGGTGCTCTTGCCCGAGCCGCTGTGGCCGACCAGGCCGATCATCTCGCCGGGTTTGATCTGCAGGTTCAGGTCTTTGATGACGGTGCGGCTGCCGTAGCGGAAGCCCACGTTTTCCATGGTGATCGCGCCTTGCACCTTGGCGATCTTGACCGGGTTGGCCGGGTCGGGCACGTTGCTGACGTGGTCCAGAATGTCAAAAATGCGCTTGGCGCCAGCGGCCGCCTTTTGCGTGACCGAGACAATGCGGCTCATCGAATCGAGGCGCGTGTAGAAGCGGCCGATGTAGGCGATAAAGGCGGTGAGCACACCGACCGTGATCGAGCCACCGGCCACCAGATAGATGCCAAAACCCCAGACAATCAGCAGGCCGATTTCGGTCAGCAGCGTGACGGTTGGCGTGAACAGCGACCAGGTTTTGTTGACGCGGTCATTGGCTTCCAGGTTGGTCTGGTTGGCAGCGGCAAAACGGTCAGCCTCGCGCTGCTCTTGCGCAAAGGCCTTGACCACGCGGATGCCGGGGATGGTGTCGGCCAGCACATTGGTCACCTCGGACCAGACGCGGTCGATCTTTTCAAAACCGGTGCGCAGCTTGTCGCGCACGGTGTGGATCATCCAGGCGATAAAGGGCAACGGCACCAAAGTCACCAGGGCCAGCCAGGGATTGATGGAGAACAGGATGGCCGAGGTCATCAGGATCATCAGCACATCGGTCGCAAAATCGAGCGCGTTGAGCGACAAAAACAGGTTGATGCGGTCGGTTTCGGTACCGATGCGGGCCATCAAATCGCCAGTGCGCTTGCTGCCGTAAAAATCGAGCGACAGCTTGAGCAGGTGGTTGTAGGTGGTGGTGCGCAGGTTGGCACCAATGCGCTCGGAGACGCGGGCCAGCACAAAGGTGCGCGCCCAGCCCAGCACCCAGGCCACCAGGGCCGAGAGCAGCAACGCGCCCAGGTAGAACAGCACCAAGTCGCGGTCGATCTTTTCGCCGTTCTGGAACGGAATCAGGATCTTGTCCATCAGCGGGATCGTCAGGTACGGCGCCACCAGCTGCGCGGCCGTGGTGAGCAAGGTCAGCACAAAACCCAACAGCAATTGCATTTTGTAAGGTTCGGCAAAGCGCCACAGGCGCAGCAGCACCCAGCTGGAGGTGGGCGCGTTGTTCTGCCGGGCGCAGGCCGGGCATTCTTCGCTGTCGGGCGGCAGCAGCGAGCCGCAGACCTGGCAGTGCGCGCGCTCGTCTTCCACATGCTGGTAAGCCTCGCCGCGCAGCAGGCGCTCGTGCTGGTGTTCAAACTTTTGCACCAGCGCCAGCACGGCGGCCTGGTGCGACAAGGTCATGCGCCACAGGCCCAGGCGGCGGGCGCTGTCATGCAGTTCCAGGTTGCCTATGCCGCCATGGTCGTAAAAGCGAATCTTGAGATCAGAAGTCAGTACCCACTCAGTCCACTGTTGCGAGTCGGGATCCAGGGCCAATACCCGCTCCGAGGTCAGGGCGACCAGGCCGTTGCCAAAACGCAAATCGGAGCGCAGGTCAACGGGAGCGACGGCTAAGACGTTTTCTTGTGCATTGAGCTGAGCTCGCAGTTGGGCCCCCAGCGGGCCAGCAAAGAATGCTGAAGCGTCCACGTTTTGTTGGTGTTGCATATTGCGTTGTTTTCTCCGCACAAGGCGGTCGCGGCTATTTTTCGAATAAGCCGCCCATTATTGCGGTGATACGGTGCGTGGCACAGCCCGCGGCATTCTCCTACTAACGCATGACCCCGCAAATGGGCTGACAGCCCACCAGTGCGGCCCATTTGGGCGCACAATGCATCCCCATCACACGGCAATTCGGTCTCGAATTGTTACCAATGTTTATCCGCTGATTGCTATGGCGAAATTCAACAACATCCAACTCTTGCGCACAACTTTTCTGCGTGGCCCCAGCGTCTGGACCTACCGTCCGGTGCTCGAGGTCTGGCTGGATCTGGGAGAGCTGGAAGACTTTCCGTCCAACAAGATTCCCGGCCTCAACGAGCGCCTGACGAGCTGGCTGCCCGATCTGGTCGAGCACACCTGCGGCATCGGCGAGCGCGGCGGTTTCATTCAGCGCCTCGAAGGCGGTACCTGGATGGGCCATGTGCTGGAACACGTGATCATCGAGCTGCTGAACCTGGCCGGCATGCCAGCCGAATTTGGCCAAACCCGCGAAATCTCCAAGCCCGGCGTCTACCGCATGGTGTTCCGCTGCCCCGAAGAGGCAGTGGCCCGCGTGGCGCTGGAGCAAGGCTACCAACTGCTGATGGCGGCCATCAATGACGAGCCGTTCGAGCTCAAGCCCGCCATCCACGCCATCAAGACGGCCATCAACGACCGTTACCTGGGCCCCTCGACCGGCTGCATCGTCGATGCCGCCAGCGAGCGCCGCATTCCCCATATCCGCCTGAACGACGGCAACCTGGTGCAACTGGGTTATGGCGCCGCGCAGCGCCGCATCTGGACGGCCGAATCCGACCAGACCAGCGCCATTGCAGAAGGCATTGCCCAAGACAAAGATTTCACCAAGCGCCTGCTGACCGCCTGCGGCGTGCCCGTGCCCGAAGGCCAGATTGTGGCCACGCCCGAAGAAGCCTGGGAAGTGGCGCAGGACATCGGTTTCCCCGTCACCGTCAAGCCCTCGGACGGCAACCACGCCCGCGGCGTGACGCTGGAGCTGTACAAGGAAGCCGATATCAAGGCCGCCTTTGCGCTGGCCGAGCCCGAAGGCTCGGACGTGATCGTCGAGAAGTTCATCGACGGCACCGAGCACCGCCTGCTGGTGGTGGGCGGCAAGGTGGTCGCTGCCACCAAGGGCGAAACCGTCAGCGTGTACGGCAATGGCAAGGCCACGCTGCGCGAGCTGGTCGAGGTGCTGAACCAAGACCCGCGCCGCGGCCCTGAGCAGGAATACCCGCTGGACTGGATCAACCTGGAAGCCGGCGCCGTGAAGCTGGAGCTCAACCGCCAGCACGTCACGCCCGACAGCGTGATTGGCCAAGGCCAGAGCGTGCTGCTGCAACGCAACGGCAATATGGCGATTGACTGCCTGGACGACGTGCACCCCGACGTGGCTTACTACGCCGTGCTGGCCGCAAAAATTGTGGGCCTCGACATTGCCGGCATGGACATGATCTTGAAGGACGTCTCCAAGCCCATGCAAGGCCAGGGCGCGATCCTGGAAGTGAACGCCGGCCCCGGCCTGCTGATGCACCTCAAGCCCACCAGCGGCGCACCGCGCCCCGTGGGCATGGCGATTGCCGACCACCTCTTCCCACGCGAAGACGGCCCTGGCGCTGGCCGCATCCCCATCGTCGGCATTGTCGGCACGCGCAACAACGCCTTCATCTCGCGCCTGGTGGGCTGGCTGCTGCAACTGTCGGGCAAGCACACCGGCGTGGCCAGCAGCGAAGGCATGTTCCTGGCCAACCGCCAGACGCAAAAAACCAATACCGCCAACTGGGCCGGCGCGCACCGCCTGCTCACCAACCGCCTGGCCCAGGCCGCCGTCATCCAGACCACGGCCCGCTCCATTTTGGAAGAAGGCTTGGCCTACGACCGCTGCCTGGTCGGTGTGGTGACCGACATGGACGGCTACGAACAACTGGCCGACCACGATGTGCAAGAGCCCGGCCAGATGCGCCGCGTGATGCGCACCCAGATCGACGTAGTGCTGGACGAAGGCGCCGGCGTGCTCAACGCCGATCTGCCCGAAGTGGCCGAGCTGGCCGAGCTGTGCGACGGCGAGGTGATTCTGTACACCACGCAGGCCGACAACGCCGCCGTCATCGCCCACCGCGCCAACACCGAAGCCCAGCACGAAGGCGGCCGCGCCGTGCTCGTCAAGGGTAACCAGGTGGTACTGGCCACCGGCACGCAAGAGCGCGTGCTGGGCACGCTCGATGCGCTGTCGCTGCCCGGCGGCAAAAAGCCCGACACGCCCGCCTTGCTGGCCGCGATTGCCACCGCCTGGGCGCTGGACATCACGCCCGATCTGATCGGCGCCGGCATCAAAACCTTTGAATACCAGGCCTGAACCGGCCTGCAGCCCCACAGCGATTGCTACACAAGCCCAAGAGCAAAAAATAGCTTGCTACCCAGCTGAAAGACACACCATGCAGATCAACCGCATCCGAGCCTTGCGCGGCCCCAACCTCTGGACCCGCAGCACCGCCATCGAAGCCATCGTGCACTGCGCAGACAACGAGCTGCTGTACACCGCCATCCCCGGTTTCGAGGACAAGCTGCGCGCCCGCTTCCCCACCATCGCCACCTTGCAGCCGCATGGCGCCGACCAGCGCCTGTCGCTGGCCTATGTGCTGGAAGTGGCCGCCCTGTCGCTGCAAGCGCAAGCGGGCTGCCCGGTCACCTTCAGCCGCACGCACGAAACCGTGGAACACGGCACCTTCCAGGTGGTGGTCGAATACACCGAAGAAGCCGTGGGCAAGCTGGCCGTGGAAAGAGCTGCCGCGCTGATCGAGGCTGCGCTCAACGACACGCCATTTGACGCCGCAGGCACCATTGCCGAGCTGCGCGAGCTGGACGAGGACGACCGCATCGGCCCGTCCACCGGCTGTATCGTCGATGCCGCCGTGGCCCGTGGCATTCCTTTCCGCCGCCTCACCACCGGCTCGCTGGTGCAGTTGGGCTGGGGCTCCAAGGCCCGCCGCTTCCAGGCTGCTGAGCTGGACTCGACCAGCGCCGTGGCCGAATCGATTGCCCAGGACAAAGACCTGACCAAGCGCCTGCTGCACGCCGCTGGCGTGCCCGTGCCCATGGGCCGCCCGGTGGCCGATGTGGACGACGCCTGGCAAGTGGCGCTGGAAGTGGGCCTGCCCGTGGTGGTCAAGCCCCAGGACGGCAACCAGGGCAAGGGCGTGGTGGTCAACATCACCACCCGCGAAGGCCTGGAAGCCGCCTTCAAAACCGCCAGCGAATTTGGCGACGAAATCATGGTCGAGCGCTTTCTGCCCGGCCACGATTTCCGCATGCTGGTCGTCGGCGGCCAACTGGTGGCCGCTGCCCGCCGCGAACCGCCACAAGTGCTGGGCGACGGCCAACACACCATCCGCCAGCTGGTCGAGATCGTCAACCAAGACCCACGCCGTGGCTCCGGCCACGGCACGGCGCTCACCAAGGTGCGCCTCGATGACATCGCCATCGCCCGCATCGCCAGCGAAGGCCTCACGCCCGACAGCGTGCCCGCCCAAGGCCAGCGCGTGGTGTTGCGTAACAACGCCAACCTGTCCACCGGCGGCAGCGCCACCGATGTGACCGACGACGTGCACCCCGAAATCGCGGCCCGCGCCATTGAAGCGGCGCAAACCATCGGCCTGCACATCTGCGGCGTAGACGTGGTGTGTGAGACCATGCTCAAGCCGCTCGAAGAGCAAAGCGGCGGCATTGTCGAAGTGAACGCCGCCCCCGGCCTGCGCATGCACTTGGCACCGTCTTTTGGCCGCCCGCGCAACGTCGGCGTGCCCATGGTGGACGAGCTGTTCGCGCCCGGCGACGACGGCCGCATTCCCGTAGTGGCCGTCACCGGCACCAACGGTAAAACCACGACCACCCGCGTCATTGCCCATTTGTTCACCTCGCACGGCTGGCGCACCGCCATGACCAACACCGATGGCGTGTGGGTCAACGGCCGCCAGATCGACAGCGGCGATTGCTCCGGCCCCAAGAGCGCCCGCAACGCGCTGGCCCACCCCGAAACCGATGCGGCCGTGCTCGAATGCGCACGCGGCGGCATCCTGCGCGAAGGTCTGGGTTTTGACCGCTGCCAGGTGGCCGTGGTCACCAACGTGGGCGAAGGCGATCACCTGGGGCTCAACTACATCGTGACCAAGGAAGACGTCGCCGTCTTGAAGCGCGTGATCGTGCAAAACGTGGCTACCGACGGCTACGCCGTGCTCAACGCCGCCGACCCGCTGGTGGCCGCCATGGCCCATGTCTGCCCCGGCAAGGTCATCTTCTTTGCCGCCGACCGCCACCACCCCGTCATGGCCACGCACCGCGCCCAAGGCAGCCGTGTGGTCTATGTGGATGGCGACTCCATCGTGGCCGCCGAAGGCTCGTGGCGCGAATCGATCCCGCTGCGCGAGATTCCGCTCACGCGCAACGGCACCATCACCTTCCAGGTGGAAAACATCATGGCCTCGATCGGTGCCGCCTGGGCCTCGGGCCTGCCATGGCAAACCATCCGCCGCGGTCTGGCCGGTTTCTTGAACGACAGCGACAACGCGCCTGCCCGCTTCAACGTGATGGATTACAAGGGTGCCACCATCATTGCCGACTACGGCCACAACCCGGACGCCATGCGCGCCCTGGTGCAGGCCGTGGGTGCCATGCCGGCGCAAAAGCGCAGCGTGGTCATCAGCGGAGCGGGCGACCGCCGCGACCAGGACATCATCGAACAAACCCAGATTCTGGGCAAAGTGTTTGACGACGTGATCCTCTACCAGGACGCCTGCCAACGCGGCCGTGAAGACGGCGAAGTGCTGGCCCTGCTGCAAAAGGGCCTGGAAGGCGCCACCCGCACCAAGTACATCACCGAGATCCACGGCGAGTTCATCGCCATCGACCACGCACTGGAGCGCCTGCAACCGGGCGACCTGTGCCTGGTGCTGGTGGACCAGGTGGAAGAAGCGCTGGAACACCTGCGCAAACACGTGGCCGAAGCCGCCAAGGCCTGATGCCCCTGCGCCGCGCTGGCAGCGCCAGCGTGGGCGCAGCACAAGCCTGACCGATCCATGCAAAATCCTTGTCAGACGCGCCACCGCGCGGCTTGCAAGGATTTTTTCAGGAGTCTCCATGTCCCGCATCGCAACCCGTCTGCGCACCCTGCTGCTTGGCAGCGCCTGCGCCATCGCCCTGCCCGCCTTGGCCAGCCCCGAGGTGATCGGCTCGGTCGACACCGTGTTCAAACTGGTCGGCCCCGACCACAAGATCGTCGTCGAAGCCTATGACGACCCGCTGGTCAAAGGCGTTACCTGCTATGTCTCGCGCGCCAAGACTGGCGGCATCAAAGGCGGCCTGGGCCTGGCCGAAGACCGCTCCGAAGCCTCGATCGCCTGCGTGCAAGCCGGCCCCATCACGATTGAGAAACCGCTCAAGCAGCAAGACGAGGTCTTCAGCGAACGCACCTCGCTGCTGTTCAAACGCCTGCGCGTGGTGCGCATGGTCGACACCAACCGCCACACCCTGGTCTACATGACCTACTCGGACCGCGTCATCGAAGGCTCGCCGCAGAACAGTGTCACGGCCGTGCCGGTGCCGAGCTCGGTCATCATTCCTTTGAAGTAAACACTCAAGGCGAAATCATGGGCTCCGAGGCTGCGCCCCTGGTGCGCTGAGCTTTCGCCAACCTCAGAACGCAGTTATCGGTACAACGCTCGGCGGCTGTTGGCTGTTGGCTGTTGGCTGTTGAGGATGTCCCTCCCACCCCTTTCAGCCAGCGCCTGCGATCGGAGTAAACGGCGGCGGTTTGGCTGCCGCAGGACAGCCAAACTTCGTGCTCTGACTCGCAGACGCTGTTTGACCGGAGCGCCTTGGCGCGGAGGGAGTTCGTATGCGCGCCGCCGTTTGCTTCGAGCGCAGGTTGCCGCGAAAGATTCGCTGCGCGAAGCTTTCGGGGACGCTGGATGTAGGGCACGTTTCTTTGCCTCCTTTCTTGCCGTGCAGCAAGAAAGGAGGTCGCCCGCCGGGGCGAGACCCGGCCAGCCGCTGCAAGCATGGCCAGCCCCGCTGAAATAACAAGCAAGCTGCCGCCCGCCGCGTCGGCCAACACGGCAAGCACTACCGACCCGTCAGCGCAACATGCTGGACATAGCCGACAAACAGTTCGTCATACGCACTGCCGATTCAATCTCCGGCGCACTAAAGCGCACGGTGCGCCCATCCACCCGCTCCAACGTAGGCCACTGGCAAAACAGATCTGCCATGCCTGGCGAGCTGCACTCGATCTCCACCACAACCGGCGCCGCTGTGGACAAGGGCAAGCACTGCGCACGCTGCGCCAGGCCTTGCATCACGCCGGCGCAGATAGCGGCCTGCGCCTGCTCGGGCGAGAGGCTGATGCCGCTGGCATGGCCGGTGGCGCGTTTGGTCTGCACAAATACGGCGTTGGGGAAGATGGCTGCGTTTTCTACGCGCAGCACATCGTCGCCAGCCAGCATCACTACCGGCGCGCCATAAGCGCCAGCCAAGGCGCCGTAGATGTGCGCCTCGCTCATGTCCTGGCCATTGATGCGCACGCGTGCAAAAGCAAAGCCGTTGATGGTGTGCGCCAAGATACCGCGGCCTTGGGCGCGCGAGTGGTAGCCGACCATGCAGACGGCATCCACACCCAGCTCCACGCCCGCCACCATGCTCAGATAGCGTGGCTTGCCCTGGATGGCCTGGGCGCGGGCATCGAGCAGATCGGCCGGCATATTGCGAAAGCCGCCATGCGAATCGTTGACGAACACCTCGCTGGCACCGGCGGCAAAAGCGCCGTCAATCGCGGCGTTCGCCTCTGCCGCCATCCAGCGGCGGGCACGCTCGTACTCGGGGTTGCCCGCGCGCACTTGCTCGGCGTGGTAGACGCCTGCCACGCCTTCGATATCGACAGAAATCAGTACTTTCATCGCTCAGAGTCTTTCCACAAATCTTGCCAAGCCCAGCGGCGCTGGTCACCGCGTCCGACCACGCTGGGCGCATGCCACAAAGCGTTGTAGATTGCCTGCTCTACCGAATCGGCGGCGGCACGGAACAACGGGTCCAGCTGCGCCTCGTGCAGCATGGCGACGGCTGGCATGGCGGCCTGCGCATCGGCCGGCAGGGTATAGGCAGTAGAAAATGCCAGCGCAATATCACCACTGCCATGACCGTAGCAAGAGCCGGTGTTGGCCAGCCCGGCAGCAGCGCGGCGCGCCACACGCGTGAGCTGGCGGCTGTCCAAAGGCGCATCGGTGGCGAGCAGCATGATGATGCTGCCTTTGTCCACGCCATCGCCCAAAGCGGCTTGCTCGTCCAGCGCTTGTACGTGCTGCTGCGCCACAGCGCCTGCAGGCCAACCGCCCCAACGCAGATCGGCCAGCTTGCCCATATTGGCCAGCACCAAGGCGCCTACGGTGTAACGCTTGCCCGCCACATCGACCAAGCGCGAAGCCGTGCCGATGCCGCCCTTGAGCTGGAAGCAAGACATGCCACGGCCAGCGCCCACTGCGCCCTGCGCCACATCGCTCGACGCGGCAGCCACAGCACTGCGGTAATGCTCGGCGCTCACCGCCATGCGCTGAATATCGCTGAGATAGCCGTCATTGCATTCCAGCACCAGCGCGTTCACGGTGGACAGGCTGCGCCCGCATTCGGGGTTGGCGGCAATGCAGTCGGCAATTTGCGCTTGCACCACGGCTGGCACGCCGAAGGTATTGGTCAGCGCAATCGGTGATTCGATCTGCCCCAACTCAGCCAACTGCAGCAGCCCGGCGCTTTTGCCAAAGCCGTTGATCACCGCCAAGCCGGCTGGCAGCTTGTGCAGAAAAGGGTTGTCGCCCGCAGGCAGCAGCACCGTCACGCCGGTCTGCAAATCGCCCTCGGCCAGCGTGCAGTGGCCAACGCGCAGACCAGCCACATCGGTGATGGCATTGCGCGCGCCCGCTGGCAACTGGCCTGCATGCGGCAATTGCCTGCAGGCCTGCAGCAGCTGCGCATCAGTCAATCTGCGCTCCCGAATCCTTCACCACTTTCTGCCAGTAAGCCAGCTCGGCGGGCAGGCCCACCTTGAAGCTTTGCGGCGTGGAGTTGACGGTTTCCGCTCCCAGCGTTTTCAGGCGCTCAGCCATGGCCGGCGTGTTCATCACCTTGGTGATGGCCGCGTGCATGCGCACCACAATCGGCTCTGGCGTGCCAGCGGGCGCAAACAGGCCGTACCAGCTGGTGACCGCCAAATCCTTGCCCAGCGGCACGATGTCGGGCGCCAGCGAAGTGGGCTTGTCCGAAGCCACGCCCAACACGCGCAGCTTGCCGCTGGTGACGAACGGCATCACGCCGGGGAAGCTGCCAAACGTCATCGGCAGCTGGCCGGCCACCACATCGGTTGCTGCAGCAGCCGCACCCTTGTACGGCACGTGCAGCAGCTCGATATTCTTTTGCTTTTTCAGCATCTCGCCGAGCAAGTGGTTCAGCGTGCCATTGCCGGCCGATGCGTATTCCACCTTGCCTGGATGCGCCTTGGCGTAAGCCACCAGCTCGTCCAGGTTTTTGGCCGGGAAGTTCGGGTTCACCACCAGCAGATAAGGCGCTACCGCCAGCTGCATGATGGGCGTGAAATCCTTGATCGGATCAAAAGGCACCTTGCTGTAGAGCGCCGGGTTGATGGTGTAGGCGCTTTGCGCGGTGACCAGAAACGTATAGCCATCGGCCGCGCTGCGTGCCACCTGGCTGGTGCCCAGGTTGCCGTTGGCGCCGGGCCGGTTTTCCACAATCACCGGCTGGCCCAGCGAGTTCTCCAGGCCTTGCGCCACGGCGCGGGCGATCACATCGTTGGCGCCGCCGGGCGCTTGCGGCACCACAAAGGTGATGGGCTTGTTGGGCCAGTTGGCCGTGCTCGGCTGCGCCCAGGCTTGCGGTGCGCCTGCAGCGGCCAGCCCCAGCGCGGCCGAGGCCATTGCCAACACGCGGCGTTTGCTCAGCATGCCTGCACGCGCGGTGGCGGCTGCTTTTGTAGAGGACGGATTCTGGTTTGACATGGCTGCTCTCTCCTTGTTATTGCATGGCCGTTGAATGGCGACATTGTTGCATTGCTTGCCGCTCCAGCCGCCAGGTGGGCCATGGCGATAGCCAGAAAAGAGCAGGCCTGCGCCCATGGCGAAGGCGGCTAAGCAAGCACTCTTCGGTACGTTTGCAAGCCGTAGCGGCAGGCCAGGTAAAACGCCGGCAGGCATAGCAGGTTGAAAGGCAGCGAGCGCAGCAGCAGCCACCAGCCCAGCTGCACACCGCTCTCCACGCCCCACCACAGATCGCTCCAAAAGCGTGCGCCTTCCGGAAAGTAGCCCGCTTGCATATCGTGCAGCTTCCACAGCGCACCACCCAAGGACGAGGCCAGCAATACAGTCAGCGCCATCACCACCGGCATCAACAGCCAAGCCGGCCAGTGCCGCACCCGCGGCCAAGCGCTCAGCAGCAACACCAGGCAGCTGGCAAACACCACACAAAACAAGCTGATGTACTGGTATGGATGCTGCAAGTGGTACAAAAACATGCGGTACATGGCGGCGAACACCATCCGCATCTCAAACACATGCTGCAGTACGGCACAGACTACCGAGCAATACAGGGCGGTGCCTAAAAAGCTTTTCAGCCCCACTTGGGCTGCAATCCGCAGACTTGGCATGGCACGCATAAAGACCTGTCGCTCACGCCGCCGGGCGTGCAATGAAATCTTGTGCAACAAGCGGGCGAATGGCCAAGGCCGGCAAAGAATCAGGCATCACAAACTCTGGCGGAAGGTGGCGATGCGCCATCGTAATGGCAGGCCCGTCGGCCGGGCAAGGCTTTCCGCCTAGAGCAACACCAGGCCCGGCGGCAGGCTGTCGCCGAGGCTGCGTTTCTGGTCTTCGGCATCCATGGCCACCACTTGTTCCACCATGGCCAACCAGCGTTCGGGCGCGCCGCTGCTGCGCATCTTCTCCAGCACCTGCTCGCGCACGGCATCGGAAACATCACGGGCGCGGTCGCCCGTCATGCGGGCCATCTGCACGGCGGCGAACATGGCGGTTTCGTTGCGGCGCCAGTCTTGCGCCATGGCGGCCGATAAAAACTCTTGCGCAGCCGTTGGCGGCATTACCAGGTGCGCGTTGGCGGCGAGCGACTGGCGAGCAGCCAGGCGGCCGATGGCCCACCAGGTCTGCACGGTTTCGTCCGGGCGCTTCAGGCGCTGCAGCATCCACTGGCCCATTTCCTGGCGGTATTGCCAGGGAACGGCTTCCATGGCAGCAAACAGGCGCAGCATGTCGTCGTAACTGCCGTGGCTGCTTTTGCCGCCCGAGCGGGTGGTTTGCTGCACGGCCTTTTGCATGTGGCCAGCCACGTCTTCGAGCAGCTCCATTTGCTGCGCCTCGTTCAGGCCAGCGGCCACACGGCGCCAGAAAACCCACCATTCCGTCCAGTTGGCGGCCTCTTTGCCATAGCCCAGGCCTTGCGGATACAGCGCCCAGACCTGCTCCAGGCGCCAGGCATCGAGCTGTTCGCCCACGCCGGGACGCAGGCACCAGCCAGCCAGGTTGAGCCAGGCGCGCTCGTGCTCGGGCGTGCGACGGCGGCGTTTGGCGCGCGCCAGCAGCGCATCGAACAAGGCGCGCAGCAGGCCCAGACCCCAGCTTTCACGCGGGCCCAGCAAGCGCTCCAGCGACTGGCGCAATTGGCGCACCTGCTTGGCATCGACGCTCTGCGCCTGGTTGCCAAAAATCTGTTCGATCAAGTCGATGGCCTGCACCCGCTTGGCATTGGCAAGCTGCGCTTGGGCAGCGGCAGCTTCGTCTGGCGCATCGCCTGCAGCCGCCGCTTCGCCACGCACGCTGAAAGGCAGCAGCCACGATTGGCTGGCGTCTTCCACCGCCACGCAACGCACTTCGAGCGTGCCCACTTCGGTCATGCTGGCTTGCAGTTGCACCTCGATCTGCGCCTTGTCCTGACCGGGCGGTGCGGGCAAAACGGTGGCCAGCGGCGGCAGTTCCACCCAGCCTTCGCCTTGCAGCTCAGCCATTTGGCCGGCCTGCGCTGGCGCACTGCTACTGCTGTTGGCCAACAGGTGGAAGCGCACGGCCTGCCCCAGTTTGAGGGCAAAGCGCCGGCCCGACAGCACAATGCGCACGCCCTCTTCAGTACCACGCGGCAGCAGACAAATACCTTGCGGTGCGGCCGCTTTTTTGCCTGGCAAGAGCAGCCAGTAACTGCGTGCCGAACCGCCGCCGATTTGCAGCATGCGCGGCTTGGCCACGGCTGCACTGCTGGCAGCTTGCGCCTGGCTGGCCTGCTTTTGCGCTTGCTCGCGCTCAAACTCCGGCTGGAAGCGCGCCAACCCATAGGCTGCAGCGCCCCGCGCCACCGCCCAATCCGGGTGCGGGTTGTGCAGTACGCGCACCGGCTGGCCGCGCCAGGCGCTGAGCTGCTGTGTGAGCCGCTCAACAATGGCGTGTGCGTGGAAAACGCCGCCATTGAGCAGCACGGTATCTGGCAAATCCTGCGCATTGCCGCTGCCCGCATGCTGCGCCAAAAACTGTGCCAAATGGCGCGTAATCGCTGCATCGGCCGGGTACGGCAAACCAAAACCGCGCAGTGCGCCTTGGCGCTTGCTGGGCACGTCGCTGGGTTGTGCATTGGGCAAAAAGCCTTCCATCACCCAAGCCTGCACTTGCGCGCGGGTGAGTGTGGCGGTTCTGCTTTGTGCCAGCAGTTTGCTGCCACCGCCGAGCAAGGTGACCGCCATCTGCTCTGGCGCATTGGCTGCCAGCAATTGCTCTTTGGCGATGCGGCAGCGCTGCACCAGCTGCGCAAAACGGCCTGCGGGCAAACGCTGGCCTTCGGCGGCAAACTGTGGCTCCAGCTGGTGGGCCAGCGCCAGATCCATGTTGTCGCCACCCAGCATCAAATGCTCGCCCACCGCCGTGCGGGTGAGCGTGGGCAAAGCGCCATCGGCTGCGGCTTCAACGCGAATCAAAGTGAGGTCGGTCGTGCCGCCGCCCACGTCCACCACCAGCACCAGACGGCTGTCCGCCAGTTGCGCGGCCAAGGCATCGCCTTGCAAAACCAGCCAGTCGTGAAAAGCCGCTTTGGGCTCTTCGAGCAAATGCACGCTGGGCAGGCCGGCCAGTTGCGCGGCCTCCAGCGTCAGGGCACGCGCGCCTTCGTCAAACGAGGCCGGCACCGTCAGCACCACGGTCTGCTCTTGCAAAGGTGCGGCGGGGTGGGCTTTGTCCCACGCGGCTTTGACGTGGGCCAGATAGGAAGCCGAAGCAGCAAGCGGCGAGACCTTGGCCACATCGTCGCCTGCGCCCCAGGGCAAGATGGCAGCGCTGCGGTCCACGCCCTGGTGCGAGAGCCAGCTTTTGGCGCTGGCCACCAAGCGGCTGGGTACCGCCGTGCCCAAATCTCGCGCCCAGCGGCCAATCACCGCAGGCGCCTCAGGCGTAGCGCCTTGCGCCGGCCAGGGTTGTTGCCAGGCATCGCCCAGCTCACCCGGCACCGCCTGGTAGCGCACCGACGGTAACAAAGGCTGGGCCACGGTTTCGCTCGCCGTGCTGCGCTGGGCAATAGGCAGCAGCGCTATGTCTGCAGCCGCGCCCGCCAAGGGAACACTCGCCACCACGGTGTGGCTGGTGCCCAGGTCAATGCCGACAACAAATTTCGATTCCGCCACAGCGCACCTATCTCCATCTATTGGTCAACGCCCGCCGGGTAGCACACCCGGCCCTTCACGCCACCGCCATCTGCTGGCAGCTATGCCACTCAGGCCGGTTCGGCCTCCGCCGTCTCCGCCCGCACATCCAGCTCCACCTTCCAGCGCTCGCTGCCGCCCACGGGCACGGCGTTCAGTTCCAAGGTGCCGATGTCGGTGACGCGGGCTTGCAGGGTGACGGGGACTACCTCGCCGGCAGCGCGGCCTTCGGCGGGCAGGTTCAGCTCAATCTCTTGCAGCTCGACCAGCTCTTCCGGGCCCCAGAAATCGAGCATGGTGCCCACCGTGTCGGCGCGGCGTACGCTGGAGCCGAAAAAGCGCAGGCGCACGGGCTCGCCCACCACCAGGCCGAACTCTTCGTCCGGCAGGGCCACTTCGCTGCCCTCTTCCATGCCGAACGGCGCCAAGCACAGCGCAGACATGGGCGGCTCCATGCCGGGAATGGCAGGCATGTTCGATTCCACGCCCACGTAGTAAGACTGCGCCGTGCCGCCACGGATGCGCACGCCACGGCCGCTGGTGGCGATGTGGCCGTAGTAGGCTGCGCCACGCGCCACAGCCAAGTCAAGGTTGGCACCGTCCAGCAAGCGGGCGGGCTCGCAGGCTTCTTCGTCCAGCCAGCCGTTGATGACCTCAACAATGCGCTGCTCGATTTGCGATGCCTTGAGCACGCCGCCATTGAACAGAATGGCGGTCGGGTGCAGGAAGGTGGAGCCTTCCACCTGGTCGCCTTGCACACCGTCGATCTCGGCCAGGGCGTTGACCTGGCGGCTCAGGAAAGCGGCCAGATGGCGCGTAACCGCTGCATCTTGCGCATAGGGCAAGCCCAGTTGCGTGAGCGCGCCACGGGCACGGGTTTTGGGTTTGTCGCTGACGGCGACCTTGGGGAAGAAGCCTTCCACCAGCATGGCCAGCACTTCTTCGCGCGTGACTTCGGTGCGAATGCTGCCGCCGATGAGCTTGCTGCCCCGGCTGGGCACGACCACGGGCACGGATGGCAGGTTCGCATCAGCCAACAACTGCTCTTTGGCAGCGCGGCAGCCGTGCGCCAGGGCGCGGGTTTGCCAGGCGTCGAGCTGCTTGCCTTCGGCCGCCAGCTTGCGCGCCACGCCGTAAGCGAGCGCCAGGTCCATGTTGTCGCCGCCCAGCAAGATGTGCTCGCCCACGGCAATGCGTTGCAGCTCCAGGTTGCCGTCGCGCTCCAGCACGGCGATGAGCGACAAGTCGGTGGTGCCACCGCCCACGTCCACTACCAGGATGATGTCGCCATGTACGACCTGCTTGCGCCAGTTGCCGCCGCTGGCCTGAATCCAGCTGTAGAGCGCGGCCTGCGGCTCTTCCAGCAAAGTGAGCTTGGCAAAGCCGGCGGCCTTGCAGGCCTCGGCCGTCAGCTCGCGGGCCGCCGGGTCGAACGACGCAGGAATGGTGACAGTGATGTCTTGCTGCGCAAAAGGTGCTTCAGGGTGGGCTTGTTCCCAGGCCCAGCGCAGGTGCTCCAGATAGCGAATGGAGGCGGTCAGCGGCGAGATGCGGCTGACTTCCTCGGGCGCATCAGGAGGCAGAATGCCGGCGCGGCGGTCTACGCCGGGATGGCAGAGCCAGCTCTTGGCGCTGCTGACCAGGCGGATCGGCGTGGCCGCGCCACGGCTGCGGGCGAACTCGCCGGTGATGTAGTTGCTGGCCGCAGCGCCTGGCAGCGTGCGCTCGGCTTCGCTCAGCTCGCTTTCGTGCGGCAGGTACAGAAACGATGGCAGCAGCGGCTTGGCTTCAACGCTGGCAGGCGCCGTGAGCTGGGGAATATCCAGCACGCCTTGCACCACTGTTTCGCCATCGCTGGCGGTTTTGTTCACATACGACAAGGCGCAGTGCGTGGTACCCAGGTCAATGCCGATGCTGTACTGGGCTGCACCGGCAGAAGCTGCAGCGGACGCACCAGGCGTGGTGGCCACGGGATTGACGGCGCTGGCGGTGTTCGCGGTGTTGGGCGTGTTGTTGCTGGCCGCACCGGAGGCGGCGATGGAAGAGAAAACGCTCATGGTTTACAGCTCCACTTCCGCTTGGGCGATGACCTTGGCGGCCTGTGTGTCGGTCAGCTGCGGCAGCTTCACCTCGGTCACTTGCCAGCCGCGGTGGCCCAAGGTGCCGGTGAACGGCGCCTGGCCCACCACATTGCCGGTCAGGCGCACGGCGGCGGCGTCAAAGCCTGCAGGCAGCGTGACGCGCGAGCCTTCGGCCTCGGTACGCACGGGCGCAATCGTGAAGTGATCGCGCAGCACCTTGCGGCAGCCTTCGTGCACTACGCGAGCGGCAGCGCCAATTTCGGCATCGGTATAAGGCGCCACGTCTTCCTGGATAAAGTCCACAAAGCGGGCTTCGCGCTGCATCAGCCCCAGCACTTGCAGGGCGGCGGTGGCGCTGGGCACTTCGATGGTTTTTTCCACCGGCACTTCCACGCGCTTTTCCACGATTTTCTCGACCGGCACCTCCTTGGGCACCTCCACGCGCACTTCGATCACCTTTTCCACAGGCACTTCCACACGCACTTCTTTGGCAGGCACATCGGCGGCAAAGGCTTCGCCGCTGCGCACGCGCTGCACATCCGCGGCCAGACGGCCATTGCCCAGAATGGCGAAAAAGCTGCCGATCGCAATCGCAATACGGCTCAGAAAAGAGGGGGGGGTGTTGTTCATGAAGGCACCAACAAGCGCCCGCGCTAGCGGCGTTGCAGGGTGTGCATTGCCGGGCCCTGGGGCCTGCGGATCGGGCGGTTCTAAAAATGGGCTGGGCGCAGCAAGCGCCAGCCACAAAAGCCCTGATTTTACGGGCTGCGCCTATGTCCCCGCGCGTCGCACCAGCACCAGCGCTGCCTGCGCAAACGCAAAAGCCGCGCTAGGCCGCGCCGCCAGCCGGACGCCAAGCGCAAAAAAGGGCCGCTGGCTCGCGGCTGGCCAGCGCAAGGCTCTCCGGTGGGAGGGCACTTGCACCAGCAGTCGCTGCGCAGCGGCCTGCAGTGGCAGATCTGGCCAGCGGCGCCCGGGCTGTCTCAGCCCTGACGCCGCCGACTTGATGCTTATTTTTTGGGCAAGGCGTAGGCCACCAAGGTGTCACCACGCTGGGTTTGCATCAGGTTGTGGCCGCCGGCGGCGATCACCACAAACTGGCGGCCGCTGTCCTTGGACTCGTAGGTCATAGGCGTGGCGTTACCACCGGCAGGCAGGCGGCCCTTCCAGACCACGTTGCCGGTCTTCAGGTCCATGGCGCGCAGCGATTGCTCGCCAGACGCTGCCACAAACACCAGACCGCCCTTGGTCGTGATGGAACCACCCAGACCCGGCACGCCCATGGGGATGGGCAGACGGGTACGGATACCGGCCACGCCCGAGTCTTCAGCGGTGCCGCTGCGGCGTTCCCAGATCACTTTTTGGGTGTTCAGGTCAATGGCAGTCACCAGCGCGAATGGAGGTGCGATGCAAGGTGCACCCATGGGCGAGAGGAAAGGCTTCAAGTCCGCAGCGTATGGCACGCCTTCTTGCGGCACAGCACCGCCAACCGACACGCCAGGGCGGCCGTCCGCAGCCTTGAGGCCACGCTTGTTGGCTTCTTCGCGGTCGATCAGCTTGAGCAGCATGGGCACACGGTTCCAGTTGCCCACCATGATCTGGCGTTCCGGGTCAAACGAGACGCTGCCCCAGTTGGAGCCACCCAGCGAGCCGGGGAAGAAGAACACGGTATCGGTACCGGCGGGGGTCATCGGGCCTTCCCAACGGGCCTTCTTGAACTGGATGCGGCACCACAGCTGGTCCACCATGGTCATGCCCCACATGTCTTTTTCGCCCACGCCATAGGTTTCGTTGGGGTCCAGACCGGCAAAGGTAGGCATGCCAGTGGAATGCGGCTGGGTCTTGGACAGACGGGCAGGGTCTTCGATACCACCTTGGGGCACGGGCAGTTCTGCTACGTCGAACACGGGCTTGCCGGTACGGCGATCGAGCACAAAGTTCTGGCCGCGCTTGGTGGGTTGCACCAGCACGGGCACGGTTTCGCCCTTGATCTTCAGGTCCAGCAAGCTGGGCTGCGAAGCCACGTCGTAGTCCCACACGTCATAGTGGGTGGTTTGGAAGTTCCAGACCAGATTGCCGTTGTCGGCATTGATGGCCAGCACCGAGCCGCTGAACTTGTTGTCCAGCTCGGTACGGTGACCGGCGTAGTAGTCAGGCGTGGCGTTGCCGGTGGGGATGTAGACCATGCCCAGTTGGTCGTCAGCGCTGATAGGTGCCCAAGAGTTGGGCGTGCCGCGTGTGTAGTGCTCGCCTTCGGCGGGTTCGCCATGGAAATCAGGCTTGCCCATGTCAAAGGCCCAGGAGAAGGCGCCGGTCTTGGCGTCAAACGCGCGGATCACGCCCGAGGGCTCGCCCGTCATCTGGCCGTCCGACACCCAGCCGCCCACGACCACCTTGCCACGCACCACTTGGGGCATGGAGCTGACGTAGTAGTAACCGGGGATGATCTCGCCCATGCCCTTCTTCAGATCGACCTGGCCATTGGCACCGAAGTCGGCGCAAGGCTGGCCGGTCTTGGCGTCGACAGCGAGCAAGCGCGCATCGGCCGTAGGGCCAAAAATGCGTTCCTGGCACACGCCATCGGGCTGGGGTTCAGGCAGCTTGGTGTAAGCCACGCCACGGCAGGCGGCAGAGCCAGTCACCCCACGCAGATTGACATTGGGCTTGAAGCGCCAGCGCTCTTCACCGGTTTCGGCGTTCAGCGACACGATATCGGCCTGCGCCGTGCAGAAGAACAGGCTGTCGCCCACCTTCAACGGCGTGGCTTCAAAGCGCATGGCAGGCTTGCCTTCGCTGGGCGGATAGTCGCCGGTGCGGTAGGTCCAGGCCACTTCCAGGCCTTGGACGTTCTCAGGCGTCAGCTGCTCCAGCGGCGAGAAACGCTGGCCGCCCTGGCTGTTGCCGTAGTACTGCCATTCGTCCTTGGGGGCTGCGCCCGCCACGGTTTGCTGCAGGTCGGGCAGCGCTTGCGCCGCCTTGGTTTCGTGCTTGTCGCCCTTGGCCAAACCAACCACCACCACAGCAGCCATGGCCGCCGCCAGCATGCCAGCAGCAGCCTTGCCGCCTTGGGCAGAGATAGGGCCGTGCACCACGGTGCGGCGGTACAGCGGCGTGAGCAGCCACAGGCCCAGCACAAACAGCAGTGCCAGGCGCGGCAGCAGGGTCCAGAAGTCCAGACCGACTTCGTCCAGCGACCACACCAGCGTCCAGGCCAGCATCAGCGCATACAGCCAGCCGCCCAGCGCATTGCCGCGCCAGATCAGCACACTGCTGACAAGCAGCGCCACGCCGGTGATCAAGTAGTACCACGAGCCGCCCAGGCCCGCGAGCTGGCCGCCGCCAATGGCGAGCGCCAGGCCCAGCAAAAACAGAATGACCGGGTATATGCGCGCAGGCTTGTGACCCGACGCCGAACCGGCCCCAGAACGATGTGTTGTCATCTCTCGCTTTCAAAGGTGATCTTGGAATGCCCCGGCGCCTTGGCCGGAAGGCATGGCAACCGTGTGACCGGGTGTGCGCAGAAGCCGCGTTGGCGCTCCGGTACCGCAGTCTTCTATAAGAGTTGCGGCCGCAATTTTATTCAAAATGAAACCTTTGGGTTAACTTTTGATTAAAACCCTGCGCTGCGCAGGCCCGTCCACCACGGCCTGCAGTGCGCCACAATCTGCGCTATGCGCCCCAGCAACAACCGCAAGCACCCTCCCATTGCGCCCCCTGTGTCTCCAGGCAAAAAAACCACACTGGCGCCGGCCGCCAAGCCCGCGCGCACGCCACGCGGCCCCAGCCCGCAAAAGACCGAGGCCACGCGTTTGGCTTTTATCGACGCGGCCTATGCCGATTTTCTGGAGCGCGGCTATGCACGCAGCACCATGCTGGGCGTGGCGCAGCGCGCCGGGCTGTCCAAGGTGACGCTGTTTCGCTACTTTGAAAGCAAGGAGGCACTGTTTGATGCCGTGGTGCAGCGGCATATCGCCTCGGCCGCCTTCACCATGCAGCACAACATGCCGGCCGAGGGCGAGCTGGTGGGCGACTTTTTGCTGCGCACCCTGGTGCCGGTGATGGAGCAGCTCGAGCGCAGCGGCCGCGCGGCCACGGCGCGCTTTGTCGTGGCCGAAGGGCTGGAGTTTCCACAACTGGCGCAGATGTATGTGCGCCATGCCCACCTGCCGCTGGTGGCCCGCATCCGCAGCCTCACCGAGCTGGCCCACGCCCGCGGCGAGCTCAAGGACCCGCGCCTGGCGCAGTACCCCGAGCAACTGCTCTCCCCGCTGTGGCTGGGTATGATGAACAACGCCGTGCTGCAACCCCAGGCGCGGCTGCCGACCAGCGAACTCTTCAAGCTGCAGATTGTGCTGATGTACCAGACAACACCGGCATAAAGGTCTGCTCAAGGCAGCCACGCGGCACACGCAAGTGCGCTCGCCCGGCCAGGCAGCGCCGGGCAGCCGCCTCTGAAAAGCGCCCCGCAACCCGGGGCGCAGATGCCCGCACTCAGCTATCGCCAACCGCAACTTGGCCGAAAGCACTAAAATCAAAGGTTTTGACCGCTTTGCTGCGCCTTGCAGGCATCGGGTCGTTTGCAGCAGAGGGTGCGCCGCCAGGCTTTGGGCGGCTGACGCCGGGCTGCACCATCACCAGATTCTCATGTTGACCTTCCAACAAATCATTTTGAAGCTGCAGCAGTACTGGGCCGACCAGGGCTGCGCGCTGTTGCAACCGTATGACATGGAAGTGGGCGCGGGCACCTCGCACACGGCCACGTTTTTGCGCGCCATCGGCCCCGAGCCCTGGAAAGCGGCCTATGTGCAGCCCAGCCGCCGCCCCAAGGACGGCCGCTACGGCGAAAACCCCAACCGCCTGCAGCACTACTACCAGTTCCAGGTGGTGTTGAAGCCCGCACCGGCCAATATTCTCGATCTCTACCTGGGCTCGCTCGAAGCCCTGGGCTTTGACCTGAAGAAGAACGACATCCGCTTTGTCGAAGACGACTGGGAAAACCCCACGCTCGGCGCCTGGGGCCTGGGCTGGGAAGTCTGGCTCAACGGCATGGAGGTGACGCAGTTCACCTACTTCCAGCAAGTGGGCGGTATCGATTGCAAGCCAGCCACCGGCGAGATCACCTACGGCCTGGAGCGCCTGGCCATGTACCTGCAAGGCGTGGACAACGTCTACAACCTGCAGTGGACCGACGGCCTGACCTATGGCGATGTGTACCACCAGAACGAGGTGGAGCAATCTACCTACAACTTCGAGCATTCGGACGCGGACTTCCTCTTCCAGGCCTTTGGCGCTTATGAGAAGAAAGCCAAAGAGCTGATGGAAGTGCAACTGGCGCTGCCCGCCTATGAGCAAGTGCTCAAGGCAGCGCACACTTTCAACCTGCTGGACGCCCGTGGTGCCATCTCGGTGACCGAGCGCGCTGCCTATATTGGCCGCATCCGCAACCTGGCCCGCGCCGTGGCACAAAGCTATTACGAGAGCCGCGAGCGCCTGGGCTTCCCAATGGCACCGCGCGAGTGGGTCGCCCAGATGCCTGCCAAGGCTTCTGCTTAATCCACCACACCGCAGCCCATGCCCACCATCTTCACGCATGTCGCCGTACCGGTTGCCGCAGCGCTGGCGCTGGGCAGCCGCCGCGTGCCGCCGAGCATGCTGCTGGTGGGTTGTCTGGCGGCCGTGCTGCCCGATTTTGATGGCATTCCCCGCCAGTTCGGCTGGCAAGGCATTGGCATGTGGGACCACCGCGGTTTCACCCACACCGCCTTGTTTGCGGCGCTGTTCGGCTTGCTCGGCCTGTGGCTGGCCAAGTGGTGGAAAGTGCCGCGCTGGGCCGGCTTTGCCTGGCTGTTTGTGTGCTGCCTGTCGCACCCCTTGCTGGACATGATGACCAGCGGCGGCAACGGCATTGCCCTGTGGTGGCCGTTCAGCAGCGAACGGTTTTTCAGCCCGTGGCGGCCGGTTGCGGTGTCGCCCATCCTGGCAGAACGTTTTTTCTCGCAACGCGGCGTGCAAGTCATGGTCAGTGAACTCTACAACGTGTGGTTCCCACTGCTCACCATCGGCTTGTCCATCTTCGCGTTGCGCCATACCCGGAAATCCTGATGACTTCCTCTCCCAATCTTCTGGTCGAACTGTTTGTTGAAGAGCTGCCGCCCAAGGCGCTCAAAAAGCTGGGCGATGCTTTCGCCCAGGTGCTGCTCGCGCAGTTGCGCGCACAAGGCCTGGCCGGCGACGGCTCGCAGCTGACGGCCTACGCCTCGCCGCGCCGCCTGGCCGCGCTCATCACCGATGTGCTGCCCCGCGCTGCCGACAAGCAAGTTTCGCAAAAGCTCATGCCTGTGAGCGTGGGCCTGAACGCCGAAGGCCAGCCCACCCCCGCGCTGCTCAAAAAACTGGGCGCTCTGGGTGCTGACGCCTCGGTGGTGCCGCAGCTCAAGCGCGTACAGGACGGCAAGTCCGAAGCCCTGTTCTACGACAGCACCGTCGCCGGTGCCAGCCTGTCCGAAGGTCTGCAAAAAGCGCTGACCGAAGCGATTGCCAAGCTGCCCATCCCCAAGGTCATGACCTACCAGCTCGAAAGCAACTGCGATCTGCCCGGCTGGAGCAGCGTGCAGTTTGTGCGCCCGGCCCACGGCCTGGTGGCGCTGCACGGCTCGGAAGTGCTGCTGTCGATTGAGGCGCTGGGCCTGAAGGCCGGCAACACCACGCACGGCCACCGCTTTGAAGCCCTGGCCGACCCGGTGCTGATTGCCAATGCCGACAGCTACGCCGCCACCTTGGCCGAGCAAGGCGCGGTGATCGCCAATTTTGACGAACGCAAGGCCGAGATCGCCCGCCAACTGCAAGCCGCCGCCGAGCGCGTAGGCGGCGGTGTGCGCGCCATCGAAGACGAGGCCCTGCTGGACGAAGTGACCTCCCTGGTCGAGCGCCCCAATGTGCTGGTCTGCCAGTTCGAGAAAGAGTTCTTGGACGTGCCGCAGGAATGCCTGATTCTGACCATGAAGGCCAACCAGAAGTACTTCCCGCTGCTCGACGCCAACGGCAAGCTGACCAACCAGTTCCTGGTGGTGAGCAATATCAGCCCGGCCGATGCATCGGCCGTGACCGGCGGCAACGAGCGCGTGGTGCGCCCCCGCCTGGCCGACGCCAAGTTCTTCTTCGACCAGGACCGCAAGAAAACCCTGGAATCGCGCGTCGACGCGCTGGGCAAGGTGGTCTACCACAACAAGCTGGGCACGCAGGGTGAGCGCGTGCAACGCGTGCGCGCCATCGCCAAGAGCATTGCGCAGCAACTGGGCGCTACCCAGCTGGGCCAGCAAGTGGACCTGGCCGCCAAGCTGGCCAAGACCGACCTGATCACCGACATGGTGGGCGAGTTCCCCGAGCTGCAAGGCACCATGGGCCGCTACTACGCGCTCAACGACCAGCTTGATGCGGCCGTGGCCGACGCCATTGAAGACCACTACAAGCCCCGTTTTGCCGGCGACGAGCTGCCACGCGGCGAAGTGGGCGTGATCGTGGCCCTGGCCGACAAGCTGGAAACCCTGGTCGGCATGTTCGGCATCGGCAACCTGCCTACCGGCGACCGTGACCCGTTTGCACTGCGCCGCCACGCCCTGGGCGTGATCCGCATGCTGGTCGAAAAAGACCTGCCGCTGGATCTGGACACCCTGCTGGTGAGCGCCCTGCCCGCTTTTGGCGACAAGATCGAAGACGCCACGCCCGCGCTGGCCGACTTCATCTACGACCGCCTGGCTGGCAGCCTGCGTGAGCAAGGCTTCAGCGCCCAAGAAGTGGAGGCCGTACTGGCCCACCGCCCACAGCGCCTGGCCGACGTGCAAAAGCGCCTCGAAGCCGTGCGCGCCTTCGCCGCGCTGCCAGAAGCTCCCGCTTTGGCCGCCGCCAACAAGCGCGTGGGCAATATCCTGAAAAAGGCCGACGCGCCTGTCAGCGCCAACGTCAACGAAGCCGTGCTGCAAGAGCAGGCCGAGAAAGACTTGTACGCCGCCCTGCAAACCGTGGCCCCCAAGGCCAACGCCCAGTTTGCTGCCGGCGACTACACCGCCAGCCTGCAAACCCTGGCTGCGCTGCGCACGCCGGTGGACGCCTTCTTCGAGCACGTCATGGTGAACGCCGAAGACCCGGCCCTCAAGGCCAACCGCCTGGGCCTGCTGGCCACGCTGCACGACGCCATGAACCGCGTGGCCGATCTGTCGCGCCTGGTGGCTGCTTAAACAGCGGCCCGCGCTCAGAGCGTGTTTACGATCTCAACGCAGTCGCGTTGTGCTGCAATCGCGTCCGAGTTCGCTGCGATGGGTTGCAGAATGCACCCATGTGCATTCAATGCCCAGCGCTGCGAAATCGGCCGATTTCAGTGCAACCCTTGTGGACAGTGGCTTTGCGATGCACAAGCACGGCTGTAAGAGAGCCCCGTGAGCAGTGCACAGGCAGAATTTGCAAGAAGCCCGATGTCTCGCAAAGCCGCAGTCGCGGCGCGAGGAGATCGTAAACACGCTCTCAGCTCTGATCTGGGTCTGAGCCACCTGCGATCCCACAGCCACCGCCGCCCGCCACCGCGCTGGCGGCGGTTACACTGTGCCAAAGCCACGGCAGCCTGCGTGGCGTAGAACAAGGGGGCAGCAGCATGAAACTCGCAATCCTGGAGCGCGACGGCATCATCGGCCAGCCGGTCACCGGCCAGCTCAGCGGTCACCACGACTGGCGCACCCTGCCCGACGCGGGCAGCACCATCGCCCGGCTCAACCTCTCGGGCTGGCACGTGGTACTGGTAGCCCAGCAACCCGGCCTGGGGCGAGGCCTGTACGACTGCGCAGCGCTCAACGACTACCACCGGCAAATGTACAAAGAGCTGTCCATGGTGGGCGCCAAGGTGGATGCAGTGTTCTTTTGCCCGCACGCACCCGAGGACCACTGCGAATGCGGCGCACCGCACGCCACCTTGCTGCGCCAGATTCTGGAGCGCTTCAACATGGAAGCGGCCCGCGTTGCCGTGGTGGCGCGCAGTACCGAGCTGCTGCAATCGGCCGCCTGGGTAGGCGCCTGGCTGCACTGGCTGCAACCCGACAACGCCGCCGAGCTGCCGCAACTGCAACACCCGGCCACCCAAGCCGCTACGCGCCACAGCACTTTGGCCCAATGCGCCGAAGCTTTGCTGCAATGGCAGCCGCCCCGGCCCCAGCCGCATCTGGCAGCAGCGTAAAACACCCCACACATAACGACAAACCCCGCCGCAGCGGGGTTTGGTTTGTCTAGGCTAAGCCAATGCGGAAGATTCAGCCGCGCATGGCCCGTGATTGGCCGTGCACCGCTTCCACCAAAGCCGCCACATGCTCGGGCGGCGTGAACTGGCTGATGCCGTGGCCCAGGTTGAAGATGTGGGTGGGGCCGGTGGTAGTTTTGTCGGTATGCGGCGCGCCAAAGCTTTGCAGCACGGCCTTGACCTGTTCGGCAATGCGCTCGGGCGGGGCGAACAGCACGTTCGGGTCGATATTGCCTTGCAGCGCCTTGCCGGGGCCGCCCACTCGACCGCCCACAATCGCGCGGGCTTGGCCCAGGTTGGCGGTCCAATCCAGGCCCAGCACTTCGCAATCGAGCGCGTTCATGTCTTGCAGCCAGATGCCGCCGCCCTTGGTGAAGACGATGCGCGGCACATCGGTGCCGTCCACACCCATGCGCTTGAGCTGGCTGAGCACGCGCTTGGTATAGGCCAGGCTGAACTGCTGGAACATGCCGTCGGCCAGCACGCCGCCCCAGCTGTCGAAAATCATCACTGCTTGCGCGCCAGCGTCGATCTGGGCGTTCAGGTAGGCGGCCACGCTGTCGGCATTGATTTCGAGAATGCGGTGCATCAGATCGGGGCGCGCATACATCAGGCTTTTGACCTGGCGGTAGTCGTCGCTGCCCTTGCCTTCAACCATGTAGCAAGCCAGCGTCCAGGGGCTGCCGCTAAAACCGATCAGCGGCACACGGCCGTTGAGCGCCTTGCGGATGCTGGTGACCGCGTCAAACACGTAGCGCAGCTTGTCCATATCGGGCACAGCCAGTTCGGCCACGGCCGCTTCGTCGCGCACATTCTTGGCAAAGCGCGGGCCTTCGCCTTCGGCAAAGCTCAAACCCAGGCCCATGGCGTCAGGCACGGTCAGGATATCGCTGAACAGAATGGCGGCATCCAGCGGAAAGCGCTCCAGCGGCTGCAGCGTCACCTCGGTCGCGTAATCCACATTCGTCGCCAGCCCCATGAAGCTGCCGGCCTTGGCCCG
This sequence comes from Comamonas trifloxystrobinivorans, assembly GCF_043359985.1. Taxonomy (NCBI): domain Bacteria; kingdom Pseudomonadati; phylum Pseudomonadota; class Betaproteobacteria; order Burkholderiales; family Comamonadaceae; genus Comamonas; species Comamonas trifloxystrobinivorans. The sequence goes on from NZ_JBHZGV010000003.1 coordinate 137,160, forward strand.
CGTGGCCTTGTACTCAGGCAGGTAGCGGCCGGCCTGGCGCATCAGCCACAGCGGGGTGTAATCAGTGGCCTGGCGGCGGCAGGCGCGCAAAAAGGTGTCGTTGCTCAGGGGGGCGAAGGTCGTGCTCATGGGGCAACATTGTCGCGCAGTTGCCAACCGCCCCGGCCCGATGCCAGCTTGCCCCGCTGCGGTATCAGCGATCTGTTGTGATGATTACCGCCGTCTAAGCTCTAAACACCGGCGTTTTTATAACGGCCGCCCGATTGCCTGGGCGGAAAGGCAGAGGCGCCTGCAGCGTGCTGCTCGGCTGCGTTCACTTGCTGCTGCAGCACATGCAGGCTCTCACTGAGCTGCTCCACCGCTTGCGGCTGCAACGGCGCCAGCAACTGCACATTGATGGCGCGGATCTGCGGCAACAACTCGTCGTGCAAGCGCTGGCCCGCCTCGCTCAACTGCAGCGCCGTGCTGCGGCGGTTGCTGCTGTCGGCCTGCCGCAACAGCAAGCCTTTGGCCTGCATCGAAGCAATTGCGCGCGAGATGCGGGCGCGGTCCAGCTCCAAAATCTCCGCCAACTGCGAGGGCTGCAAGCCCGGTTGCTGCGCCAGCCACATCAGCACGCCCCATTCGCGCCGGGTGATGCCGTAACGCCTTTCACACAAGCGCGTGACCAGGCGTGCCGCCGATGCAGTGAGCTTACTCAGGCGGTAGAGCAGCAAATCGCTGGGTTGCTGCGGCTGGGTGAGCGAAGCGGAGGGCGGCTGCGCGGACATGCGGGTAATTCCGGAGATGGGTTGATTAGAACAATTGTGCGACAGCTTTTTATATTGCCAGAACGCAGCATGGCGAGCCGTCTCGCCACCGCAGACTGCGGCCACCGCCCGCTGGCAGCCCCTGCCAAGCTGGCCTTTGAGGAGAGTCCCCATGGTTCAACGTCGTCAATTTCTCGGCCAATCCACTGCGCTGGCCGCCGCCCCGGCACTGGCCGCCACGGCCGCGTTGTGGGGCAGCAGCGCACAAGCGCAAGAGGTGCTGCGCATCATCGTCGGCTATCCGCCAGGCGGCGCAACTGACCGCGTGGCCCGCATCGTGGCCGACAAGCTGCAGGCCGAAACCGGCCAGAGCGTGATCGTTGAGAACAAGGTCGGGGCCGGTGGCCGGGTGGCAGCACAGTTTGTCAAAAACGCCAGCGCCAACCAGCCTGTGCTGATGCTGGCCAACCCCGCCGTGATGGTGGTGGCGCCGCTGGTGGTGAACGATCTGGGCTACGACGCCGAGAAAGACTTTGTGCCTGTGAGCGAAGTGAACAGCTATGTGTTTGGCGTGGCTGTGTCCAGCGCCGTGCCGGTGAAAGAGCTGCCGCACTTGCTGGCCTGGCTCAAGGCCAACCCGGCCCAGGCCAATATCGGTGTGCCCGCCACAGGCAGCCTGCCGCACTTTTTTGCCCTGATGCTGGGCCAGCAAGCCCAGGTGCGGGTGGAAGCCGTGGGCTACAAAGGCTCGGCACCGCTGCTGACAGATTTGATGGGCGGCCAGATCCCGGTGGCCGTCGACACGCTCGACACCCTGGTGCAACAACACCAGGCCGGCAAGCTGCGCATTCTGGCGGTCAGCGGCGATACGCGCAGCGACCTGGTGCCGCAAGTGCCAACTTTGAAAGAAGCCGGCACCAACCTCTCTGCTGCGGGCTGGAACACCTTCTTCGCCCCCAAGAGCATGCCTGCCGCGCAGGTGCAGCGCTATTCCGCCGCCATCCAAAAAGTGATGAAGGACCCCGAAGTGCTCAAGCAGTTCAAGAGCAATTTTCTCGATCCCGTCCAGGCATCGGCGGCGCAGACGCAGCAGCGGCTGCAAGCCTACAAAAAGCAGTGGGCACCAGTGATCCGCGATTCGGGCTATCGCCCCTGAGCGCCTGCGCCAGCGCTGCTTTGCCAACTTTTGCACCGGGCTGATTCTGTGTTGAAACGACCAAACATCATCTTCATCGTGGCCGACGATCTGGGCTACGCCGATCTGGGCTGCTACGGCGGCCGCGCTGCCAGCTTTGGCGCCGTGTCGCCTCATATCGACGCGCTGGCCGCGGGCGGCCTCAAGCTCACGCAAGGCTATTCCAACTCGCCTGTCTGCTCGCCCACGCGCTTTGCGCTGATGACGGCACGCTACCAGTACCGCCTGCGCGGTGCGCTGGAAGAACCCATCCGCACCGGCACACGCGGCAACCCGGATCTGGGCCTGCCGCCGCACATGCCCACCCTGCCTTCGCTCCTGCGCGAGGCCGGCTACCGCACCGCGCTGATGGGCAAGTGGCACCTGGGTTACCCGCCGCACTTTGGCCCGCTGCTCTCAGGCTACGAAGAGTTTTTTGGCCCCATGTCGGGCGGCGTCGACTACTTCACGCATTGCAGCTCTACCGGCCAGCACGATCTGTGGTTTGGCGACAGCGAGCGTGCGCAAGAAGGCTATCTGACCGACCTGATCACGGATTACTCCATTGACTACATCGAGCGCATGGCCGATGGCGCACGCGCTGAGCAACCGTTCTTTCTGAGCGTGCACTACACCGCGCCGCACTGGCCGTGGGAGACGCGCGATGACGAGGCCCTGGCGCGCGAACTGGTGGAAAACCAGCAAGCGCTCTACCACCTGCACGGCGGCAATGTGGACACCTACCGCCGCATGATCCACCACATGGATGAAGGCATTGGCCGCATCGTCGCCAGCCTGCGCGAGCAAGGGCTGCTCGACGACACGCTGATCGTCTTCACCAGCGACAACGGCGGCGAGCGCTTCTCTGACAATTGGCCGCTGGTGGGCGGCAAAATGGATTTGACCGAAGGCGGTATCCGCGTGCCCTGGGTGGCGCACTGGCCGCGTCTGATCGCACCTGGCAGCGAAAGCCGCCAGACCTGCATGACCATGGACTGGAGCGCCACCCTGCTGCAGATCGGCGGCGCCAAGCCACATGCCGATTACCCGCTCGACGGCCAATCGCTGATCCCGCTGCTGGAGAACCCGCGCTGGAGCAACGACCGCCCGCTGTTCTGGCGCATGAACCACCGCGGCCAACGCGCCATGCGCCACGGCAACTGGAAATACCTGCGCGTGGACGGTATCGACTACCTGTTCGACCTGGCCGCCGACGAACGCGAGCGCGCCAACCTGGCCCCGGTGCAACCCGAGCGCCTGGCCAGCATGCGCAGCGCCTGGGAAAGCTGGAACGCGCAAATGCCCGCCATTCCGCAAGACGCCACCGTCAGCCTTTGCTACACCGAGCAGGACATGCCGCAACGCTGATGCTGCGCGCATGACCTCGCCGCAAAACTACTGCAGCTCAATCTTCGCCTGCGTGGCGATGCGCTTCCACAGCGCTATCTCGTCGGCCTGGAACTGGCGCATCTGCTCGGGGCCGCCGCTCATCGCGCTGGCGCCCAGGTTGGCGTAGAACTGGCTGGTTTCGGGCTGGTTGGCGATCTGGGTAAACCAGCCGGCCAGCTTGGCGGTGATCTCGGGCGGCGTTTTGGCGCTCACCATCGCGCCCACCCAGGTGTAAGCCTCAATGCCGGGCAAGCCCGCTTCTTTGGCCGTGGGCACTTGCGGCAAGGCGGCAACGCGCTCGTCCGAAGCGACGGCCAAGCCGCGCAAGCGCCCGGCCTTGACCAGCTCTTGCACCGAAGTGGCTTCGGCAAATGCGTAATCCACGGTGCGGCCCGCCACGGCGGTGGCTACTTCGCCCGCACCTTTGAATGGCACATGCACGGTCTGCGCTTTGGCCACATCGTTGAACAGCTCACCCATCAGTTGGTAGCCGGCTGAGCCCGCGCCAAAATTGACCTTGCCCGGATTGGCCTGCGCCTTGGCCACCAGGTCTTTGAGCGTTTTCACATCGCCATCGCCCGGCGCCACCACCACAGCGGGCGCGCGCATCAACATGGTCAGCGGCGCAAAGTCTTTTTGCGGGTTGTAAGGCAAAGCCTTGAACAGCGCGGTGTTGACGGCCAAGGTGGAATTACTGCCAATGAACACGGTGTAACCGTCGGCCGGCGCAGCCAAGGCCTGCTTCACCGCAATAAAGCCATTGCCGCCTGGCCGGTTCTCCACCACCACCGGCTGGCCCGTCACCTCTTGCAGCTTTTTGGCGTAGTAGCGCGCCGACGTATCGGTGCCACTGCCCGGTCCAAACGGCACGATGAACTTGATCGGCTTATAGGGAAAGACTTGCGCATGCAATGCCGGGCTGATGCTGGCGGCCAGAGCGGCTGCGCACAATGCCAACGCGCAGCGGCGGGTGAGGTGCGGATAGATCAAGACAGTCTCCTTTTGTCGTTGTGAGCGGCGGCCTGTGCCATGCCGTTGCCTAGAGACTGTAGGAAGAGTGCTGCGCCTTGTCTATGTGCGAATTGGCTGTGCTTGATACCCCGGGCGTATCAGGGCGCTGCCCGCGACCAGAGTGGGTTGTCCGGATCGATGGAGGTCAACAGCATATAGCTTTGGTGATCAGCAAAAACAACCATGGCCGCGATGTGCACGCCGTCATTGGCGAACAGGGCTTTGATCCGGCCTGGGCCGAAGTCTTTGTGGATGAGCGTATCCCCCAGCGACACCTTGCCCAGGCCTTTCACTTCCAGCGACTCCGGGCCTTCATAACTGTCTATGGCCTCTTGCACCGCACGATCAGAGGCTTGCTTGTCTTCGCCAAACCTAGCCCACAGGCGCGGCAGGCGTTGTTCCAATACGGCATCGGTGTAGTCCTGCCAATTCCAGGTGCGCTCCGGAAAGCCTTTGCGCTCTGCTGGAGGCATGGCGTCATACATATCACTTTGCGTCAGCGCTCGATAAGCGTAGTAGGGAGCAGCACCATAAGACTCCCACTCTGCCCTTTCATCAGGGTGGTCCGCAATACGGTCTGCCAGTTCGGCCAGCGAGTCTGCATCGCTCAACGCCCGCCTGTATACCGCTTGACCTTGGCCGATAAGCCAATAGCGAAAGTATTCAAAGCCGCTGTCCGTGCCATGCCCGCCATTGAGCAACAGGCCTGCCGCCCACACATCGCCCACTTCGGCTTGATCGCAGAATTGCTCGAATAGCAGTTGAAAGGCGATCACCTCTTGCGGTGTTCGTTGTACCAGCGCTTGCGCCAGGCGCTGTGCGTGCTCTGGTTCTCCGCCAGGCCCCTTCGCCTGCTCTATCAATGTCCAAAATTCTTGTTCAGTCATGGCCTTGGTTGGGTTGGATGGGGCCAGCAGATACGGACCCAGCAAGCCTGCCAGCAGCACCAGGCACAGCGGAATACCGATCAGCCACCAAACCATGAGCTTGCTCTCACGGCGAAAATGGCGGTTGATATCTGGTGGCTGGGTCATGGCGGCTTGCAGGGAATTGGGATACACCGTTGCCGGCCAGCGTCAAGAGCCCGGGCAGCGATCCTCAACCGGCCATTGTTTGGCTTTCGCGCCAATCCTGCTAACGATTAGCGCAAACAAAAGTGCCAAGCATCAAGAACGTGTTATCGCCCAACGCAGCCTGTGGAAACTCAGCCCGCCGCCGACTTATCCCCAATTGCCGCACGCGTAGCCGCCGCCTGCAGTTGCAGCCAGGCGCAAAAGGCGGTGACCTCGGGGCGCTGCTGGCTGCGTGGGCCGACCAGCAGCCAGTAGGCCAGGGGTGAGTCCATGCGGAACTCGGGCAGTACTTCGACCAGGTCGCCACTGGCGAGTGAATCCGCCACCAAGGGCATGCGCGCCAAAGCCAGGCCTTGGCCGGTGAGCGCGGCCTGCGCGATCTGGTGCGCGTAGTTCAGGAACAGCCAGCGCTTGGGCTGCAGGTTGCCGCAGCCGTGCAGATCGAGCCAGCGCTCCCAGGTGAGCCAGTCGAGGTGTTGCAGGCGGTGGGCGTCGCCCGCTTCGATCAAGGTGTGGCGCGCCACGTCGGCCGGCTGGGTGATGGCGGGGTGGCTTTTGAGCAGCCAGGGGCTGGCGACCACGGCCAATTGCTCCCCAAACAGGCGCTGCGCGCCCCGGGCGGCGTGCTGCGGCAAGCTGTAGCGCAAGGCCAGGTCAACGTCGGAGGTTTCCAGATCGAGCACGTTGTCGGTGGCATCGATACGAATATCTATCTCCGGGTTGTCGCGCTGGAAGGCTTCCATGCGCGGAATCAGCCACATCGACGCAAAGCTGGCCCAGGTGGTGATGGCCACGCTTTTGCGGCCGCTGGTTTGGCGGATCAGCCGCACCGAGGCGTCGATGCGCTCCAGTGCCGGGGTGACGGCACGCTGCAACTGGGCGCCAGCGCTGGTCAGCTCCACAGCGCGGGTGTGGCGCAGAAAAAGCGCTACGCCCACTTCGTCTTCCAGCGATTGAATCTGGCGGCTGACGGCCGATTGCGTCAGCGCCAGCTCTTCGGCCGCTGCACGGAAGTTGAGGTAGCGCGCCACCGCCAGGAATGCACGCAGATGGCCGACGGCGATCGGGCGGGTGCGAAGCAGCGAAGGCGGCAAGGCGTCAACAGACATGGCGGGTAGGCAGTGGCGGCAAAGGGCGGGCGCCGCAGCACTGGCTGCACCCGGCGATCTGCCATTGTCAGGCTTTCTGCCGCACGGCAGCGTTTGCCGGCCTGCCAGCGCTGTCGCCCGCGCCCCTGTGTGGCAGGAAGCACACAAGCGGCACGGCGCCAGCGCAGCCAACGGCACCTGGCAAGCTCCTGTTTTGATAGCTGCCGGTGCATAGCCAGCTTATTTTTGCCTAAAAATTCAGCAAAACCTAGGGTAAACCATTAATGCACAAGCAGCATTGATGACCCGGCTTTTATTCATTGGACGCGAACTGGGCTACGTAGGAAGATACGTGCATCGGGTTAACCCTAGGCTGCAACCAGCAGCCACTGGACACCCAGCAAAAGGAAAAAACACCATGGCCATGTCTGCATCTCACGTTCTGTCCGCTGGCACCGTCGCTGCTGGCGCTCTGCGCTCCTCCGGCCGCGCTGCATCGGCTGCCGCCGAGATGCGCAGCCTGGCCGCCGGCCAAGCCCTGAGCTTTGTGCCCAAGCGCGATACCGTGCTGCGCGTCTCGCAAGGCGCTGCCTGGGTGACGCTGGGCGTTGGCATGAGCAATGAAGGCACGCTGCGCGCTGGCGACCAGATCGTGCACGCCGGCCACACCATGCAGCTCAAAGCCGGCCAGTCGGTGGTGATCGAGAGCAAGAGCAAAGAGCCGCTGGTCTACCACTTCCCCAAGGATCAGAACGGTCAGCCCAACCTGCAAGAGCAACCCGCCAAGTGGTTCAGCCGCTTCCAGTGGGGCAAGACCGACGGCAGCATGCTCTACAACATCTGAGCGCGCCACACCCACCGGAAACCACCCGCAACAGCCTGCACAAGCCCGCCTTGTGCAGGCTGTTTTGTTTGTGCCACTCGGACATGGGCGGGAGCGCGATAATCGACCGGTTTTTGTTTTTCGCCGCAATGCCGGGCATTGCGTTCAGGACCTCTTTTGATGACAGCACTTCTCGACCTCATCGTCATGGCCGCCGGCAAAGGCACGCGCATGAAAAGCCGCCACCCCAAGGTTTTGCAGAAGCTGGCTGGCCGGCCGCTGCTGCAGCATGTGCTGGACCAGGCCGCGCAGCTGCAAGCGCGCTCTGCTGTCGTGGTGACCGGCCACGGCGCTGCCGAAGTGGAGGCAGCCATTGCCGCCGCCAATGAGCAGGCCGGCGTCGCCCTGAAGTTTGTGCGCCAGGAGCCCCAACTGGGCACCGGCCACGCCGTGCAGCAAGCCGTGCCAGCGCTGGCCGGCGATGGCATGGCCATCGTGCTTTCGGGCGATGTGCCGCTCACCCAGGCCAACACCTTGCAAGCGCTGCTGGACGCAGCAGGCAACGACAAAATGGCCTTGCTGACCGTGACCATGCCCGACCCTACCGGCTACGGCCGCATTGTGCGCAACGACACTGGCACGGTGGAGCGCATCGTCGAGCAAAAGGACGCCAACGAGGCCGAGCGCGCCATCACCGAAATCTACAGCGGCATCATGGCCGTGCCGGTGCAGCACCTGACCGGCTGGCTCGCCCGCCTGAACAACAACAATGCCCAAGGCGAGTATTACCTGACCGACATCGTCGCCATGGCCGTGGCCGATGGCGTGCCCGTGGTGGGCCACCGCATCAGCGATGTGCTGCAGGTCGCCGGCGTGAACAGCCCCTTGCAACTGGCCGAACTGGAGCGCGCCCACCAGCTGCGCCAGGCGCGCCAGCTGATGGAGCAAGGCGTGCGCCTGGCCGATCCGGCGCGCTTTGACCTGCGCGACGATGTGCGCGGTGGCAAAGCCGATCTGCGTTGCGGCCAGGATGTGGATATCGACGTCGGCTGCATCTTCAGCGGCCAGGTGACGATTGGCGAAGGCGCCCAGATCGGTGCTTACTGCCACATCAGCAATGCCAACATTGCCGCTGGCGCAGTGCTGCAGGCTTTCACCCATATCGACGGCGAAAAGACCGGTGCCAGCGTGGGCGAAGGCGCCTTGATCGGCCCGTTTGCCCGCCTGCGCCCGGGCGCACAACTGGGCCGCGAAGTGCATATCGGCAACTTTGTCGAAGTGAAAAACTCCACCCTGGCCGACGGCGCCAAGGCCAACCACCTGGCCTACCTGGGCGACGCCACCGTGGGCGAGCGCGTGAACTACGGCGCCGGCAGCATCACCGCCAATTACGACGGCGCCAACAAGCACCGCACCGTGATCGAAGCCGATGTGCACATTGGCAGCAACTGCGTACTGGTGGCCCCCGTCACCATCGGCGCCGGCGGCACCGTGGGCGGTGGCTCCACCATCACCAAGAGCACCGAAGCCGGCGCACTGACCGTGGCCCGAGGCAAACCACTGAGCATCGCCAACTGGAAGCGGCCCAGCAAAAAAGCCTGAACTCGCTGCAGCCTGGAGTCAGGTCGGCAAACAAAGCAAAAGCCCCGCTCTGCATCAGCAGTGCGGGGCTTTTTGGACAGGCTCCAGGCGTGATCAGGCCGGCCCAGACTCGGCCGCCAACTCAGCCAGATGCTCGGCACTGATAGGCTGCAGATCCGGCGCTGCCGCCGGCATGCGTGGCGCGCCCTTGGCCTGGTCGAGCGAACTCTCAGCCTGCTTGATCCACTCTTCCACCGACTGGTGGTACTTGGCCAGGCTGGCAATGCCGATGCTGACGCTGATCTGCAGATCGGGCCACTCGCGCAGGCGGCGATTGGACACCTGGTTGTGGATACGATCAGCGATCTTGTTGGCGATATCGAGGTTCACGCCCGAGAGCAGCACGCCGAACGAATCACCACCAAAGCGGCAAGTAGCATCGCCCGGGCGCACACAGTTGCGCAAGGTGTTAGCCACGGCAATGATCACCTCGTCGCCCGCAGTCTCGCCCTTGCGGCTGTTGATATCGCGGAAGTTGTCCACATCCACCACCAGCATGAAAGCCGGAATGTCTTTTTGCTTGGCGTAGTGGAACAGGCGCGCCGCCAGATCGTTCCAGTAAGCGCGGCCAAAAAAGCCGGTCATCGCATCCACGCGGCGCAGCACCGTCAGCATCTGCTCCTTGTGGGCCAAGGTTTGCAGCAGGCGGCCGGTGGTCAGACCTTGCGCTGCCAGGTACAAGGCCAGGCCCAGCAAGCTGCCCAGAATGGCGGCGATGCCGGTGGCTTGCTGGATACCGAACGATGTCAGCAAACCGCAGACCGCCAGGCCTGCAATCGCTCCGGCCAACACCAGCACCACATGGCGGGCGCTTTGCATGGCATAGGTGCTGTGCACCAGGAACATCAGCATCACGGCGCTGGCCAGCAGGTTGAAATGCGTCAGCGCCACCCACAGGCCGACGACGATGCCGTCAACAAAGGCCAGAATCACATCGTTGCTGTCCGACTGGGCGCTGCGCTGCGACATCCACTGCGCCAGCCCCGGCCACAGCAAGGCCGGCACCAGCAACACCAGCCAGTAAGGCCAGCCCGCATCCAACTGCCACAAAGCACCGGCTGCTGCCAATGCGCAAGCAACCATCAACACGATGCGCCCTGCTTGGCCGCGCTGTTGTGTGCTGTCGATCTTGATTTGCTCCATACCAACCCTCTCTTTCTCCACAACTTGCCTGCACGCATGGATACCGGAATCTGCTCACACGCCAGTTACCAATTGATACCCATGTAGCAAGTATGAAGCTTCGCTATCAGATCAGCAAGCGTGTTTTTGATTGTTACACGCAGTGGTCGACAGGCGGTGTGGGCCACACGGTAAGTGGTCAAACACCTACTAGCTCTTCCTGTGCAGACGCCAGCCAGTTAGCGCCTGCACGCGCAAGTTTGACGGCATGCTCAAAACCGGTAGCCACCCTCTGGCACCCCTTGCACGCCTTCGAGAGCCAAAGATTAGCCTTTAAAAATCAAAAGATTAGCCACCTCAGCAGGTAAGCTGTTTTGCAGCCGTTCGCAGCAATGTGCGCGCAGCCGGCTCCTCAACCCGGCCTGACTTTTGTTTGCATTGGCTGTAGCAGCCATACAGCATGTAGATCAATTGGCTCATATTCACAATGAATAGTGCTCATAGACACAGCGCTATTGCAGCGGCAGATGCGGCCCTTTCTGCAAAGGAATACGTGTTACAAATTTGCTGCGTTTGGTGGCGAAATAGGCTTTGACATTGCGTACATTGGCCTGCGCCGTGAACAGCTTTTGCGCCAGCGCCAAATAGCCCGGCATATCGTGCGCATACACCACCAATACGAAATCCGGCCCGGGGCTCACGCGCCAGCATTGCTGCACCTGCTCGCTGCCCAGCACCTGCGCCTCGAACGCATCCAGCGCTTCGGCGCCTTGGCGCTCCAGGCTCACCTCCACCAAGGCAAACAGGCCAAACCCCTGCACACGGGCCAAGGCATCGCTGGAGAGCAAAGCCACCTGCGCCTCGATCACGCCCAGCTCGCGCAAGCGCTTGACGCGGCGCAAACAGGTAGGCGGCGAGACATGCACCTTGTCTGCCAGCGCCTGGTTGCTGATGGCGGCATCGTGCTGCAGGGCATCGAGCAACTGCAGATCGATGATGTCCAGCTCTAATTCGTTCAAATTTTCTTCCATTTTGAAATAATATTTCTAAAGCTTGAATTGAAGAAATATTATTTCAAATACTTGCAAAAATAGAAGATAAATTTTTCATCACCCTGCCTACACTGCAAGCCATCGTTGAACGGAGAACAAACTATGTGCGGCATTGTTGGCGCTGTATCCACTCGCAATATCGTCCCGGTGCTGGTGCAAGGCCTGCAGCGCCTGGAATACCGCGGCTACGACTCGTGCGGCGTGGCCGTCCATGACGCCAGCCTCGAAGGCAACCAGGGCAGCGGCCTGCACCGCGCCCGCAGCACGGCCCGCGTCTCCGAGCTGATGGAGCAAGTGAGCAAAGAACACCTGCAAGGAGCCACCGGCATTGCCCACACCCGCTGGGCCACGCACGGCGCACCCGCAGTGCACAACGCCCACCCGCATTTCAGCGCCGGCCCCGGTGCTGCGGATGCGCAAGCGGTAGGCCGCGTGGCCCTGGTGCACAACGGCATCATCGAAAACCACGAACAACTGCGTGCCGCCCTGCAAGCCAAGGGCTACCATTTTCTGAGCCAGACCGACACCGAAGTCATCGCCCACCTGGTAGACAGCTATTACAACGGCGACCTGTTCGAGGCCGTGCAACAAGCCACCAAAGAACTGCGTGGCGCTTACGCCATTGCCGTGATGCACAAGGACGAACCGCACCGCGTGGTGGGCGCACGCGCTGGCTCGCCGCTCATTCTGGGTGTGGGCAAAAACGAAAACTTTCTGGCCAGCGACGCCATGGCCTTGGCCGGCGTCACCGACCAGATCGTCTACCTGGCCGAAGGCGACATGGTCGACCTGCAAATTGGCCGTTACTGGATCGTGGACCACAGCGGCAAACCCATGGACGCCAGCACGCGCCCGGTCAAAACCGTGCACGCGCACAGCGGCGCGGTAGAGCTGGGCCCGTACCGCCACTACATGCAAAAAGAAATCTTCGAGCAGCCACGCGCCATTGCCGAAACCCTGGAAGGCGTGCACAGCGTGGTGCCCGAGTTGTTTGACGGCGCCGATGGCACGGCCGCCTGGCGCGTGTTCAAAGAGATCGACAACGTACTCATCCTCGCTTGCGGCACCAGCTACTACAGCGGCTGCGCAGCCAAGTACTGGATCGAAGGCCTGGCCGGCATCCCCTGCAACGTGGAAGTGGCCAGCGAATACCGCTACCGCAAAAGCGTGCCCAACCCCAAGACCCTGGTGGTCACCATCAGCCAATCGGGCGAAACCGCCGATACGCTGGCCGCACTGCGCCACGCGCAAGGCCTGGGCATGACCAACACCTTGACCATCTGCAACGTGGCCACCAGCGCCATGGTGCGCGAATGCAAGCTGGCCTACATCACCCGCGCTGGCGTGGAAATTGGCGTTGCGTCCACCAAGGCCTTCACCACGCAACTGGCCGGCCTCTTCCTGCTGACGCTGGCACTGGGCCAAAGCAAGGGCCACATCAGCGAAACCCAGTCCGACCAGTACCTGGAGCAGATGCGCCACCTGCCCGTGGCCCTGCAAGCCGTGCTGGCTCTGGAGCCGCAAGTGGTGAGCTGGGCCGAAGACTTTGCCCGCAAGCAAAACGCCCTCTTCCTGGGCCGCGGCATCCACTACCCGATTGCGCTGGAAGGCGCACTCAAGCTCAAGGAAATCAGCTACATCCACGCCGAAGCCTACCCTGCTGGCGAGCTCAAGCACGGCCCACTCGCCCTGGTGGACAGCGAAATGCCCATCGTTACCGTGGCACCCAACGATGAGCTTCTGGAAAAGCTGAAAAGCAATATGCAGGAAGTGCGCGCCCGTGGCGGCGTGCTCTACGTGCTGGCCGATGCGCGCACCGACATCGAGAACGCCGACGGCATCCACGTCATCCGCATGCCCGAGCACTACGGCGCCCTCAGCCCCATCCTGCACGTGGTGCCGCTGCAACTGCTGAGCTACCACACCGCCGTAGCGCGCGGCACCGACGTAGACAAGCCACGCAACCTGGCGAAGAGTGTGACGGTGGAGTGATGGGGTGGATTGCGCAGTGCTGGTGAGACGTATGGACCTCGACATTCGTAAAGCATCCATAAGTGACAGCACAGCCATCGCGACAATCCACCGCGAAGCCTTTGCTCGGCAGCAAAACTCTGAGCTATGGGTTTCTTCAACCTTGGCGGCTGAGCCTCGCTTCAATTGCTATGTAGTGCAGGTTGAAACAGAGATCGCAGGGTACATTTTCTGGGCACAGAAGTCAGGATTCCGTCCAGAAGTCGTGCTGGAGTTGGATCAGATCGCGATGCTGAAGCGGCATCAAGGCATGGGCTATGCCGAGAGATTGATACGCGAGTCGCTGCGATTGGTGGAGCACCAATTGGCCGGGTCGGGACAAGCTATCAAAGCTGTCCTGGTCTCAACGAGGGCTGATAGCCTGGCCCGGCGCCTTTACACTAAGACGTTGGGTGTAAAGATGGTGGCTCAAATCGATGATCTCTACTCTACTTCTGAGGTCATCATGATTTCGAAATAGTGGGCGACGCTCGCTAACTACCAACGACCTGCAGAAGCGGCGACTCACCGCAAGTCGCTCGGACGAGACCAGCACCAGCAGCCGTAAGCCTATGTTTACTTGAAAAAATATCGCTTAGCTACTATTCCAAAAACTGGTGCTACTTCCGCTTTTTTGGGAACTTGTCTTGAATTTTCTTTATACAACAGCACCCAAAAATCGTGCACTCACAGGTGGTTGGAGAAATTCCAAACTACCCCAATGAAAGACATATGGCTGCGGATGCCTTCTGCAGTCTGCTCAGCAGGCGAGCATCTAAACTGGTGTCAAAACGCTGAACGCTGCCAACGAGTGCCAGCGCAGCAACACAATCACCTTCGGCATTGAAAATCGGAACAGCTACTGCACCGAGCCCAGGCTCCAACTCGCCTTGCGAACGATAAAAACCATCTTTGCGGATTTGCGTCAGCACGCTTAAAAATTCCTGCCAAGTATTTCCCATGCCGTGGATACCAATATCCTTGGCGTAGGTTTCATAAATCTTCTTGAGAGAGTTGCGCGGCAGGTGGGCCAGCAGCACTTTAGGGGACGCAGCAAGGAACAAGGGACGGGGCCGCCCGCGCCCATAAGAAAGTTGAAGATTTTTTTCCGCGTTGACGCGATGGACGTCGATGACCCGCGGCCCGGGGAACATGACGCTGAGTGCTGCGTCAAACTTGGTTTGAGCCGCCAGTTCTCGCATAACCGGATCGGCAGCGGACAACACCGGGTCGGTTTGTCGCAACTGATAGTCCAGCGCGATGATGCGTCCGCCAAGGGAGTAGCGCCCTGCCGAAACTTTTTGCAACAACCCCGCCTCAACCAATTCCTTCACATAGCGATAACCCGTGGGGCGGGAATAGCCCAAAACCGCGTTGATGTTGTCCGGTTGCCAGATCGGATTTTCCTCGGTGAATAGATCGAGGATGGCAAAAACCCGGCCAGGGCTACTCATATTGAATTTACAGTGATGAACATGAAAGTCAGCATCATAGCGGCTGGTGGCTGGAACGTTGCCTACTCCATTGATTGAAACACTGATGTAGACGCAAACCCTGTCACTCATTCCAACACGAAGCCTCTAGCAGCTATAGGCTGAAAGTGCTGTGCGGAGCGCTTAGGTCATAGATACCACCGACGGAAATCTGTCAGGACAAGTGGCCAGATCGGACTGAAGCCAGCAACGAGTTTCGAACGAATGTGCAGCGCACCGCTCTGCGCGCGATTGCGATACCCGCAAACACTTTTCGCGATGCATCGTATTAACAGGCCGACCGACCACTCATTTTTACACCCGTGTGCTGTGCCATCTCCGCACTCCACACTGACTGTGGTCTGATGCCCAGCAACGTGCGAGCATGCAATTCTAGGTGCTCCATCAACATGCTTCTTTCCTTCAGTTCCATCGAGCGCGCATAGATTGTGAAACGCTCCAAGGCAAATCGAAATAGAGCGCTAGCCATTGCCTTCTGAGACAGGTACATGGATGGAAAGTGCACAAGCGCGCCTCACCGGCCTGATGCAGGAGCTTTCAGCAAGCAGAGTTCGTCCAGCTCGCACCATTCATCCGAGCTGAGTGTTTTGAGTGAAATCTGAAAGATGAGATTGAAGGGTCGGTCTGTTGGGGTGCGCTGTCGAAAGAACGCTCAGGTGGTGCACTTCCGGATCTCAACTCAGAAACAGGAGGTCCGTCGCGGTGAAATCAAGCAGACTGGTGTATCAGCCTTTGCTAGGTTGCTCTCATACATGCCGAAGTGACCGAACTTGAAGCCATGCTGTTCCTGGGCTTGCAGTGCTATAGGGTTTCTACTTGGATTGACATTGTCTTAAAGCGCTGTTATAAATCTCATTAAATGAGATTTTCAATTTACCCCAAAGAGAATTTGATGAGTCAGGCGAGCTTTAAATGCCGTGGCACTTTGCCTTGTGCCGTATGCGGCCAGCATCGCGAGTGCGCCCCAAAGAGCCGTGCCCCGCGCGTGTCCCCCGGGCGCATCAGCAAGCGGCGTTAGTCAAGCACGCGCTGCGAACGTTCGGCTGCTATCAACCAGATCTCAAGGTCGCAAGTCAGCGTTGCTGCCCCATTCGGTGGCGATGCATTTCGCGGCCAGTCGCCAGTGTTTGCGAAGTCAATCGAAACAGCGGCGAGAAACAGGCGTGCGTTTGTGCACCCTGTCCAGTAAAAAACCCTTTTCTGCTATGCCTATAACTACTACTGCCTTTGAAGCCCCAAGTGTTGACGACGTCTATTGGCGCGAAGAATATGCACAGATCTGCGAGGACGATGCCTTTCTCGCCGAAATAGTGGCGCAAGCCGATCTCCCCTCACTTCTCACTGCGCTCTCGGCCGTCACTGGAGACCTGTCGATGCTGCGTCCGCACTTGCGTGCGCCGTTTCCACTTGTTGATACGGTTGCGCCTGCCCATGGCGGCATGAGCGAAGCTGCCCAAACCGAAGCCCGGGCACTGGCTCTGGTCGCACTTAAGCGAGTGCGCGATGAGAACTTGACTCGGCCACGTCCTCTTGACGATGCCGAGACACGCGTCCTGATCGATTTCCTCACCAACGGGGCCGGAGATGCCGATGCTCAGATCCTCACTCACGAGATGGATCTCGCCCCGAAAAAGCTTGGCGCGCCAGACTGGAAGTTCGACAATGTTGCGGGTGATCGCCAGTTCGAAGTCGCGGTCATCGGCACCGGCATGTCTGGCATTGCCGCGATGTATCGGCTCAAGCAGGCAGGCGTGCCATTTACGGCCTTCGAGAAGAACCCCGACGTTGGCGGCGTGTGGTGGGCGAACACTTACCCGGGTGTGCGACTTGACACACCGACGTTCGGGTACAGCTTTTCATTTGCTCAGCGCACGGATTGGCCGCATGCGTTCGCGACCGGTGGTGA
The DNA here is from genome assembly GCF_043359985.1 of Comamonas trifloxystrobinivorans. NCBI lineage: Bacteria > Pseudomonadati > Pseudomonadota > Betaproteobacteria > Burkholderiales > Comamonadaceae > Comamonas > Comamonas trifloxystrobinivorans. The sequence continues at coordinate 153,691 of NZ_JBHZGV010000003.1, forward strand.
AATCGAAGACTACGCTCGCGAGATCGTTGCACGAGCAGGGCTTCGCGAGCATATTCACTTTGGAGTCGAGGTACTCTCGCTCAATTGGGACGAGGCTTCGGGCACTTGGGATGTGGTGACTCGCACGGGCAACGACGAGCCGGTGCATCGTCGTTTCAATGCCGTGATTTCGGCGGTGGGCCAGCTCGAGCGGCCCAATATCCCTGAAATAGAAGGCCAGGCCGATTTCAAGGGTGTGCGCATGCACTCCGCTCGGTGGAACCACGATGTTGATCTTTGCGGCAAGCGCGTCGCAGTCATCGGTACTGGAGCGAGCGCGTACCAGATCGTCCCGAACATCGTTGATAAGGTTGAGCACCTTGCGGTGTTCCAACGTTCTGGTCCGTGGATGGTTCCAGCCCCGAACTATTACGCTGACACTCCGAGGGCGCTGCAGTGGTTGGCTGAGCATGTCCCATGCTATGGCCAATGGTTTCGGCTTTCAGGCTTCTTCCAGTCAGCGACTGGACGGGTGCACACCGTCGTTACCGATCCGGGTTGGACTCGAGAAGATTCAGTATCTGCAAAGAACCTGGAAGTGCGCGAAACACTGACCGAACTCATTCGTGAACAGTGGAAAAGCCACCCCGAACTCATCGACAAGATCGTGCCGACATACCCGCCCGGGGGCAAGCGAATGCTGCGCGACAACGGCGTGTGGGCCGCCGCGTTGCAGCGGCCAAACTCTGCGCTTGTGACCAGCCCCATTGCCCGATTCACGGAAACTGGCCTGGTGACTGAAGATGGCGTCGAACATCCAGTTGATGTCGTCGTCTACGCAACAGGATTCACCGCTGCCGAGTTCCTCGATCCAATGAAGATTCACGGTGTTTCAGGGCGAACGATCAAGGAGCAATGGCAGGGTGACGCAAAGGCGTGGGGGGGCATCGCCGTGCCTGACTTCCCCAACTTCTTCATGGTGATGGGCCCGAACACGAATTATGTCGTGCACGGTAGCCAGCACTTCATGATGGAGTGCGCAGCGGAGTTCGCTGTTGAAGCGATCCACCAAGTTCTGCGCCGAAGCATCAAAGGCATCGAAGTTAAACAAGGGGTTCTTGATGCCTTTGTCGAGCGCGTCGATGCAGAGAATCAGCGCCGCGCTTGGGGCCGGCCGCAGGTTCGCACCTGGTACAAGAATCGATTCGGTCGAGTCTCTCAGGTGTGGCCATTCAGTCACCGTGAGTACTGGCAGCTCACCCATGACGTCGACTTTGACCGCGACTTCATCGCGCATTGAACTAACAGGCCTTCGGAGCGTAGAAGAATATGGCGTTGGATAGTGCCTCACAGGCCCTTTTGCAGTCCTGGGCCGCAGCGGCGGGAGAGAATGCGACTCCGTTATGGAAGCTCGATGCCGTGCAAGCACGGGCAACTGCCAGACGAAGGGCCCTTCAGCGTGGCCCAGTGCCAGCGATGGCGCGCAGCGAGGATGTTGCGATTCCGGTAAGAGATGGCTCTTCTATCCATGCTCGACTGTTGGTGCCTACGCCGCGACCTCGAGGTGTGTTGGTGTACGTGCATGGCGGCGGCTGGGTGTTAGGCGAACTGTCCGATTTCGAGCCTATCGGACGCAAGCTTGCTGCATGTACGGGTGCGGCGGTATTGCTGGTGGGCTATCGCCTTGCGCCCGAGCATCGCTTTCCAATTCCGCTGCAAGACACGTGGGACGCTTTGCTATGGGCGAATCAGCACAAGTTGGAGATCGCAGGGGATGACGTCCCGCTGGTCATTGCCGGGGACAGCGCTGGCGCCAATCTGGCGGCTGTTGTCGCTCGATGGTCGCGAGAGCAAAACAGCCTAAAGCTGGCGGCGCAAGTGCTGGTGTATCCCGTCACCGATGCGGACTTCACGCGTGCCTCTTATCACGAGCCGGAGAACCAAACCTTCCTTTCAACGCCATCTATGAACTGGTTCTGGGATCAGTATGTGCTCGATCCATCAGAACGCATGCATCCCGATGCATCTCCGCTACTTGCCAAGGACTTGTCGGGCTTGCCTGCGGCATTCGTGGTGACAGGGCAGCACGACATCCTGCGTGACGAAGGTCAGGCTTACGCTGCTGCAATGGCAGATGCTGGCGTGGAAGTGGAGCAGCATGAAATGGCAGGCCAGATGCACGGATTTTTTGCCATGACAGGCATCCTGCCGGCTAGTGATCAGGTGCTGGAAAAGATCAGCGCCTTTCTTGATCGCCAACTACACACATGAAGCCGCTCTATTCAACGGAATGCCGAGCTACCGCTTCAAGTCGCGTCGTCTGTAGGCACTTGTTTGAGCGGCGGCCCGACCTGTTCGGTGGTGCCTGCGCGATCCCGCTCATGCTGATGTGGAGTAATTCGATATCCAGCACAGACCGGCATGAAGACACTCAAGTGATACATGGTGGGCTGCTTGCCCATCGCATCGGCTTCTGACCTCAACAGAGCTACGAACTATTCGTTCCAAAGTCGCGCAAACCTAATCAGCGGGAGTCAGAAACACCTCTATGGCTTCCCCAAAAAGGATGAGGCGATCCGGGATATCTCCATCAGACAAACCTGAGCAAAGCTCTATCGAAAGCAGTATTCATGCATGACATTGCGATCATCGGTCTCGGCCCCACAGGGGTAACTTTGGCAACTCTGCTCGCCCAGCAAGGACTTCGTGTGCTGGCGATCGACCGCGAAGCGGGCATATATCCCCTGCCGCGTGCAGTGCACTTCGATGGTGAGTGCATGCGTGTGTTCCAGAGCATCGGCGTTGCCGATGCCTTGACATCCCAAGTGCGGCCATCGCCGGGCATGAAGTTCATTGACTCCGCAGGGCGACTGTTGATTGACTGGTCTCGCGACCTGGAAGTCGGTCCCATGGGCTGGTATCCCAGCTACCGTTGTCACCAGCCGTGGCTGGAGCAAACGCTGCGGCAAAAGCTGGCCGAGCACGCCAGTGCGGACATTCGCGTGAAGCACGAGTTGCTCGATTGCGCATTAGCGTCTGACGGCGTTGATCTGCGAATCAAGGATCTTTCCACCGGCATGGAGTTACATGAGAAAGCACGCTATGTCGTTGGCTGCGATGGAGCACGATCCATCATTCGCGGACTCATCGGAGCGCGCGTGGATGATTTGCAGCAAAGCGAACAATGGATCGTGGTGGACGTGGTTCTGAATCATGAGCGCTCCGATTTGGGCGACTACAGCATCCAGTATTGCGATCCATCGCGCCCAGGAACTTACGTTCGCGGCGTTGGCATGCGTCGGCGCTGGGAGCTGATGCTGATGCCGGGCGACGATCCGGCGGTCATTACCCAGCCTGAATCCATATGGAAACTGCTTTCACGATGGATTACGCCACAAGAGGCTACTCTGGAGCGCCCCGCGCTCTATACCTTTCGCGCTGTCGTCGCACGCGGATGGCGTAAAGACCGCCTGTTGATGGCGGGCGATGCTGCGCATTTGACGCCGCCGTTCATGGGGCAAGGCATGTGTGCGGGTATCCGCGACGCTTCCAATCTCGCATGGAAATTGGCGGCGGTGATTCGCGGCGAGGCGGACGAAGACTTGTTGAACACTTATGAGTCTGAGCGCGAGCCGCATGTTCGTGAGTTCATCTCAACAGCAGTGCGCCTGGGTCGCGTCATTCAAACCACTGCTCCGGAAGTCTTACTGCGGCGTGACGAGGAGTTTGCGCAAACTGAATTTTTTTCGACCCCGAAGCCGGCACTCGGCCCTGGCGCTCATGTGGGTGGCGTCCTTGGCGGACGCATGATTCCGCAGGCGGTTCGCGCCGACGGATCACGCACCGACGATGACGCTGGCTATGCCTATGCGTTATTTGTGTCTCCCAGCGCGCTAGATGCAGCGAAGTCCATGATCCAGGACCGGTTGCCCATCGTTGCGGCGACTGAGCCAGCGCTGACGAACTGGATGGCTGAGTTCGGGATAGTTGCCGCGCTGGTGCGCCCTGACCGCTACCTCGCTGGTGTTGCTGCAACAGTTAGCGAGCTGGAACAACTGATTCAGTCGCATCACCTGCAAGCGCAGATCGGTGCGTGGGCGTAGTGGGTATGGGCGCTACATCGACTTATGCGCCATTTGATTGATGTCGAAGCTCGATGCCGCCCACCTGACGGGCGGCATCTGTCTGATGGGCATTGCGTCAGACCGAGCGGGTCTCCCCGCCGTCAGCGCGCAGGTTCTGCCCGGTGATGTAGGCGGACTCGTCACTCACGAGAAAGCGAACGACCCGGGCCAGTTCGGCAGTACTTTGAGCGCGGCGCAAGGGGATCTTGCTGGTCCATTCGGGCGGCACGGCAGTGGGGTCATCCTTTGTAAATCCGGGGAGTACGTTGTTCATGCGGATGCCTTGCGGCCCGTACTCATCGGCATAGAGCTTGGTGAACGAACCCAGCGCGGCGCGCAGCGTTGTCGAGACTGGGAAACTCCGGTTGGGCTCGAACGCCCCAGCTGTGGAGATGTTGACGATCGCGCCACCGCCCGACGCAAGAAGGTGTGGGGTAGCGATGCGAGCCATGCGAACGACACTCAACAAGTACAAGTTCACACCGTGCAGCCAGTCGTCATCATTGATCTCGAGCAGCGGCCCGCGCGCTGCGTGACCACTGTTGTTGATCACCGCGTCAATGCGGCCAAATTTTTCGATTGCGAGATCAACTGTCGCGCGTAAGTCTGCGACGTTGGTGTTGGAGCCATCAATGCCGGCACCGCCCAATGACTCGGCTAGCAGGCGACCACGGCCGGATGGAGAAAGGGCCACGACGCGCCAGCCGCAAGCCGCAAGTTCACGCACGCAAGCTGCACCAATGCCAGAACCTCCTGCGACAACAATGCCGACCTTTTCCTTTTCAGTGCGTTGTGAGCTAACGCCAATCTCATCCATGCAATGACTCCTTTAAGTGTGATGCTAACGGCGAATGCGGGAATACACTGACGTCGCATTTATCATTTTTCCCAAATATTGAGATAAACTGACTTGAAACATTATATGAAAGAGACAAGGTTTTATGAAGATATCTGATCTCATTGCTGATTCGCCAATGACCAGCTTACAGCTGCGTGTTGTCATTGTTTCGATCATTCTTGTCGTGCTTGACGGCTACGACGTCGCGCTGGCGGCGTTTGCAGCGCCATTCATTGCGAAAGACTTCGGTGTTTCAAAGACAGAGCTAGGAATGGTCTTGTCCGGCGCGCTCATCGGCATGCTGGCTGGCTCGATCGTCGTTGCACCTATCGCCGACCGCATCGGCCGTCGTTTAACAGGTGTGTTCGGTGCGGTCGTGATAGCGATCGGCATGTTCATCGGCCTGTTTGCCACGGCTGAAAACGGAACCGTGTTACTGGTAATTAGTCGCATCGTCACCGGAGTTGGCGTTGGTGCGTTGGTTGCCGTGGTCGGGGTGATCTTGTCCGAGTACACTTCCAAGCGCGTCTATCCGCTGGTGATGGCGATTTATGCGGCAGCGATCAATATCGGTGGCTTGCTCGGCGCCTTGGTTGTTGGTCCGATGCTTGCAGAACATGGATGGAAATTCGGCTGGTGGGTTGGATTCATCCTTAGCACGCTGGCTGCCGTCGGTGCTTACATTTTGCTGCCTGAGTCGCTGACCTGGTTAGCGGAAGGGCGCCGCCGCGACGCACTGGAGCAACTGAACAAGATCTTGGCGAAGATGCGAAAGCCTGTTTTGGCTGCGCTGCCGGAGTCCAGCAAGAGCAATACTGCTATGGACAAGAGTGTGGGGTTGGGCGCCATTTTCAGTGGCCCGCTTCTCTGGCAGACAGTTTTAATGATTGTGGCCTACTTTGCCTACATGGTGAGCTTCTACTTTATGACCACCTGGGCGCCAACTACAGTCGCTGGCATCAATAAACAGCCATTGCTCGCCCCACAACTCGTTGTTGCATTCAGCATAGGTGGCATCGCCGGAAACATTGCGTTCGGACTTATTGCCAGCTATGTCAACTTGCGCATCCTGACGCCCATTTTTCTGATCTTGGCCACGGCAGCGCTGTCGTACTTCGGTCTTGCCGGCGCGACTATGCCTGCGGCTTGGTGGACATTGCTCATAGCATCTTTCTTTGTCTGTGCTGGTACTGCTGGCTTTTACGGAATCATTCCGGTTCTCTATCCGACGTTGGTACGTTCGACCGGTTACGGGGTCGTCATCGGGCTGGGACGCTTTGGCGGTATCGTCGCTCCCATCCTTGGCGGTGTGTGTTTCGATGCTGGCATGGGAATGACTATGGCATTCACATTGTTTGCACTTCCGATGTTGATCGCAAGCATCGGCCTTTTGATGCTGCACGTTGGACTGAAGCGCTCGGCAACTCGTGAGGCCGCAACTTTGGCTAAGAGCTCTCACGGTACGAATGTAGGTCGACCTCAGCAAGCCTAATCACAAGAACGAGGGCTGGCTTTTAGTCCGCCTTCAAAGGGAATACACATGTCATTAGCTGTTGCAGCTTTATCTCATGCGCCGTCTTTCGGCAACGTCGATCCGGGCGGCTCCACGCTGGCTGAAATCATGGATGGCATCCAGGAGGTTCGCGCCTTCATTGAGCATTTCAATCCTGAGGTCATCGTAGTCTTCGGCCCGGATCACCTCAATGGCCAGCTTTATTCGAACATCGCGCCCTGGGTGATCGGTGCGCAGGCTGAGGGCGTGGGTGACTACGGCACGACCGAGGGCCCCATCAACGTTGATGGCGAGACCGCACGCCAGCTGCATGCCGCAGTGCTGGCTCAGGGTATCGACATCGCGCGATCGGAGCGAATGACGGTTGATCATGGCGTCATGCAGCCCGTGGACTTCTTGCTTGGCAAGGGAAATGCACGCCCCATCATCCCTGTGTTCGTCAACGCAATAGCCCATCCGCTGACGCCGATGAAGCGTGTGCGCGAGATGGGGGAGGCATTTGGCAAAGCTGCACTCCAGCTTGGAAAGCGAGTGCTCTTCATTGCCTCGGGAGGCATTTCGCATTCCCCGCCAATTCCTCGTTGGGATGTGGCATCGCCCGAGCTGAAGGCACGTTTGGTTTTCTATGCCCCCACGAGCGAAGAACGCCGCACACGCGAGCAGGCCATCGTGGATGCAATCCAGAGGATTGCGGATGGCAAGGGATCGAGTGCAGCGTTGAACGAGGCTTGGGACAACAAGCTGCTTGATACCTTCCGGTCGGGCGATTTGTCGCCGGTTGATTTGTGGGACAACGACCAGTTCATCATCGAAGGTGGTTCAGCTGCACATGAAATGCGCAGTTGGATAGCGGCTTATGCTGCGCTCTCGACCGCTGGTAAATACAAGCTTCCTGTTGATCGCTATTGGGCCGTCAAAAATTGGGGGGGCGGTTTTGCTGTCCAGGCGGGGGGCACAGCATGAATCGACTCGTGACTTTTTGGGAGGCCGTGTCGGATCTTCCGCATCGACTGCATTACGTTGACGTCGGGCCGTGGCGCACGCGCGTGCTTGACCTCGGCGAAGGTGACAAGGTGGTCGTGCTAGCCAACGGCACCAGTGGCCACATTGAGGCCTGGACGCAGAATGTACGTGCGCTGGTGGAGGCGGGCTACCGTGTCATCGGTTACGACTATCCGGGTCATGGATACACCACTCTGACGGATCACGATCTGGAAATCCCAGAGTACGAGTCGCACTTGCTCGGGCTGCTGGATGTGCTCAATCTCAAGCGTGTCCATCTCGCTGGGGAGTCACTCGGGGGGTGGATTGCGGTCAAGTTTGCTGCCCACCACCCCGATCGATTGTTGAGCGTGATTTTGAGTGCGCCAGGCGGTCGCGTGGTTGGCGAGCAGAAGGTAGACAAGGCGCAATCAGTGAGCAAGCAAGCGGTTACCGAGCCGACTTTCGAGAACGTCAAAAAGCGTCTGCAGGTCGTGATTCACGACCCTCAGAAGATAACGGAAGAGTTGGTGCGCGTTCGCCAAGCTATCTACAGCAGGGATTCGAGCGGGGCAAACATGGCCCATATCGCGGTGTTGCGTCAGCCCGAGCCGCGTTGGCGCAACCGTGTCACCGATCAGGATTTCGCGGCCATTCCCGTGCCTGCGCTATTCGTCTGGACAGACCATGAACCCACCGGCGACGCTGCAGAAGGCAGGCGCTTGGCTGCGCTTATCCCTCAGGGAGAGTTTTTGCTAGTTGAAGGCGCTGCGCACTGGCCACAGTGGGAAGGCGCGGAAGTTTTCAACGCGGCGGCCGTGTCTTTCCTCGACAAACAGCACAGCAAGCGCTAGCCAGAACATGACCAGTATGACCATCTCTCCTGAAACTATCCAAAGCATCGCTCGTGAGCTCTACGATGCCCGCGTTGGTGCTTATACCGTTCCTTACGTCAGTCCTCGATTGCCTGAGCGTGACCTTGACTCGGCCTATGCAATCTCGGCGGAGTTCGCCGCATTGCGCGAACGAAATCTGGGCGTTCGCAGAGTGGGCCGCAAAGTGGGACTGACCAATCCGAACGTGCAAAAGCGTGTCGGTATCAGTGAGCCCGATTACGGAGTTATCCACGACGATATGGTTTTCCAGTCGGGTGTGGTGTTGCCCAAGTCGCGCTACAACCGGTTGCTAATCGAAGCCGAAGTCGCGTTTGTGCTCAAGAGCGACATTCTCGATGCCACGCTCGAACGAGTGGCGGCGGCCATTGACTACGTGACACCGGCCTTCGAGGTCGTTGATTTCCGCTACGACGGCAGCGTGGGCCAGATCGTGGACACCATCGCCGACAACGCCGGATGCAGTGGCATCGTGGTCGGCGAGGAAAAGCATCCCTATGGCTCGGTAGATCTCAAAGCGGTCGAAATGGTGATTACCGGGGGTGACAAGGAGGTTACACGCGGTGTTGGAAGCAACGTGCTCGGCGACCCGATCAACGCCGTGCTCTGGCTGGCCGAAACCGCCATTCGCACTGGACAGCCGTTGCGAGCTGGCGAGGTGCTGCTCTCAGGTTCGATCGGCTACATCGAGCCTTGGCCTATGGATGTCGAGTGTGTTGCCTCCATCACCGGTCTCGGCCGCGTGGTCGCGAGTGTCAATTCGAAGGCATGAGTTTTTTAAAGAGAGCTACACCATGAGTAACTATTGCCCCGTTGATGCGCTCACCCGCGTCGAGATTGAGCAGCTCATCTCCGAGATGCTGTACCGCCTGGATCACAACCAGGCCGATACCACTTGGGAACTCTATACCGAAGATGGCATCTCAGTCGGCCCCTTGGGCACGATGAACCGCGAGCAGAGCAAGGCTTGGGGTGCCAAGCGGGTGAAGCAAACCGACATCGTCAGCCGCCATTTCATTGGTGGAATCCGGTTGGTCTGGGACGGCGATGAAGTGGCTGGCACCGTGCAGTATCTGACGTTCCGCGATACCAACGAGCCGCAGACACAGCCTGCTTCTGTGGGCGAATTCCGTGAGCGGTATCGCAAAGTTGAAGGTCAGTGGCGATTCACCCGTCGTGAGATCGTGCCAGTCTTTGGGAGCAATGCTTCGGCTGCGCATGCGGCGCGATTAACGGAACGTGAGAGCAAGCCATGAAAGCATCCGCTATTGGGCACAGCCCCAAGATTTTGGTGCATCAGTCGCTGCCGTCGTTCTCCATTCCCGAATGGGCGAAGCTTGCAGGCTACGACGGCGTCATCCTCGATCTTCAGCATGGCGAACTCGGGCTCGACGCCGCATGTGGCATCCTGCGTTCGATTCCTCGCGACAACGCTTACGCTTGGGCGCGCGTCGGCTCGATTGACCCCGGGCCGATTCTGCGACTGCTTGACAGTGGCGCGCGTGGCATCGTTGCCCCCACCATTGAGTCGCGCGAGCAAGCGCAGGCCTTGGTGGCTGCGAGCAAATATCTACCCGTGGGCAACCGCAGCATGGGACCGTCGAGGCCAGGGCTTTACATCGGTGATTCATATTCCGAAGCGGGCAACCTCGCCGTATCAACCATTGCGCAGATCGAGACCCGGATTGGTGTCGAGCGCGCGGAGGAAATTATCTCCACTCCGGGGCTGGACTCTATCTACATCGGCCCTGCCGATCTTGCCGTTTCCTATGGCCTGCCAGGTCGTGGTGACTGGGACGACGGACCTGTTCGCGACGCGATCATCCACTTGCGCGAACTCACTCAGGCCCACAACGTGACGCTCGGCATCTATTCCGGCAAATCTGCATACACGGCGGCGTTGTTGGCCGATGGGCTGGTTGACTATGTTGCATTCGGCATCGACCTCGTTTTGTTGAACCGCGCGTTCGACGACAACATCAAAGCACTCAAGACCGCTCTGACTACAAGGAATCCCTCATGAGCAAAATCGCAGACGTTCTCATCATCGGTGCAGGGCCTGTTGGCCTCATGCTAGCCAACCTGCTCGGACAGCAGGGCGTTAATGTTCTTGTCGTTGAGAAGAACGATGCCCTGATCGACTACCCACGCGCAGTAGGCATTGACGACGAAGCCCTGCGGGCGATGCAGACGGTTGGTCTTGTGGATGAGGTGTTACCTCACACGATCCCCGATCAGAAGATTTACATGGTCAATGGCGATCGACAAATCCTTTCTGAAATCAATCCGACCACTCGCGAGTTTGGGTGGCCCCGCCGCAATGGATTTGTACAGCCGCTGGTAGATAAGGTGCTGCTTGACGGACTCAAGCGTTTTCCGAGCACATCGGCGCGCTTCTGCACCGAGATCGTCGATTTGCACGAAGATGCTGATGGCGTGGTTGCCACGACCGCAATCGGTGAGAAGCTGCGTGCACGCTACGTAGTCTCAGCAGAAGGTGGCGCCTCTGCCACCCGAACAAGACTGAATATTTCATTCGATGGCGAAACTCGACCATCCTGTGGCATCGTCATTGACGTCGCCAATGACCCCATCGGAACACCGCACGCCGTGTTCGGTGGCGACCCGAAACGCAGCTATGCCAGCATTGCACTGCCGCATGGCATCCGACGTTGGGAATTCACGTTGTTCGAAAGTGAAGATCCTTCGTTGGTGGATAACGATGAATTTATCTACGAGCTGCTTGCACCTCATGTGCCTGACCCAACCAAGCTGGACATCATCCGTCGCCGCGTCTACCGTCACCATGCGCGTGTGGCTGGAAAGTTCAAGATGGGCTCGATCTTCCTCGCAGGCGATTCCGCACATGTGATGCCTGTGGTAGGAGGACAGGGATGGAACTCCGGTATCCGCGACGCTTTCAATTTGGGATGGAAGCTTGCTGCTGTGATCAATGGCGCATGCGACGAGTCTCTGCTCGAAACGTACGAGATGGAGCGGATGGGGCACGTCAAGCAGATGGTAGCTGTCTCACTTGGCATGGCCAAGGAGATGACCGATCACGACCCCGTGAAAGCCGCAGAACGAGACCGCATCGCTGCCAGCCGCACACCTGAGGAACGTGAGGCGCAGAGACGCCAGGCTTTCAAGCCTCAGCCTAAGTTTGACACCGGTGTGGTTGTGCAGACACCGCTGCCGACCTTCAAAACGCTACCGGCGCGCGATGTTCCACGCATGGCTGGCGCCATCTTCCCGCAGCCGCGTGCGACTAATGCAGGAGGTGTCGAAATGCTGCTCGACGATGCGACCGGTCAAGGCTGGCGCGTACTGATGTGGAACAACAATCCGATGGCTTTTATTTCAGCCAAACACCGCGCTGCGCTGGAACATCTGCACGCGCGATTTGTTCAGGCGGTACCTAAAGCTCAACTGCCATGGACGCTGCGTCATGCCCCTGAGGGCATTACGGTGGTCGGGGACTTGGGGGGAGAGGGCAGCTTGCAAGCCTGGTTCGACGCCAGACCTGTTGGTGCAGTGATCCTACGTCCCGACCATGTGGTTGCCGCCGAATGCTTGGCACAGGAGCTAGACGATGTGCTTGCACGTGTATTAGCCGTCACACATTGCTGTCTGCCACAGACGTAGTGCAACCACAGACCTTGCAAAAAGCGGCAAATTGATGGCATCCCCTGCTGACCTATACCGCCAATCCGCGAACAAGGCCGCCCCAGCTTTTCGGCGATCGCGGCAATTCGTTCATTGATTACATGTATCGGTCTGCAGAGTGCTTCGAGGTGCTGCTGCCGCAATGAACATACCTGTTGCATATCAGAAAGTGGTATCTGCATATCCTGCTGGCCCCTATTCCGAGCAGAGAGGGTTTTGCAAGACCTTCGTGATGCATTCAAGGTCGGCAGATGGACAGCACTCCAAGGAGCTCCTTAATGAGTGAGATGATTAAAAGCCATGCCGTTCATGGCGGTGAGCATTTGGCGTCGGTGCTGCAGCGTTTGTGCGTCTATACGACCAGCCTGTTCCCACAGGCCGCACTGGACACAGTCACGCCCATGCAGGGCGATGAAATATTGAAATAGATTCCGATATTCTTTGCAAAGAATAATTTACTTGGAAATGTGACATTCAGGCAGCACATAAAACCAATTAAAGGAATTTAAATAAATCATCAATAGTATCCAAATCCACATTTAAAAAATACCAACACAAATAAAAGCAGCAAAAGATAATGCTGTTGATGCTATTTCTTTGCCTAACGAAAGTTAATCGACATGAATTTATTTATATAAGTTTTATTATTACCACCCATCAAATACAAATGGAGACAAGCATGAAAAATATATTTATATTCGCCACCATGGTGACACTCGCACTACCTGTCATTGCATCTGATGCATCAAAAACTAGCGTGACCCTCTATGGTATTGCTGATGCTGGCTATGTACGCGTGAGCAATGTTAAGGGGGACAGCCGTCAAGGGATTGATAGTGGATGGCTTCAGCCCTCTCGTTTTGGCTTCAGAGGTAGCGAAGATCTCGGTGGAGGACTGCGCGCAATCTTCACGTTAGAGAGTGGAGTCAACATCGATACCGGAGCAAACACATCCTCCACCAGCTTCTTTAATCGCCAGGCCTTTGTTGGCTTGACATCCAATAGCCTAGGCACTTTGACCTTGGGTCGTCAATACACACTGATTTTTGACAATTTATTCCAAATCTCGGGTTCTCCTGCCTTTGGCTTCAGTGGTGGAGCGGTGGATGGTCTTGCACTCCCAGGCTCATCTGCTGGTCGCTTTGACAATACGCTGGGTGGCACTCGTATTGACAACTCCATCAAATACACCTCTGCCACTGCTTCAGGTATCCAATTAAATGCCATGACAGGTTTTGGAGAAATTGCCGGCTCGTCTTCCGCCAAGCAACTTTGGGCCATTGGTGCAAAATATAAGCAGGGGCCAGTCTATGCGGGCTTGAGCTATCAAATTCAAAAATGCGCTGAGCAAGGCGGCTGCACCACAGCCAAAGATAATGACAAGCTTTTTGCGATTGGTGGCGGCTATGATTTTGGCCCAGCAAAGCTATTCGCCATATTCACCAGAGAAAATAATGCAAAAAATATAAAAAATACTGATGGAGATACTGCTCAAGTTATCGTTCAGATACCTGTCGGCAATTGGCTATTTGGAGCAGGCTATCAGCAGCTTAATGACAAAACAACATTAAATCAGGATGTTAAGCAATACAATTTATCTGTCTTAAACTATCTAAGCAAACGAACAACTGCCTATGCGGCATTATCTTTGCAAAATGTGAGCAATGGGGGAAAAGCCAGTATGGCAATGACTAACTCTGATAACAATAAGCAGAACGCCTTCGCTTTAGGTGTTCGTCATACATTTTAACGTAGCTCAGAATTGATGAGATTGATGTGTCAATATCGAATGATTGCATACGTATTTGACACATACATCAAGCGCTTGCATCCTCCAATTATTGAGCACTCGTACTGGGGCAACATGCCCCAGTGCTTATTTGGCAAGTGCACACTGTACAAAACATCAATCAATGTAGCACCTCGTCCACGCTTTCCACGCGGCTGAAATCGCACAAATATCGACCAACACCAACTTTCAGCTCGTTCACTTGTTCTTTGTGGCGTTGCTAGCACAGAGCGCACATACTCTTAGACGATGGCTTTGATGTAGCCTCTATTAAGGCTAGAAAAATCATATTAAATTTTTTTCTTTGCAACGGCCATTTCGAGATAAAAATCAATACTCAACAATTAAGCCAGAAAAAGTAGAAAATGGATATAAAACGGTCTTCGACTGGATTAAATAAAACTATTATTTTAGAAGCAGAGTTAACAAGGGAAAAAGCACTTGCAGCCAATGACACGCAATTGCTAGCTGCACTTCTGGCCGACAAGCTGGTTTTTGTGCATTCCTCCGGCACAGTAGATGACCGACATTCCCTCTTAGCGAAAATTGAGACTGGGCGTATTCAGTATCAATCGGTAAGCTTACAGCCATTCAAAGCCCTTCCCTTGGGAGCTGATGCTTGGGCCCTTTGGGGAAAAATGGATGCAAAGATTGTTGTTTCTACTATGCAGCGACAAATTACCAGCAGTTATGTGACTGTCTGGGTATTAGAAGCAGATGGCATGCTGCGACTCGCATTGCACCAAGGCACACCAGTGACTGACATCTAAATCGCTAAACCACGCATAGCGCAGCAGGTGATTGCAACTGATGGCAAATTTGCTTGCGGCATTGTTGTAGCCAACCTGCCGCTTTTTCAGTTTCTAGCAAACGAAAACGCTCAGCAGACATCACCAAGCCAAGTCCAGCATAGATAGATTGCTCGGATATTTCTAGTGGAATTGCGATGCCTGCATTGTGTGGATCCAAAGCACCAAGACTGGTGGAAAAGCCTTGTTTGCGTACGATTTTCAGCGTTTGGCTCAGTGTTTCTAAAGAAACATCAATAGTTGCGGAAACATCTAGCTCGGCAGAATTTTTTTGCAATAACTTGCGCAGCTGTGGCTTGCCCAACGTAGAAAGAACGGCCAGTGACATCGCGCCTTTGAAGGTGGGCATGCGGCGGCCTCTGCCATAGCTGGCCCGCATTTGTGCGCCTTGAGACTCGTAGTGGATGGTCAGAACATGGTCACCGCTCAGCATGACCAGTGCGACATCACAGTCCACCTGCTGTGCCAAGTCCTTCATGGGTGCAATGCTCGACTGGATCAACGGGTCGCCGCTACGCAATTGGTAATCGAGCTCCACGATGCGATTTCCGAGTGCATAACGGCCGGTGCTGGCAGTGCGCAGCAGTTGAGACTCGGTCAACTCACGCAGATAGCGGTAAGACGTTGGAATAGAGCAATCTAGCTGCTGGGCCACTTCTTCGGCGCTCCAAGTCGCGTGGTCTTGGGTGAATAAATCCAAGACTGAAAGCATGCGTGTAAGGCTAGACATGACGTATTAAAAACAAAGCGTCCGCAACGATCAACTCAGTGCGGGGATAGGCATACATTGCGGAGTTTATTGAATCAAGCGATCACCATCAAAGACCAAGTCTGCACCCGTGATCATGCGTGCATCGTGAGAAACCAAGAATGCCATGGGGGCGCTATATCTTCAGTCGTGACCATATCACCCCCACGAAAGGCTTGTCGGATGGCTTCCAAAGAGCCCAGTTGCTGCATCAGCCTGGTTTCTACCAATGGCGTCCAGCATGACCAGGGTGCATGGCGTTCCCGCCCAGCTTATAGCCAAAGCTGCCTACCTTGTCTGACTGGTGCCGGCACCAGCTGACGAAAACCCAGGATAGTACTCTCACCCAGCGTTGAACGGTCCTATGACAAGCCTACAAAGTCCTGAAACCGCGGCATCTTGTGCAGCTCATCTTCCATGGCGGGATCACTGAGAGTGAGTCACTGCTGCATACAGTGAATGCGACGCAGCATCTCAACGCTAAAAGGTGAGCATTCTTTACGCCCTTCAGGAGCGTATTGGGCAATCCATGCCACCCAATCCTTGCAGGGAGCGGCCTGCTGCCGTCCCCGACACGCATGTGCAAGCACATGCATGTCGGATTTATGCTGAGCCTCCCTGACTCCGGCTTATTTCGGATGTGGCCTTATTCGTCGCGAATACCGTTGCGCAGAATGCCAACTGCATCCACTTCAATTTCGACCACGTCACCGGGCTGCATGAACACGGGAGGTGTGCGCTTGTTGCCCACGCCACCGGGGGTGCCGGTCACGATCACGTCGCCTGCTTCCAAGGGAATGAATGTGGAGATATAGGCGATTTGACGAGGGATGCTGTGAATCATCATGTCCGTTGTCGCCTGTTGCATGACTTGGCCGTTCAAGCGGGTCGTCAATGTCATGTTTTGGTTGGGGGCGATTTCGTCCGATGTCACCATCCAAGGGCCAAAGCCACCTGTGCGCCAGAAGTTCTTGCCGGGTCCCCACTGTGACGTAGCTACTTGCCAGTCACGAATGCTGCCGTCGTTGTAGCAGGCGTAGCCAGCGATGTGATCCCAAGAATCAGCTTCGCTGATACGACGGCCACCTTTGCCGATCACGATGGCAATCTCACCTTCGTAGTCGAGGCGACTAGATTCTGGTGGGCGCACAATGTCTTGGCCATGGGCGACTTGCGAATCATTCAAGCGCATGAAGATCACGGGGCTTTCTGTGATGGTCTTCCCTGTCTCACGCACGTGTTCGCCGTAGTTCAGGCCAATGCACAAGATCTTGCCCGGGTTGGGTACCACGGGCAGCAGAGTCAGTTGGTCAAACTTCAAAGTGGATGGCTGAGACGCCACCACCTGCGCCGCAGCGGCTTGCAGGTTGTTGGCGATCAGGCTTTTCAGATCGGGCGCTTGTGCGCCGAGAGCCTGACCTAAGTCCCAAACGTCATTTCCAACAACGGCTCCGTAAGTGGCGCGGTCTTGGTGTTCAAAGCTGATAAGTTTCATGTTGTCCTTTGTGGTTCACGGTGAGGTTTGAGCTGCGCGGTGCGCGGAAAATCTTTAAGCGGTACGACCTTGGTCGCGGTGCATGCGCGCTTGCATCTGTGCACGCCATTCGGCGCGCGGCATAAAGCGAGGGGTGCGTTTGGCGATGGCTTCGGCTTGCGCCATCACTTGCTCATCGCTGGTGTCAAAGTCGATGGTCTCACGCAAAGGTTGGTAGCAATACCAGGGGGTGTCCATGAATACCTCGATGCGATTGCCCTCGGGGTCTCGGAAATACAGCGATACCGCATTGCCATGGGTGGTGGCCTGCATATCGCTGGCTCCAGCAGCCAGTGCACGTTCATACACCTGGCGCAAGTTAGCCATGTCTGGCACTTGGAAAGAAATTTGGTTGATTGGATTGAATGCCTGCACATCGTCAGGGCGACCAGTCAGCAAGGCCAGTTGGTGGTGCGTATCCGGGTCACGGCTCAGAAAAATCAACTGAACAGCACCCAAGCCACCGCGATCGGTCTCGGTGAACTGCAGCACGGCTTTGTAGAAATTGGCCATACCTTCCAGATCACAAACATGAAAGCCAAAGTGGCTGAATTTGACCTCAAGGGGGTGGGCGGCAGTCATTTGATAAAAATCTATAAAAATTAGAAATTTTAAGTATAACAGTTAAATTTCTATCAAATTAAGATAATTTTGCAACTTTTCTCGATCGATACAAGGGTTTACCCTTGTGCGATCCTGAAGCGTGTCATCGAAAAGCAGTCACGCTACGTTAGGGATTGTTGAATTTCACGCCAAGATCAGAGCGCTGTGTGGACCGGGATGTCACCGCGCCCCCACGCATGTGCAAGCACATGCGTGGGGGGAGTTAAGCAGCGATTCCTTAAGGGTTTGCACGAAATCCAACTTGAATGCACATGAATTATTCTCGAAATGTGAGATTAATTATCCCCTTCTCGAATTCAAATTGAATCGCGCGAACTGATCAGGATGAAAATAGATGAACCGACGTGACTTCGGCGGCACAGCTGCCGCACTAAGCTTGTACTTTTCCTTGCCGGGTGTCTTGCATGCTCAGGAAAAGCGGCTGGGGAAGATTGACCAGCTGCGCATCTTTGTAGGCTTTCCGGCAGGTGGCGCCAACGATATAGTTGCGCGCCATCTTGCTGAGGGTTTGCGACCCAGCTACGCACGCACCACGCTTGTTGAAAATAGACCTGGATCGGCAAACCGCTTGGCGTTGGCCGCTATGCACCGCAACCCGTCTGACGGCAGTTCAATGCTGGTGCTGCCTGATACCCTGCTCACTCTGATTCCCCACGTTGATCCCCTTCCAGGCACTTACACGCCAGAAGATTTGGTACCTGTTTCACCCTGCGCGATAGTCCGACAGGGTTTTGCTGTGGGTCCTATGGTGCCCGCTTCGGTGAAGACAATGCAGGATTTTCTGGCGTGGGCCAAAGCCAACCCGAAGCTGGACACCTACGGAACACCAGGACCCAATTCGCCACAGCGCTTCCTGATGCAGGAGTTTTTACGTAAAGCCGGTGCAGTGCTCAACCATGTTCCATATAGGGGGTCCATGCCTGGCATCACCGACTTGGTCGGTGGGCAGATCGCGGCATTCGTTTCGCCAATCGGCGATTCCATCTCGCACATCAAGGAAGGACGCCTACGCCTTCTGGCCGTGGCAAGTCATCAACGATCACCACTCTTGCCTGAAGTTCCCACTCTAGCGGAGCAGGGCTATGCGGACATAATCGGAGACGAATTTTCGGCTGTCGTAATGGCTAGGGGAACACCTCCAATGATCGCGGAAGCTGCTGCAAAGGCCGTCGCCGAGACCATGAAACAACCCAAAGTCGTGCAAGCACTGGCCAACTTGGGCATGGAGCCACACACTAGCACGCCGGTCGAATATGCTCGACTGCTGCGTGAAAATTACAAACAATGGAAGGTGCGCGTTGAGGCCTCCGGATTCAAGCCCGAAACTTGACGGTAGCCGGAAGTGTCCGAATTTCTGTGTTCGAGGCGCTCTGAGACTTTCCCACCGCGTCAGTCGGCTTGACCGATGCGGTGAGCAAGTCTTTCTTCATCCTACTCGACGGTCCTCGTGAACCGATCTTCGTAGAGGATGGCGAACTGGTTCATCGCCTCCTTTCAGTTGTGCGCCGCGGCCCCAATCGGCAGTGATGTTGCGCAGTGCCAGCCAGATCAGCTTGCTGGCGACGTCGTCATTGGAGAAGTGGCCATGCGTCGTGATGATTTTGCGCAGTTGCGCATTGATGCTTTCGATGGCGTTGGTCGTGTAGATCACCCGGCGCACCGCTGGTGGGAACGCAAAGAATGGGATCACGTGATCCCAGAGGCGGCGCCAGGCCATAGCGACCGTGGGGAACTTCTGGCCCCAAGGTCCATGTTCGAAGGCCTCCAGCTCGGTCTGCGCAGTTTCGGCGCTTGTTGCCGTGTAGATCGGCTTGATGGCGGTCGCCAGCAGCTTACGGTCCTTCCAGCTGGCGTAGTCCAGACTGATACGGATCAGGTGCACGATGCAGGTCTGCAGCGTGGTGGCCGGGAATACGGCGCTCAGAGCTTCAGGCATCCCTTTGAGTCCATCGGTGACAGCGATCAGGATGTCGTGCACGCCCCGGGTCTTCAGGTCGTTGATGAATTGCCCGCGACTTCCTAGACTATGCAAAACCTCCGTTAATGGCCCCCACTGGATGTCGGATGGGAGTCGAGGTATTTAGTCCTCCTATATTCGGTTGCCTAATAGGCTCGCTAGAACGAGTTTACGACTTTAGTTTTTGAATGCTGGTTATGTACTGGCGTGGGAGGCGCATGGATGCTAGATAGTTGTTTACGACTTTATCTACCCAGAATAGTCGTCGCCTCAAGGCGATCAAAGCCACTCGCCCTGTGTACTACATAGCGAGTGGCCGCCCAAGCCTCATGCTTTGGGCCAAGCCGCCAGCTCTCGCGGCAGAAAAATAAAAAGGCCGGCAAACCTGCCAGCCTTTTCCTTCATCAGCGCATCAACGAATCAAGGTATCAGCGCCGCCACTTATGCTGCTGCGCGCAGGCGCTGCACCAGCTGGTTGTCCTTGCCTTGCACCAAGGGGGTCAGCACAAAGTTGAACTCGATGTCCTGGTACGCGTCGGCCTTCAGGCCCAGGGCCGTGCCGCCGGTTTTGGTGGTGACGGGCGGGATCAGCTCTTCGCGGGTGGCGTAGGCGAAATCGTCCCAGATCAGCGGGTCGCCTTCGATGTTGAACTGCGTCGTCAGCTTGCGCTGGCCTTCGCTGCTCACAAAGAAGTGCACGTGCGCAGGGCGGTTGCCGTGGCGGGCGAGTGCGTTCAGCAGTTGCTGGGTAGAGCCTTGCGGTGGGCAGCCGTAGCCCACGGGCATCAGCGTACGAAACTCGTACTTGCCGTCGGCACCGGTTTTGACGGCGCCACGCAGGTTGAATTCGCTCTGCGCACCGGTGGGGTCAAAGTGCGAGTAAAAGCCGTGCGAGTTGGCGTGCCAGCACTCCACCACTGCGCCCGCCAAAGGCTTGCCGTCGACACCGGTGACGGTGCCGTGGATGACCAAGGGGCCGGCCGCATCGTCGGCGTTGATGTCGATCTTGGCCATGCCATCGCGCACTGGCGCACCGGCCACGTACAGCGGGCCTTCAATGGTGCGAGGCGTGCCGCCATCGGTGCCAGCGGCCTTGTCGGCAGCGTCCATGCGGATGTCGAGAAACTTCTCCAGGCCCAGGCCGGCGGCCAGCAGCGCGGCTTCGCCGTCTTTGCCCAGCTGGTTCAGGTAGTTGATGCCGGCCCACACTTCGTCGGGCGTGATGTCCAGATCATCAATCGCCTTGAACAGATCGCTGAGCAAGCGGTGCAAGATTTGCTTGAAGCGGGCATTGCCTTCCTGGCCGTCCAGGTTGCAGGCGGTGCGCAGCAGGTTTTGCACCTCTTCGGTGTTGAAAGTGTTGATGCTCATCGTTGGCTCCTTTGGTTTGTTGGGGTGGTTGGCTGGCGGGCAATCGCTCAGCGGTCGTCGTCGCGGATCGACGAGGGATGGCGGCACAGCGGCGTGACCGCTATCTTCATGTACGGGTAGAGCGGCAGGCCGGTCAGAATGTCGTGCAGCTCCTGGTTGCTCTCTACGTCGAACACGCTGTAGTTGGCGTATTCACCGGCCAGACGCCAGATGTGGCGCCATTTGCCGCTGTGCTGCAGGGCTTGCGAATAGGCTTTCTCGCGCGCCTTGATGTCGGCCACCAGCGCGGGGTCCAGGTCGAGAGGAATGTTGACGTCCATGCGTACGTGAAACAGCATGTGGGGGCTCCGGTAAGGTCAGGGGGTGACGGTGATTTTTCGGGCGAAACCATCGCGGCGGAAAAACTGCACGCGCTCTTCGTCGAGTGCAATGCCCAGGCCGGGGCCGTTGGGCACCGTCAGGTGGAAGTCGCTGTAATCGAGCGGCTGGGTCAGAATCTCTTCGGACAGCAGCAGCGGCCCGAACAGCTCGGTGCCCCACTGCAGCTTGGCAAAAGTGGCAAACAACTGGGCCGATGCAATGGTGCTGAAAGCGCCTTCCAGCATGGTGCCGCCATACAGCTCAATGCCTGCGGCATCGGCAATTGCGGCCACGCGCTGTGCCGCAAACAAACCGCCCGATTGCTCGATCTTGATGGCAAACACATCGGCGCCCTGCGCCTTGGCAATCTCAAAAGCCGATTCGGGCCCGTGCAGCGATTCGTCGGCCATCAAGGCGATGGGAAAACGCCGCACCAAACGCCCCAGCGCCGCAGCCGATGCCACGGGTTGCTCCACCAGCTCGCAGCCCGCATCGGCCAAAGCCGCCATGCCGTAGGCGGCCTCGGTTTCGCTCCAGGCCATGTTCACATCCACACGCACGGCCACCTCATCGCCCAACGCACGCTTGATGGCGGCCACATGGGCAATGTCTTGGCGGATGGGCTTGGCGCCGATCTTCAGCTTGAAGATGTTGTGGCGGCGCAGCGCCAGCATTTTCTCGGCCTCGGCAATGTCTTTGGCAGTGTCGCCCGAAGCCAGCGTCCAGGCCACGGGCAGGCGGTCGCGGCGGCGGCCGCCCAGCAGTTCGGAAACCGGCAAACCCACGCGCTTGCCCTGCGCATCGAGCAAAGCGGTCTCGACCGCGCTCTTGGCAAAGTGGTTGTCCTTGACCATCTTGCCCACACGCTCCATCAAAGCCTGCACGCGGGTAGCATCCTGGCCCAGCATCACGGGCGTGAAATAGGTGTCGATGGCGAGCTTCATGCTCTCGGTGCTTTCGGCACCGTAGGCCATGCCGCCGATGGTGGCGCCTTCGCCAATGCCGACCGCGCCGTCCGAGCAGTACACGCGCACCAGCATCAAGGTCTGACCCACCATGGTGGCTACCGACAGCTTGTGCGGCCGGATCGTGGGCAAGTCCAGCAGCAGGGTTTCGATACGTTCGACAACGGGTGTGCCGGCGGTGGAAGACGTGGATGACAAGGGCAGGTTCATGCCTTGATTACACCTGCGAGCGGGCCACCACGTCCAACACCATAAAACTCTGCATCAATACCTTAAAGGTATTATTTAGAGACAATCTTCTGAACCAGATCAAATTTCACCAATTTGATACCTTTTGAATCTAGGGTTTTCACCAATATGGACCTGCGACAACTGCGTTATTTCGTCACCGTGGCGCGTGAGCGCAACTTCACCCGCGCCGCCGAAAAACTGCATATCGCCCAACCGCCGCTCAGCCGCCAGATCCAGCTGCTCGAAGAGGAGCTCGGCGTCAGCCTGCTCTCACGCGAGAGCCGGCCGATTGCGCTGACCGAGGCCGGGCGCATGTTCTATGAACAGTCGCTGCAAGTGCTGGGCCGGGTAGAGCAGCTCAAAAGCGCCACGCAAAAAATCGGGCGCAGCGAGCGCAGCGTGCTCTCGATCGGCATCGTGCCATCGGTGCTGTATGGCGACTTGCCCGCGCTGCTGCGGCGCTTGCGCCAGGCGCGGCCAGACATAGAGTTTCAGCTGGTCGAGATGATGTCGCTGCCACAGGTGGATGCGCTGCGCAGCGGCCGCATTGACCTGGGTTTTGGCCGCGTGCGCGCCCAGTTTCCCGACATCCACCGCGTAGTGCTGCGCGAAGAGCGCCTGGTGCTGGCCTGCGCGGCCGACAGCCGCTTTGCCGACCAGCCTTTTACCGAGCCGGTGGCCTTGGCCGAGATCGCCGAGCAGCGCCTGGTCGTCTACCCCAAAGAGCCGCGCCCGAGCTTTGCCGACCAGGTACTGGCCCTGGTAGAGCGCCACCAGATCCAGCCGCACGAAGTGCAAGAGGTGAACGAGCTGCAAACCGCGCTGGGCATGGTGGCGGCGGGCGTGGGCGTCAGCATCGTGCCCGCATCGGCGCGCACCTTGCGCAGCGATTTGCACTTTCGCCTGCTCGACGACGAACAAGCCACCTCGCCCATCATCATGAGCTACCGCGCCAGCGACAGCTCGCCCACGCCTACGCTGGTGATGCAGCTGCTGCAGGAAATCTATGCCGAAAAGCCGGAGTGGAGCGAGTATTCCTACTACTGAGAAATGCCTACGCTACGGCCAGCTCCGCCACCGCAGCCAGCGCTTTGGGTGCACCGCCCAAGCGCGCGGCCAGGCGCTGTGCGCGCTTGAGGTACAGATGCGCGTCGTGCTCCCAGGTGAAGCCCATGCCGCCATGCACCTGGATCACGGTGCGTGTGGTTTGCAGCGCGCCTTCGATGGCGGTGAACTCGGCTGCGGCGCAGGCAAACTTGGCATCGGACAGATGGCCGTCCATCGCCGCTGTCGCGTACAAAGCGGACAGGCGCGCGTTGTCCAGCGCCATCCAGGCATTGGCCAACTGGTGCTTGATGGCCTGGTAGCTGCCGATGGGTTTGCCGAACTGCACGCGCTCCTTGGCATAGCTCGCGCCCAATTGCAGCGCCGCTTGGGCAGCGCCGATGAGTTCGGCGCAGAGCATCAGACGGTAGGCGCTGCGGGCGTGTGCGCGATCGGCGGTGGACAAGTCGAGCCGGTGCCATGGCAGGCTGGCCGTTTCAGCGGGCGATTGCAGAACCGTTGGATCCAGCCCGACCGTGCCCGAGCCCGGCGCAGAAACCAGCGCAAACTCTAGCGGCTGCTGGCCGCTGTTCAGCCCGCGCACCACCAGCACATCGGTGCATTGCGCCGAAAAATCCCACAGCTTGTCGCTCGCATCCACGCAGTGCAGCGCTTTTTTACCCGCCAGAATGCCTTCGAACAGGGCATGCAAACCTTCAGCGGCATGGCCGTCTGCAGACCTGAGCCAGAGCGGCAGCAAAACTGCGCTGCTCGCCCAGGGCAAATTGAGCAATTGGCTGCCCGCGCTCTCGGCCACCAAATAGGCATCGGTCAGCCCCAGGCCCAAACCATTCATGGATTCGGGCGCGAGCAAAGCCATCCAGCCCAGGTCGGCCATGTCTTGCCACAGCGTCTGCTGTGCTGCGTCGGCAAACGGCAATGCCTGGCGGGCGCGGGTCAGCGGGTGCTTGCCAGCAAAAAAACGCTGGGCAGATTCCAGCAGCATCTGCTGCTCATCATTGAGTGCGAAGTCCATCTTGTTTTTTCGGTTCAGCCCTTGGGCAAGCCCAGCATTTGCTCGGCAAGAATGTTGCGCTGGACTTCGGAGGTCCCCGCCAGAATCGTTTCGGCACGCGTCCACAGATAGTCGCGCGTCCAGCCTGCGGCTTCGCGGTCAGCGGCGCTGGGTTCTGCACCTGCCAAGGCGCGCTCACCCAATACCTCGTTCGCCAACACCATGAGTTTCTGGTGCGATTCGCTCCAATGCAGCTTGGTGGCAGAGCCTTCCGGCCCCGGAGGGCCGCCGCGCAGCGCATTGGTGAGAGCGCGATAGGTCTTGAGCTTGAGCACGTGGCTGTCCACCGCCAAGCGCGCTATGTCGTTGCGCAGCTGCGGGTTGTCGAGAGCGCAACCGCAATCATCGCCAGGCGTGTTTGCAGCCAAGGTTTTGAGCGCCTGCACTTCTTGCGTGAAGCGCACCTGGCGCGGAATAAAGTAGGTTCCGCGTTCAAAACTGGCTGCGGCCATGGCCAAGCGCCAGCCGCCGTTTTCCTCGCCCACCAAGGCATCAAGCGGCACCTTCACGTTGTCAAAGAACACTTCGTTGAAATCAGACTCGCCGGTGATCTGGCGAATCGGCTCCACACGCACGCCGGGCAGCTTCATGTCGACCAGCAAAAAGCTGATGCCTTTGTGGCGCTGCGCCGTGGCATCGGTACGCGCCAACACAAAGCAGTAATCGGCAATGTGGGCGAACGATGTCCACACCTTATGGCCATTGAGCAGATAGTGATCGCCTTTGCGCTCGGCGCGGGTGCTGAGCGATGCTAGGTCTGACCCCGCACCCGGCTCGGAATAGCCTTGGCACCAGATCTCCCGGTTGCTCAGAATGCCGGGCAGATAGCGCTGCTTCTGCGCTTCGCTGGCAAAGTGGATCAGCGTGGGCCCGAGAATGCCGTGGCCGATGATGTTGACGCCCAGCGGTGCGCCAATGCGCGCCTGCTCTTCATGAAAGATGGCTTGGCGCGTGAGCGGCCAGTTCTTGCCACCGTATTGCGCAGGCCAGCCCAGGCCGGACCAGCCTGCGGCGCACACATAGTCTTCCCAAGCGCGGCGCCATTCAAAGTTGTTCGGGTCAGGTTCGGTGGGCCAGGCGGCCTTGAACTGGGGGAAGTGGGTTTCAAACCAGTCGCGCAGGGTGATGCGGAAGGTTTCGTCTTCAGTCGAGTAGCCCACTTGCATGGTGCTTCATTCCTTCTTGGGGCCAGAGGCCTGGGTGTCTCGTTCAGTTATCCGTGCGACGACGCCAATACAGCCCTTCATACTTTGTTGCGCAGCCTTGCCGTACATGAGTACTGTCTGCGGCTGCAACGTCGCGTCTGAAGGGCTGTCTTGGCGCTGTGGTGTCGATCAAGACGCGGTCCACTCGCCATGTGCCGCGTGCGGCTTGCGCCGCGAATTCATCAGTCGGCTTTCGCGCCGGAATCCTTCACCACCTTCGCCCACTTCACGATGTCCTTCTTGATGAACTCCGAGAACTCAGCAGGCGTGTTGCCGATGATCTCCAGGCCGAGCGACTGAAATTTCTCTTGCACGGCAGGCTCTTTGAGCACTTCCATCAGTTCGGCGTGGAACTTGTTCACCACCGCTGCGGGCGTGCCGGCAGGCGCCACAAAACCCAGCCAGGGCATGGCTTCGTAACCTGGCAGGCCGGACTCGGCGACGGTTGGCACATCGGGCAGCAAGGCCGAGCGCTTGGCGGTGGTCACCGCGAGCAGACGAATCTTGTTGTCGTTGATGAAGGGTTTGGAAGAGGCATACGCATCGAACATCACATTGATGTTGCCGCCCACCAAATCCAGCAAGGCCGGCGCACTGCCCTTGTAAGGCACGTGTTCCATCTTGATGCCGGCCATGGTGTTGAACAGCTCGGACTCCAGGTGTGTGGAAGTGCCTGCGCCCACCGAGCCGTAGTTGGCCTTGGCCGGGTTGGCCTTTACGTAGCTCACCAGCTCGGCAACGTTCTTGGCGGGAATGCTGGGGTGCACGCTCAGCACGTGCACCACCGAGGCCACCAAGGAGATCGGAGCAAAGTCCTTCACCGGGTCGTAGTTCACCTTGCTGTAGAGCGAAGGAGCAATACCCAGCGACGATGCGGCCAGCAGCACGGTGTGGCCATCGGGGGCCGCTTTGGCCACGTGCTCGGACGCAATCATGGTGCCTGCACCGGGCTTGTTTTCCACAATCACCGGCTGGCCCAGACGGTTCTTCAGGCGCTCTGCCAAGGTGCGCGACATGATGTCGGTGGCGCCGCCCGGCGAGAACGGCACGACGATGGTGACGGGCTTGCTCGGGTAGCTGCTTTGTGCGTTGGCGCTGCCGCACAGGGCAGCGGTGGCTGCAGCGATGGCGAACAAAACGGTTTTGATTTTCATGGTGCTTGTCTCCTTTTGGTTTTTCAGTTTGTGGTCTGCGTTTTGGCGGCGGGCAACACCAGTGCGTCCAGCATGCAAACGCCCTGCCCTTGTTCTTGGACCAGCAGAGGGTTCACCTCTACCTCGTCGGCTTGCTCCTGCAGCGCCAGTACGGCCCGTGAGAAGCCGGCAATGGCGGTGCATGCCGCATCCACATCGCCCAGCGCACGGCCGCGGTAGCCAGTGAGCAGGGGAAAAGCCTTGAGCTCGCCAAGCATCTCGCGGGCGATGGCTTCATCCACCGGCAACACGCGGTGGCTCACGTCTTTGTAGAGCTCGGTGAGCACCCCGCCAAGGCCCACGGTCAGCGTCATGCCAAACACCGGATCGCGCGTGGCGCCAACGATGAGTTCGGCCACGCCCGATTCCATCTTGCAGATCAGCGCGCCTTCAATGCGAGCAGCGGGCGCATAGTTTTTGGCACTGGCCAGCACCTCATCGAACGCCTTGCGCACCTCACCCGCGTTCTGCAAGCGCAGGCGCACACCGCCAGCTTCGGTTTTGTGCGCAATGTCTGCGGACAGCACTTTCAGCACAACGGGGTAGCCGATGGCGTCGGCCACCTGCGCCGCCTCATCCGCCGTGCTTGCCACGCGCTCAGCGCCTGCAGGCATGCCGTGCTGCACCAGCAATTGCTTGGTGCGGTATTCATCCAGACTCGCAGGCAACGCGGTGCGCGCTGGCGCAGGTTGGTGGCGCACATCAAGCCAGCGGTTGTGCTTGCGGCGCTCTTGCCACAGCAAAAAGGGCGACAGCGAAGACACGGCCACGCCAATGTCTTCAAACACCGGCACACCACCGCTGCGCAGTTGCTCGCGCGTTTTTGCTGCGCCGGTGTCAATGGCGACGAAGAGCTTGTTGAACTGCTGCGTAACAGCGCACAGATCGTCGGCCATGCGATCGAGCATGTAGCCCGGCGCGTACACCACCACGGCATCCACCGCATCGCTTTGCGCCAGCGCTTCCATGGCGGTGCGCACAAAACCGGGATCGTTCACCACATTGCCCGTCACATCCACGGGATTGCTCACCATGCCGTAATCGGGAATGCCGGCGCGCAGCGTGTCCTGCAAGGCTTGCGGCAGCGTGGGAACATCCAGCCCCTGGCCGATGAACTTGTCCGCCAAAATGGCGCCGAGCGCACCGGAGATGGTAATGATCGCCACGCGCTTGCCCGCGCTCTTGTGGCGGTACTGCGCCAAATGGGCGAGCTGCGCCATCTGCACAAAATCATTGCTTTGGATGATGTTGAGCTGGCGGAAAGCGGCCTGGTACACCGCCTGATCGCCTGCAAGCGCCGAGGTGTGCGAGCGCACGGCTTCGGAGCCCTTCTCCGTCTCGCCGGCCTTGTAGAGAATCAGCAGCTTGTCACGGCGCGCAAACTCTTCTGCCGCAGCGATAAAGCGTTGACCGTCGCGCAGCTCTTCGATGTAGCCCATGGCCACTTCGGTCGCATCGTCTTGCGCGAGGTATTCCAGGTACTGCGCAAAATCCACACAGGCCTCGTTGCCGGTGTTGATGAAGTGGCTGAACTCCACGCCCAGGCGCCGCGCAATCGCATACACCGCAGCACAGACGTTGCCGCTTTGCGTGAGCAGGCTCACCGAGCCACTGCCGCTTTGCATGGGCGCGGTGTTGAACACCGATGCAAAGTTGGTGTGCGCCTGCGTGTTGAGGTTGGCAAAACCCATGGCGTTGGGGCCAGCCACCACCATGTCGGTGCTGGCCACATACGCTTCCAATTCGTCTTGCAAGGCCTTGCCCTTGCCGCCCTCTTCGGCAAAGCCTGCGGCGTACACCAGCACGGCGCGCGCGCCCTTGGCGTGGCAGCGCTTGAGCATGGCGGTGACATCGGGCGCGGCAATCGCCAGCACCACGAGGTCGGGCGCTTCGGGCAGCGATTCAATGTCGGCATAGCAACGCTGGCCAAACACTTCTTCGTACTTGGGGTTGATCGGATAAATCTTGCCCTGGTAGCCAAACTTGGTCAGGTGCGCAATGGGCATGCCGCCAATGCGCGCCGCATTGTTGCTGGCGCCGACAAAGGCGATCGAGGCCGGGTTGAGCAGCGGCTCCAGGCGGTGGGCGGTGGTTTTTACAGATGTCAGCATGGCACGCTCAAACCTTTTCGGGGTTCTTCTGGATGGCGTTCGACAGACCCCGGTCACGCGCCGTCAAAAAGCCTTCGCTCAGGTGCGAGAGCTGGTGCGTGTCGAAATGCGCCTCCAACGCCGAGCGCATGCCTTGTGTATCCAATGTGCGGTTGATCGAGCGCTTGATGAGCTTGAGCCCGAAAGGCGGCGCCTTGGCAATTTGCTGGGCCAGCGCCATGGTCGCATCGCTCAGCTCCGCATCGCTCACCACGCGGTTGACCATGCCAATCTCCTTGGCCTCTTGCGCGCTGATTTTGCCGCCCGTGAACAGCATCTCCTTGGCCTTGCGGGCGCCCATCACCCAAGGGTGAATCAGCACTTCGGTAGCCGCCGCGCCCAGCGTGTGGCCCACCGGGTCGGAGAAATACGCGCTCTCGCTGGCCACCACCAGATCGCACATGTTGGCGATCATGAAGCCACCGGCCACGCAGGCGCCTTGCACCTGCGCAATGGTGGGCTTGGGGAAATCCCAGATGGCGAGCGAATAGTCGAAGTAACGCAGCTCCTCATACGCCCAACGCTCTTCCACTGTGAAATTGGCACGCTCGGCCTGGGCCTGCTTCAGATCGTGCCCGGCGGAGAAATGCGCGCCCTTGCCGCCGATCACGACCACATGCACCTGCGCATCGGCCTTGGCCTCGTCCAGTGCCTGCATCAGCTCGTCGAGCATCTGCTGGTTCTGGGCATTGCGTTGCGCCTCGCGGGCCAACAAGATCGTGCGGACCTGGCCGTTGTCCTGAATCTCTATGCAGCTGAATGGCATCTTGTCTCCTCATCGTTGCCGGGTTATGCAAACCAGTCTAGGATCAGATTTCTCACATACAAAACAGAAACACCCACTTCTCCCACCATATGGACAAATCAGGGTTAACCACGGGAGCGCAAAGCCTGCGCCGCGCGCTGCAACTGCTCCGCCTGCTGGGCCAGAACCAGGCAGAGGGCTACTCCTTGGCGCAAGTGACCGAGGCCTCCGGGCTGGAGCGCTCCACCGCGCACCGCCTGCTCAGCTGCCTGGTAGAAGAAGGCTTTGCCGAAAAAGATGCGCGACGCTACCGCCTGGGCATCGAGGCCGTGCAACTGGGCACCGCCGGCCTCCAGCGCATGCCCTTGATCGACCGCTACCGCGCCAGCTTGCAAAAGCTGGCCCGCATCTCGGGCGACACTGTCTTTCTGGTCGTGCGCCAGGGCGACTTCTGCCTGTGCCTGGCGCGGCAGGAAGGGCACTTTCCGGTGCGCGTATTCACCACCGACGTGGGCGAACAAAGACTGCTGGGCATTGGCGCCGGCGGCCTGGCGCTGATGGCGAGCCTGCCCGATGATGAGATCAAACAAGTGCTGCAACGGCACGCCAAAGACTACGCCCGCGCGGGCTTCAGCCTGACGCGCATGCGCAAAGCCGTGGCCGACACGCGGCAGCAAGGCTTCGCTTGCATCAGCAACACCATCACCGAAGGCGTATCGGGCGTGGGCTGCGCGTTTCCGGTCTCGGCCACCACGGCAGCGGCCATCAGCTTTGGCGCTATCAGCACTCGCTTGCCCGCAGCGCGCAAAAAGGAACTGGGGCAGGTGCTGCTGCAAGAGCTGCGAGAAAACAGCCTTTAGCCCGCCAAACGCAGCATGTAAACCGATATCCCGCCGCGCTGTGCAGCCAAAACCGGCTGGTTAAACTGTACAAAAATACAGCCTCCAACCATGATCGCGCCGCACCGCTACTACTACCTGCACAACTTCCAGCGTGCTCTCGCCTGGGTGGGCGAGCGCTATGCCGATGTGTTGACCGCAGAAGAAAGCGAATTTCTAGCGCAGTTTGCCCAGTTGCCCATGCAGTCGCAAGCCTTGCTGGTGCGCATGCTGATGCGGCGCGGGCCGTGGTTTCGCGCCAGCAAGCTGGTGTACGAAGAAATTGCCGATGTACCCGCTGCCACGCAACCATTGCAAGCCTTGGGCTGGTTGCAGGCCGATGCCGACATGGCGCTGAGCGAGCTGTTCGCTCTGCACACCAAGCCCGAGCTGTTGGCGCTGTTCAGCAGCACTGCCGGCTTGCGCCCACTGCCCAAGCCCCAGATGCTGGCAGTGCTGGAGCAAGAACACGCGCAAGCGCGCAGCTATTTGCAATGGAACCCCCAAGCGGACGAACCGGTTTGGCGCGTGCAGATCGGCCCGCTGTGCGAGCGCTTGCGCCTGATGTTCTTTGGCAATCTGCACCAGGACTGGTCGGAGTTTGTGCTGGCCGATCTGGGTATTTTTCAGTACGAGAGTGTGGAGTTTTCTGCGGCGGCGCGGGCGTTCCAGGCGCAGACCGATGTGGATGCCTATCTGGCCATTCACAACTGGCGCCAGGCTTTGGACGAGGGCACAGACCGGGCCGAGTTGCTGGCCACTGCCAACGCAACCCGCTACGCCAACCCTTGGTTGGAAAAGCGCCGCGCCAAACTGCTGCTGCAGCTTGGCCAAGCCTGCGAACGCGCCCAAGACTGGCCGCTGGCAGAGCAAGCCTATCAAGCCTGCGCCTACCCTGGCGCACGGCTGCGCCGCATCCGCGTGCTTGAACGCATGCAGCGTATTGGCGAGGCTTTGGCACTGGCGCAAAGCGCCGAGCAAGCGCCCGAGAACGACGAAGAAAGCCAGCGCCTGGCCCGCATGCTGCCGCGCCTGCAACGCAGTGCCGGCCTGGGCAGCAGCGGGCGGCGCACCCGCTTGGCGCCCGAAGTAGCGCAGCTATGCATGCAGTTGGAGCTACCTGCCCCGGCCGAGCCGCAAGCCGTGGAATATGTGTTGCGCGACCACTGGCACCAGCCGGAAGCGCCGGTTTTTTATGTAGAGAACGCGCTCATCAATTCGCTGTTTGGTCTGCTGTGCTGGCCGGCCATTTTTGCGCCGCTGCCTGGGGCGTTTTTTCATCCGTTCCAAGCCGGGCCGGCAGATTTGAGCGCGCCCGATTTTGCCGAGCGCCGCGCCAGCCAGTTTGCCGAATGCCTGGCCCAGCTGCAGAGCGGCGCTTACCGCACCACCATCACCGAGCGCTATGCGAGCAAGCAAGGGCTGCAATCGCCTTTTGTTTTCTGGGGCACGCTCACGCCCGAGCTGCTGGCCTTGGCGCTCGATTGCATACCTGCGCAGCATCTGCAGCTGTACTTTGCTCGGCTGCTGCGCGACGTAAAAGCGCACCGCTCCGGCCTGCCCGATCTGGTGCGCTTCTGGCCGGCAGAAAAGCGCTACGAACTGGTCGAGGTGAAAGCGCCGGGCGACCAGTTGCAAGACAACCAGATCCGCTGGATCGAGTACTGCCATCAGCACCAGCTGCCCGTACGCGTTTGCCATGTGCAATGGCTGGCCCCAACAGGCCAGCAGCAAGCCGCATGAGCTACAGCGTTGCCGTGCGGACGCTGTGCGAGTTCAGCGCTCGCACAGGCGATTTGGATTTGCGCTTTACCCCGGCGCCCACCGCTTTGGAAGGCATGGAAGGCCACAAGGCAGTGCAGGCGCGCCGGGGCGAGCACTACGAAACAGAAATTGCCTTGAGCGGCCAGCACGGCGACCTGCTGGTAAGCGGCCGCGCCGATGGCTTTGACGCCAATTTGCAGCGGCTGGAAGAAATAAAAACCTACCGCGGCCACCTGGACGGCGTGCGCCCGCACCACCGCGCCCTGCACTGGGCGCAGGCCAAGGTCTACGGCCATTTGCTGTGCCAAAGCCGCCAGCTTGCACAAATCAACATTGCGCTGGTGTACTTCAATATCGGCACGCAGCAAGAAAGCGTGTTGGTGCAAAGCTTTGAGGCTGCGGATTTGCAAGCCTTCTTCGCCCAGCAGTGCGAGCAGTTTCTGGCCTGGGCGCAAAGCGAATCACAGCACCGCGCAGCACGCAACCAGGCGCT
This sequence comes from Comamonas trifloxystrobinivorans, assembly GCF_043359985.1. Lineage (NCBI taxonomy): Bacteria > Pseudomonadati > Pseudomonadota > Betaproteobacteria > Burkholderiales > Comamonadaceae > Comamonas > Comamonas trifloxystrobinivorans. The sequence continues at coordinate 186,620 of NZ_JBHZGV010000003.1, forward strand.
GGCCGCGCTGCAGTTTCCGCTGGGGCAGTTTCGCGCAGGGCAGCGCGAATTGTCTGTTGCCGTTTACCGCACTACCCAAGCGGACGCCGGCAGTTGCCTGATGGCACAAGCGCCCACCGGCATTGGCAAAACCATGGGCACGCTCTTTCCCATGCTCAAGGCCTGCCCCGCGCAAGCGCTGGACAAGGTCTTCTTCCTCACCGCCAAAGGCACCGGCCATGCGCTGGCACTGCACGCGCTGGAGCAAGTGCGCACGCAATTGCAGGCGAACAACCCAAGCGCAGCCCCAGCGCCCGCCTTGCGCGTAATCCAGCTGCAAGCCCGCGACAAAAGCTGCGAGCACCCGGACAAAGCCTGCCATGGCGACTCTTGCCCGCTGGCCCGTGGCTTTTACGACCGCCTGCCCGCCGCCCGCGCCCAGGCCTGCGAACCAGCCCCCGACAGCGATGTGCGCAACAGCTTGCAGCGCGTGCGCAGCATTGCGTTGCAGCACCAGATCTGCCCCTACTACCTGACGCAAGAGCTGGCGCACTGGGCCGATGTGGTGGTGGGCGATTACCACTACTTCTTCGACAGCGCCGCCATGCTGTATGCGCTGAGCCAGCGCAACCAATGGCGAGTTGGCGTGCTGGTAGACGAAGCACACAACCTGCTGGAACGCGCTCGCGGCATGTACAGCGCCGAGCTGTCGCAACTGACGCTGGCCGTAGCGCGCAAACAAGCCAGCGACAAAGTCAAAAAAGCGCTGGACGCATTGCAACGCCACTGGAACAGTATTAACCAGGCGCAGCCCGCGCCTTACCAAGCCTATGCCGAACCACCAGCCAGCGTGCTGGGCGCCGTGCAGCGTGCTATTGCCGCCATTGCCGATGTGCAGGCCGATGCGCCTTTATTGCCCGGCGACCCGGTGCTGGATTTCTACCTGCAAGCCCTGGCCTGGCTGGCCTTGGCAGACAGCTTTGGCCCGCACGCCATGGTCGACAACCAGCGGCTACCGCACCGCCCTGGCCGGCGCACCCCGCTCTACGCGCTGAGCATTCGCAACATCATCCCAGCGCCCTACCTGGAACCACGTTTTGCAGCCGCCCAGGCAAGCGTACTCTTCTCGGGCACCTTGGCGCCCGCACAGTTCTACCAAGATATGCTGGGCCTGCCCGGCGCCACCCGCTGGATCGATGTACCCGGCCCTTTCCGCGCCGAACAACTGCGCGTAGAGATTGCCAGCCACGTCTCCACCCGCTTCGCCGAGCGCGAGCAATCGGTACAACCGATCATCGATTTAATCGCTGCGCACTACCACCAACAGCCTGGCAACTACCTGTGCTTTTTCAGCAGCTTTGACTACCTTCAGCGCGTGGCTACGCAACTGCAAACCCTGCACCCGGACATACCCGCTTGGCAACAAACAGCCGCCATGGACGACGCAGCGCGCAGTGCCTTCCTGCAACGCTTTGGCGAGCACAGCCAGGGCCTGGGCTTTGCCGTGCTGGGCGGCGCTTTCGCCGAAGGCGTAGACCTGCCCGGCACCCGCCTGATAGGCGCCTTTATCGCCACCCTGGGCCTGCCCCAAATCAACCCCATCAACGAACACATGCTGGCCCGCATGACCCAACGCTTCGGCCCCCGCAAAGCCTACGACTACACCTACCTCTACCCCGGCCTGCGCAAAGTAGTACAAGCCGCCGGCCGCGTCATCCGCACCGAACAAGACCAAGGCTTGCTCGTGCTGATGGACGACCGCTACCAGCGCGCCCAGGTGCGGGCGCTGTTGCCGGGGTGGTGGGAGGTGGGGTGAATGGGGGTGGGAATGGTGGGCGGCTTGTGCGACAGAGAACGAATGCCAACCACAGGATCAGCACCCCCATTCTTTCTGAGCTGCCTGTGCGGCAGCGAACGCGCGCGTAGCGCTCGCGGGCGCTTTGCATATTTTCTGAGCTGCCTGTGCGGCAGCGAACGTTGCGCTTGATCTGCGCTTGCCGGCGCACCATTTCTGAGCTGCCTGTGCGGCAGCGAACCGCCCGTAGATCGCAGCATCCCGGCACATGTATTTCTGAGCTGCCTGTGCGGCAGCGAACAGCGAGCACCACCCATGAAAGTGCCCTGCCCATTTCTGAGCTGCCTGTGCGGCAGCGAACAAGCATTGGCCGCAGCCAAGAAGCTGATCGAGTTTCTGAGCTGCCTGTGCGGCAGCGAACGCACACATGGCGGCTGCTGCCTCCGCTTCTAATTTCTGAGCTGCCTGTGCGGCAGCGAACGGCTTATTGATTCGAACGTGCGCGGGCTTGCATTTCTGAGCTGCCTGTGCGGCAGCGAACATTCGTACTCAATTTGAGTACGTTACCTAATTTTTCTGAGCTGCCTGTGCGGCAGCGAACCACATCAACACGCCAAGGCTGATCCGGGGTAGTTTCTGAGCTGCCTGTGCGGCAGCGAACCAAACTTGAATTGATTCCACATTGCGATAAGATTTCTGAGCTGCCTGTGCGGCAGCGAACAGCAAGTGCCTCGGCCAAAGAAAAACCGCCAATTTTCTGAGCTGCCTGTGCGGCAGCGAACGGGATGCACAGCCGTGGGGAATTTATTGGAGATTTCTGAGCTGCCTGTGCGGCAGCGAACTTTGATGTGGCAGCCAAGGTGCTGACCCGTGATTTCTGAGCTGCCTGTGCGGCAGCGAACACGGGCAGTGACGAATAGCGTGTGGCGCATTTTTTCTGAGCTGCCTGTGCGGCAGCGAACCGCTATTGAAAACAAAAACATAATCGCCTGATTTTCTGAGCTGCCTGTGCGGCAGCGAACTGCACGGCGTGGGCATGATCGGGGGTGTGGGTTTTCTGAGCTGCCTGTGCGGCAGCGAACCAGACCACGGCTTACGTGGTCCCATTCGTACACTTTCTGAGCTGCCTGTGCGGCAGCGAACTCAGCAAATACATCACGAAGGCTTTCGCAGAATTTCTGAGCTGCCTGTGCGGCAGCGAACCTGGATGTACGCGCCAGCGGCTTCGGCCACGCTTTCTGAGCTGCCTGTGCGGCAGCGAACGCAAAGTCAGGATCGGGCAACTCGCGCAGAAGTTTCTGAGCTGCCTGTGCGGCAGCGAACCGAATGAACTTGAAAGCGTAGACGGCGACGATTTTCTGAGCTGCCTGTGCGGCAGCGAACATGAGCTACGTTCTCGCAACTACACAGAACAATTTCTGAGCTGCCTGTGCGGCAGCGAACTATCGGGCGGGACTTTTTGCCCCGGTCCACGAGTTTCTGAGCTGCCTGTGCGGCAGCGAACCTGCAATTGACGCTACGTTTTCATCGCTTGGATTTCTGAGCTGCCTGTGCGGCAGCGAACGCCAGGACGAACCCACGGTTGATTCTGCGGAGTTTCTGAGCTGCCTGTGCGGCAGCGAACTGTTGTCGCAGATGCTTTCCGGAGCGCGACCATTTCTGAGCTGCCTGTGCGGCAGCGAACTGGTCTGTATACGTTAAAAGGCGTGGCGCAGCTTTCTGAGCTGCCTGTGCGGCAGCGAACCCACCGACGCACACCACGGCCAGTTTCATCAATTTCTGAGCTGCCTGTGCGGCAGCGAACGACACCGCCACAGGCGGGGAGGCTTGGCAAATTTTCTGAGCTGCCTGTGCGGCAGCGAACACAGCCGCAGTAACGGCAGAAATTTCCTGATCTTTCTGAGCTGCCTGTGCGGCAGCGAACGCTTCGCCACACACCCGCGCATTGCCTCGCAATTTTCTGAGCTGCCTGTGCGGCAGCGAACTGTACTTTGGATTCGGCACCGGGTCACCCGTATTTCTGAGCTGCCTGTGCGGCAGCGAACTGCGCGAGTGTTAAGGGGGGATGTGGATCATGTTTCTGAGCTGCCTGTGCGGCAGCGAACCAGTACGAAGGCACGAAGAAAGGACAGCTTTTTTTCTGAGCTGCCTGTGCGGCAGCGAACTGAGATAGCACGTTACTATCTCGCTTCCCTCGTTTCTGAGCTGCCTGTGCGGCAGCGAACCTGATTGACAAACTGACTTCTGAGGGAAGGAATTTCTGAGCTGCCTGTGCGGCAGCGAACGCTGCAGCACGCGAAGTGCTGGCCGTGGACCTTTTCTGAGCTGCCTGTGCGGCAGCGAACGCGCCGATTGCTGCGGCGTGCATCGCCTTAACTTTCTGAGCTGCCTGTGCGGCAGCGAACTTCAGTACGTCACTGGTGGCGTACCCGTAGCATTTCTGAGCTGCCTGTGCGGCAGCGAACGTGATTGACGAATGCCACGTCTCATTCCCGAATTTCTGAGCTGCCTGTGCGGCAGCGAACGTTGTACTTGATCACGTACCCAGCATGCTCCATTTCTGAGCTGCCTGTGCGGCAGCGAACTCGGCCATGTAATGCAATACAGGCTTTTTAATTTTCTGAGCTGCCTGTGCGGCAGCGAACCTCGCGCTGCTGCTGTTCCTGCTCTGGCATTCTTTCTGAGCTGCCTGTGCGGCAGCGAACGCATTTGATGCGCCGCCTGGGCGTGGCTTGCTTTTCTGAGCTGCCTGTGCGGCAGCGAACGATTTTTGGGGGGTCTGCCGCGCCGCTTTTTATTTCTGAGCTGCCTGTGCGGCAGCGAACATCAAACCCCGCCAAATATGCTAGCGCGGCTATTTCTGAGCTGCCTGTGCGGCAGCGAACCCACCGCCGACCAGTACGAAGGCACGAAGAAATTTCTGAGCTGCCTGTGCGGCAGCGAACGTTGCGCTCGTGTGCAAATGGTCCGAGCCGGATTTCTGAGCTGCCTGTGCGGCAGCGAACTGATGTAGTTTGCAAGTCTTGCGGGGCTGCGCTTTTCTGAGCTGCCTGTGCGGCAGCGAACCGCCGGCAAAGTGCCGCCCCGCCAGACCAACTTTTCTGAGCTGCCTGTGCGGCAGCGAACACATCTATGGAGACTGGAAAAGACGTGAGGGCTTTCTGAGCTGCCTGTGCGGCAGCGAACGCGCAATAAAGGCGCGTGGATGGCTCCAATGTTTTCTGAGCTGCCTGTGCGGCAGCGAACGGCCACCAACGCCAGAGATTCGAGCGCCATGCTTTCTGAGCTGCCTGTGCGGCAGCGAACTACTGCTGCAGATCATCCCGTTCACAAGGCTTTTTCTGAGCTGCCTGTGCGGCAGCGAACGCTTACTACAACGCGGCAAAGACCACTGAAGATTTCTGAGCTGCCTGTGCGGCAGCGAACTGGGCGAAAGAAGTAATTATTCAAGCGCGTAATTTCTGAGCTGCCTGTGCGGCAGCGAACGACTGGTACAGGCGCAATGCTGGTGAGTACTTTTTCTGAGCTGCCTGTGCGGCAGCGAACGATGTAGTTTGCAAGTCTTGCGGGGCTGCGCTTTTCTGAGCTGCCTGTGCGGCAGCGAACAGCCTGCAACCCCGGCTAAGGCCGCTGCCCAGTTTCTGAGCTGCCTGTGCGGCAGCGAACTCGATTTCCATAGTCTTCTCTCCTGATTCAGATTTCTGAGCTGCCTGTGCGGCAGCGAACGTCCTGCTTGCCAGTCCACTACGTGCGGTTGTTTTCTGAGCTGCCTGTGCGGCAGCGAACGCCCAGGCCGGTGGTGGCGTGACTGGTGACATTTTCTGAGCTGCCTGTGCGGCAGCGAACCTGCTGGGCATCAAGCCTACTGCGAGCGGTAATTTCTGAGCTGCCTGTGCGGCAGCGAACCACCAGGAGCAGGGGACGGAGTCCAAGCAACGTTTCTGAGCTGCCTGTGCGGCAGCGAACAGAGCCGCAAGCCACAACCAACCGCCCGCTGATTTCTGAGCTGCCTGTGCGGCAGCGAACGTACGCCAGTTTGCGGACTCAAGCAACCAGCCTTTCTGAGCTGCCTGTGCGGCAGCGAACCCGCTGCGCATTTCGTCGGGTGTTTGCGTGATTTTCTGAGCTGCCTGTGCGGCAGCGAACGCTGGCCACCAATGTTTGCGTAACTGTCAGCATTTCTGAGCTGCCTGTGCGGCAGCGAACGCTTTTTGTCCGTTCTTACGGGTGTCGGTATATTTCTGAGCTGCCTGTGCGGCAGCGAACGCAACCGTGGCCCGCAACCGGGATCAAGGACTTTTCTGAGCTGCCTGTGCGGCAGCGAACCCCTTTGCCAACTCAGACAGCAAAGAGACACATTTCTGAGCTGCCTGTGCGGCAGCGAACGCTCGTCTGCTTTGCGCTGGTACTCAGCTTCGCTTTCTGAGCTGCCTGTGCGGCAGCGAACCCGCTTGCTTGGAGCGAACTTTGACGGGCTCCTTTCTGAGCTGCCTGTGCGGCAGCGAACCATGCGCACCAGGTGCGCAGGAAGTAGTAAAATTTCTGAGCTGCCTGTGCGGCAGCGAACACTGCCGCTGCTTTGCGTGTTGCTGCGGTAGATTTCTGAGCTGCCTGTGCGGCAGCGAACCGCATGATCGTACATAGCGTTGCACCAAATATTTTCTGAGCTGCCTGTGCGGCAGCGAACAGCTTGGCAAGCGCTTCGTCGCGGCTTGGTGCTTTCTGAGCTGCCTGTGCGGCAGCGAACAACACGACAACCGATTCTGCTTGCGGCTCATTTTTCTGAGCTGCCTGTGCGGCAGCGAACACTGTTGCCACTACGCTGCCTAACGGGCCGGTTTTCTGAGCTGCCTGTGCGGCAGCGAACGGAACACATCACGCCCTTGTTGGCGCCAACTTTTTCTGAGCTGCCTGTGCGGCAGCGAACCACCGACAGCAACAACCCGGTCCCCGGTGTTTTTTCTGAGCTGCCTGTGCGGCAGCGAACATAGGAGCGCTAATGACTGCACGAATTATCGATTTTCTGAGCTGCCTGTGCGGCAGCGAACTTGAGAGCCAGCAAACCCCAGATGACAACACCGTTTCTGAGCTGCCTGTGCGGCAGCGAACGATTCGGTCTCCGGCGCGGTTAGCAATCTCCATTTCTGAGCTGCCTGTGCGGCAGCGAACCCCAGCACGCGCCCAGCTCTTGCGTCGTGCTTTTTCTGAGCTGCCTGTGCGGCAGCGAACCTTGCAGCAGCTCCGGTGCATCAAATTCATGATTTCTGAGCTGCCTGTGCGGCAGCGAACAGCCCACGGTTGCTAAATTCCACACGGGTAAATTTCTGAGCTGCCTGTGCGGCAGCGAACGCGGTTTGTACACAGTGTGAGGAAATAGGGCATTTCTGAGCTGCCTGTGCGGCAGCGAACAATCGTTTACCCTCACCTACTATTTTTGTAGTTTTCTGAGCTGCCTGTGCGGCAGCGAACGCAGAATAACATTGGCGTCATGTAACGGCATATTTCTGAGCTGCCTGTGCGGCAGCGAACAATGCGAGGGCGTAGCTGTAGATCCAAATTTATTTCTGAGCTGCCTGTGCGGCAGCGAACGGCGCGGGACTGAAGCTGCCTGATGAGCGCGTTTTCTGAGCTGCCTGTGCGGCAGCGAACCAGCTGTACCGCAAGTACCTGCAGCTCCAGGATTTCTGAGCTGCCTGTGCGGCAGCGAACGCGGCAGAGCTAGAGAGAATGCGGGCTCAACTTTTCTGAGCTGCCTGTGCGGCAGCGAACTGTATTTGCTGATGTAGTTAGCCAGCCGTGCATTTCTGAGCTGCCTGTGCGGCAGCGAACAGTCTATCTAGACAACCCCCGCTTGATTCGTTTTTCTGAGCTGCCTGTGCGGCAGCGAACGCCACCGTCGGCGAAGCTGACGAAGTCTATCTTTTCTGAGCTGCCTGTGCGGCAGCGAACTCAAACGGGTGATACCCGACTTCCTGGCCGTGTTTCTGAGCTGCCTGTGCGGCAGCGAACGCACAAACCGCACAGTGACCATCGTCATCAACTTTCTGAGCTGCCTGTGCGGCAGCGAACGCCTCCTTGGTTAGCTCTGAAATGCTTTTAAATTTCTGAGCTGCCTGTGCGGCAGCGAACTCGCACTGCTTCTGAAATTGCTCGCCTTGCTTTTCTGAGCTGCCTGTGCGGCAGCGAACGACATTGGCAATAACCAGTTCGCTGGAGCCATTTTCTGAGCTGCCTGTGCGGCAGCGAACCCCATAAGTACAGGGCGTATGTTGCCGGGTTCTTTCTGAGCTGCCTGTGCGGCAGCGAACGGATGGCTGGAAAGCTCCGGCCAAAGGTCTACTTTCTGAGCTGCCTGTGCGGCAGCGAACCTTGAAACTCGTGATGCAACCTCGGCTGCGAATTTCTGAGCTGCCTGTGCGGCAGCGAACGTCCATGCCGATCAATACAGGTTCACCAGACTTTTCTGAGCTGCCTGTGCGGCAGCGAACAGACCTGAAGCAGCAATCTGCTTCCGGTACTCTTTCTGAGCTGCCTGTGCGGCAGCGAACCACCAACAGATCCACCAGTCTGGCCCGCAGCATTTCTGAGCTGCCTGTGCGGCAGCGAACTTGGAAGCGAAGAATTCCGAATGCTGCTGGATTTTCTGAGCTGCCTGTGCGGCAGCGAACTAACCAAAGAAGGTCGTTGGTGGCCGAAAGCTTTTCTGAGCTGCCTGTGCGGCAGCGAACTTGACCGAGTTGCCATGCTTTGCGTAGCGCTATTTCTGAGCTGCCTGTGCGGCAGCGAACAGAAGGTTGGCAAAGCAGGGTGCATGGGCTGTTTTCTGAGCTGCCTGTGCGGCAGCGAACACGTGCCAATTTTCATTCTTTTGTCCCTCCGCTTTCTGAGCTGCCTGTGCGGCAGCGAACGCCAGGGCGCTTGCGGTTAGTGACGATCTCAATTTCTGAGCTGCCTGTGCGGCAGCGAACCCCTGCGAAAAGAAACCCTCTTGGATTACGATTTTCTGAGCTGCCTGTGCGGCAGCGAACACTTCAGCCATTGCCGAGCCAATAGCACCGAATTTCTGAGCTGCCTGTGCGGCAGCGAACCCAAAAATAGCCAGGCTGGAATTACATGGCCATTTCTGAGCTGCCTGTGCGGCAGCGAACATGATTTCCTGGTTGTCATTCCACGCCATCCATTTCTGAGCTGCCTGTGCGGCAGCGAACTTGCAAGCGCAGCTTTACTTCATTGCCGTCGATTTCTGAGCTGCCTGTGCGGCAGCGAACTTTGATGTGGCGGCCAAGGTGCTGACCCGTAATTTCTGAGCTGCCTGTGCGGCAGCGAACAGCTGTCCAGAGGGTTGGGAAAAGACTCCCGCTTTTCTGAGCTGCCTGTGCGGCAGCGAACCAGCGAGGGATCGGCGGCCAAGGAAAGCAGAGTTTCTGAGCTGCCTGTGCGGCAGCGAACGATGCGTGCGAAGCATATGTGCAGTCCGAGCTTTCTGAGCTGCCTGTGCGGCAGCGAACAAAAGATCATAGACGATCCGGCTCCGAATCTATTTCTGAGCTGCCTGTGCGGCAGCGAACAGTGCGTAACCAAATTTGGATTGACCGAATTTTTTCTGAGCTGCCTGTGCGGCAGCGAACCGCAAAAGATACTGAATCCGGATGAGCAGCCCTTTCTGAGCTGCCTGTGCGGCAGCGAACGGCGCGTTGATCGTCTTTGACGAAGTGCAGAATTTCTGAGCTGCCTGTGCGGCAGCGAACTGCGATTGGCTCTCGATCTACCAGCGGCACATTTTCTGAGCTGCCTGTGCGGCAGCGAACCCCCCTTTGCCACACAGCAAACTCATCGAGCATTTCTGAGCTGCCTGTGCGGCAGCGAACACAATATTTATTGGTCAGGCTTTAGCTCACAAGTTTCTGAGCTGCCTGTGCGGCAGCGAACTTGGACGCAACTTATACCACGGGGGCTCGCATTTTCTGAGCTGCCTGTGCGGCAGCGAACTTGATGGCGTCACGCATCCGAGCCTCGGCGCGTTTCTGAGCTGCCTGTGCGGCAGCGAACACAACATATCACCAGCACTCGACTGACTACAATTTCTGAGCTGCCTGTGCGGCAGCGAACCAGCCCGTCATCATCCAACTCAAGCACAGGCTTTTCTGAGCTGCCTGTGCGGCAGCGAACGCCGGTTGCCTTCATGGCCTCGATCAGCTTACTTTCTGAGCTGCCTGTGCGGCAGCGAACTGGATTTTAAATCCTCTATCTGGCTGATTTTTAAAGAACTTAGGGTGAAACAAGGAGAACACCCCAATTTCTGGAGTGTTGCCTAAGTCATTGATTTTTCATGGCGCCGCGATGGGTGGCAGAAAAAGGGTCAGAACCAGGGTACAGATGCACCCTGGCTGAGGCCATAGGTGTTGAAGGTGCCAGGCTCTGCATCAGGCAGCAGCGTTCCGTGCTCCACAAACAGGCAGAACGGCTGGCCGGTGCTGCTGCTGCGCAGTTGTGCAAATGGCAGGTTCGGCTTGCGTTCTACGCTGTCGGGGATGGCGGCTGCGGCTTGTTCGGCGCTTTCGCCCTTGCGGGCCATGCGACGGCGGCGCAGGCGGTCGGCATTGGTTTTGAACTGACGGCGCTGCACCAAGCGATGTGGCACGCCGGATGGCACCTGTGCCAACTCAGACAGCTGTACGTGATCGCGCATGCCTTTGAGCCAGCCTTGCTCCATCAGCCCTGCCAGCGCGGCTTGCGAGCCATGCAGGCGCAGCACGGCACCCAATGTTCGCTTGCCCAGCGGCGCATTTACATGCTGCGGAAAGCTCAGGCCAATATCGCTGGACTTCAGCTGCACCAGGGCACGGTGCAGCTTAGCCATAAGCGCGCCCAGCAAATGGGCGTGGCTGAACTCGGGGTCTGGCAGCAGCGTTATGTCGATGTAATGCGTGGTCATGGCCGATCAGCTCGCGTCGCCAAACACGCCACCGCGGATCAGCACGGCCATCACAAAGTGCTGTTGTTCTGGGGCAGGCACTTTATCTTTCAACAGCCATTCATCCAGCAGCGTATAGAAGTCCTGCTTTTGCTTGGGCTGGCGGTATGCCTTGCCTTGCGTGGTGACAGAGCCGTAGGGCTCCACGGCGATAGGGCCCAGTTCTGCCGCGCCTTCATACCATGTGTCGATGGTGCGGATGGCGTTGCCGATTTTTTGCGAGTGCATGGCTGCCACGTTGTCTACGTGGTAGAGCGTCTTGCTCTTGCCATTGCTGCCCTTGTCCAGAATCAGCTCTTGCGACGGGAACACCTCTTGCCCGGCACCCGTGCGCACAAAAGCCGTTACTTGCAGCAATACATGGCGCTTGCCTGCGAGCCCTTCCGCAATCACGGCACCCAGCTCTTTCACTTTCGGATCAATAACATCCAACGCGCGCGTATTGTGTTCAAGCGCATCAAATGGCCAAGACTTCTCTGCTTTGCCATCTTTGAGCACAGAAACTTCAACTTTCACCTCTTCGGCTCCCTGGCGGTTGCGCCACAAGAAGCGGCCATTGGCCAGGTTGGCCGCATAGCGGTTGGCCAGCTCAGTAAAGCCGTGCTGTTGTACATAGCCTTGTACGGTTTGCAGCAACTTGGTTTGGTAATCGGCGCTATTGCAAGCCGAGGGCGTACCTGCACCTGCCAGCACGCGCAAAGTGAACTGCACCTTCAAGGTATCGGCATCCGCGGGCAGAGCAGCTACATCAACGGTTTGCAGGTTGGGGTTCTCGATAGCAGCATCCAGCTTGGCTGGGTCTTGGTCTTTAGCTTTCAGGCGGTTGCTGATGGTGCCACGCACCGACTTGGGCTTGATGCCCACAGGCGCCCAGCTATCTGCAGCGCTGCGGTCATCCCAGCGGCCTGCGCGGAACATGGCGTCAGAAGGGTCCAGCTTGCGTTCAAAAGCCAGGACAGATGCGGTTTTCAGAGTGTTCGACATGGTAAGAAATCCTTGATCAATGCGTTGAAACTTGGGAAGAGAGATAAAGCGATGCGGTACACGGTCTAGTCATCGACATAGTCGTCATCCTCCTCATCCCACCCATCGTCCTGGCCGCCATCGGCAGACGGCAAAGGCATCGGCTTGTAGTCATTTCGGCAGCGGTACAAGCCTTTGGCTTCATCCGTCTCGGTGTGCCACAACAGTTGCTGTACATCGCTCAAGCGATGCGGGCTGATCCACTCGCCCAACGAATAGACCGACTCCACAAAGCGCAACGGCGTTGCCATATCGCGTGCATTAGCTACGGAGCCCGCTTCATGGCAAGCAGACAGCGCGGCATAACCCACTGGAATCGGCACCGTCCAGCCGCTGCCTTTGTGCCGCAGTGGATCTCCCCAGAGCACCTTTCCTTCTGCAACAGGCTTGTCATCAGCGCCGGGCAAAGCCTCGTGGTTAAAACGTGCTGCATGCAGCCACGCGTCCAGCAAGCTAGCTTTTCCATCTTTCTTGCGCAGATGTTCCAAGCGCGTTACCAGCAAATCATCGCGCCCCACCAGCGCAAAGCCAGGCAGCCAATGACGACGCCATTGACGAAAGGCTTGCGCCCGCTGGTCCTGGTCTTCTGGCAACAATGCCATCCAGGGTCGCACCTTTTTGCCAGGTACAGGACGAGAAGGCAGCAAACTACCGCCTGCTACACGCATTTGCGCAGCAATCTCGCCCACCTGTGCAGCCCAGTCGGCCAAGCGCTCTTCAGCACCTTGCACCAGCACACTCGCTGCACCAGAGGGCAATTTTTCCGCCACCGAGAAGATCAATGACGCCTGCAAGTGCATGCGCCCCTCTTCCACAATCGCGGCTGTGCTGCCGTCCTTGTCCACGGGGTTGCGCGTCAGGTTGAAGGTGCGGACATAGCCTTGGCTTACCTGCTCTTGGTGGTGATGGCAGACCACGCCCACACTCAACAGTTGCAAAGGAATCTTCGCTTGTGACAACTTGCGTTGCAGTGCCCACATCAGGCCAGTGAAGGCGGTGATGGAGGGAAAGCCGTGCGTGAGCGGACTGGAGATGGCGTTAGCGTTTTGTACACGCAGATGCGGCAGCACCAATATGGCTTGGGGTTGAAGCTTGCTCATGCAGACTCTCCGCGTTCAGCCACCAGCTCCGCATGGACATCACGCATGGGGATGTAATGCGGCGCATCCAGCTTGTCGCGCAACTCTCGCAATTGCTGCTTGAAGCCATCTTCGTCGGTCAACAGCACTTTGATCCATTCGCGAGCCTCTGCATCTCCCACAGGCAACTGTCCTTTGAGCTGCTGATTCAGCCATTGGGCAAAACGCTTACCGATCTCAGCTGGCCAGTCCATTTGCAGCCATTGCCGAGCAAAATCGACCTCTTCTGCATGCTCCGCCCGCAAAGGATCAAGCCACAGCTGCTCATGCTCATTCAGCGTGGAAAAGCGCTCATCGTCTTTACTCCAACCAGGTGGCATTAGCTGCTGCAACTCCCCTGCCAAAGACACCAACTCATCAATCAAAATATCGATCAATGATTCGCGATGCTCGCGTGTCGGCTTGTTAGGCTCAGGCTCTGAGGCCAGAAGTTTTCGCAAAGCACGCACGGCGTGACGCACCTCGGGCCGAGCAATGAACATGCGATCAAAGACAGAATTTGCATGTACTGGCAAGCGCACGGCACTCGCTGTCCACATGGGCGGCATAGACGACAACAGATAGTTCACCCCGCCACGTTCGCTATTGAGCTGGGAGATATTCTGTGGCTTTGTTCCGCCCATTTTTTGCGCCGCCAAGCCCGGGTAGTCATGAAACACGCCGTCGTGCGGCTTGCGTTCGCGTCGCGCAATGCGGGCAGCCTTATTAGCCTCGCCAAATCGATCCTCTTGAATCTCGCCATATATCGCATGGGCCAGCGATGTGGCGTACAGCGGTGCCAGCAGCTCGTACTGCGCATCGTCGACCGCATCATCACCAACCAACCAATACAGTTGCTTGGCACGGCCATGGCTGCTGGGGCCACCTGCGCGTGGCTCTGTCAACGACACAAATGCATCCCGCAATGCTTTGGCCTGCACAGGGTCATCGTGCAAGGCTTGCAGCGCATCGACGTCTTCTGCCAACAAGGCTGACAGCAGGCTTTCCCCCGCCACTTGCAATTTGAGGAACTTGTAGACGTCCAGCGCTGCGGCGTTGCCGACCACGTCGCCTACAAAATCTGCTCCCAGCGCATGACTACCCAGCTCTGCCAAAGCAGGCAGTTGCATGGGCTCTACATACAGATTGGTACCGCGAGCATCGGGGTGAATAGGCTTGAGCGAATGGGTAACAGCCTGGATTTGCTGCACCCGTCGGGCTGCATCTTCCAGCCAGCCATTTCGTAAAAAAGAAGCGATGACCTCATCGCGTTGGGGATCGTCAGGTTTGAGCTTATCGAGCTTGGTCTGCAATCGTTCTTGCAAGAACCGCTCAATTTCCGCACGCCAACCTGCCTTGCCACCTGTTACAGGGGCATTGGACATAGGGTTACACCTTTTCAAAAAAATTTGAAAGATAATCGCCCGGTCAGCACAAAGCCGACCGGGAACTAAAGTAATGGCCCAATGGCCGTCAAGCCCTTCTACGGGCGCGATCGCTAATCAGCTGTAACCTCGCTTTCTTGTTGGTGCCGCCCGGCACGTGGTTGACATCTCCGCGATGAGGTTGCACCCTCATCGCGGTTTTCTTTTCACCAAACAACAACCAGTCATCTCTTAAATTTCGACGTAGTCGAAAAATCAAAGCATGTCCGCAATCATATCGAGTTCGTGATATCTTTGCAAGCCCTGCCGCAAGGCAGCTTAGAAAAGTCAGCTCTTCAGTTTGGCTGTTGTTCTCTGCCGCACAGGCAGCTTTGGTAGATAGACACTTGGCATCCGCTCGCACTGCCAGCTGCGAAGTTGACCTTCAGGCTTTCTTCGCAAAGCCCAAAGCCGCATGCCACCACCAACCTCGCTGACTCTCCGGCAGGCTGGTGGTGGCGTAACGCTCGGCACAGTGCTGTAGCGACAGGCCTTGTGCTTGCGCCAAGCTGCGCAACTCTTCCAACAAATCCACATGCCCCCATGGCTGCACGCTGTGCTGAGGGTTGGATTGCAACGCGGTATCGGGCACCGGGTGACACATGGATTCATCAATGCAGACATGGAGCTGCTCGCCTCGCCGGTCGCCGTCAACCACGCGGTGCAACAGTAGCTTTTCCTCGTCGTCATCAGGCAGCATCACCACATCAACGCGCGGCATGGGATCGTCTCGAAAACGCTGGTACTGGGGTAGTACGCCAGTCAGCCAGAGGCTTTGAGGCGACACGTCGTTAGCCTCATACCACGCCAAACAGGCATCGCGCTTCACAGCGGTGGTGATTGCGCTATCGGCTTCACGCGGCAGCATGGTGTCGCGCATGCGGGCGTGTTCCAAATCCACCCAATTTCGACTCGGGCTGAGTTTGCCGCTGCTGCGCTCAATGCGCGGGCGCGCATCAATCAGCCATTGTGGCTGCGCCCATTCCTTGAGTTGGCGCGAGAGAAGTTTTTGCAGGCTGTGCGATTCAAAGTGAAAGTGCACGGCTGCGTCTTTAGACTCATGTGCTTGCCTCTCCATTTCAAAGCCCGGCATACAGAATGCTGCGCGCCCGTGTTGCTCCATCGCCCGCAAGTTGCTGTCCAGCACTTCCACATTCACAGCTGCAATCTCCGCACTGCGATGCCTACGAACACGACCTGCCAACTGAATCAGTGAGCGCATGGACGATGGCTCGACCACGGCCCAGTCGTAATCATGATCACGCCCGACTTCTGTTACGGGAGAGCCAAGAACGACAAAGAGCTGGTCCATTTCAGGATGCGCATCTATCAACGCCCGAATACTGGGACGCTGAAACACCGGATCTGGCCCATCGTCTGCGCCACGGCGGTTGAGTACGGTATCGATTTGCTGCTCTATGACTGAGCGCGCCAGCAGCGGAAACTGCGAGTGGTACACGCACAGATGCACACGCACACCAGGTGCAGGCGCACCTTGAGCAAACATGGCCCGAGCCACATCGAACAGAGGCGCAATGTTGGCCATGCGAATCAAGCCAAAACTCACTCGTTTGCCACTGACGGGATCCATGCTGTGGTTGTTAAGCGTCTGGTGCAGCGCCCATGCACGCTGGAGCATGAATTGGGCCAGCGCCTCGCGGCGCACCGCTTCGCCCATTGCAGCAGAGTTCCACTCCTTGGGCAGCTCAACAATCTGCGCCAAGCGCCGCGCAGCAGTTTTGGCCAGTTGCGCAGTACGCTTTTGTACAAATGCCTGATGCACCTCGGAAAAGCTGCTGGCTTGTGCACAGTCCGCAGACGACTGATGAAATTCATCCACCCACAGGCAACAAATGTTGGCCGGCTCATGCGGACGTTCGCTGCGATGCCGCTGAAAAACAGAACGCCCGGCGCGATAGGCACAAAACAAGCCTTCCACTAAGGCAGGTGGCAACGTTGCTGATGACAAGAGAACTCGGCTACCCAACAAGCCCGCCCAGTGCACCAGACGCGTGAGCGCAGGCAGATCAGCCATATCAAAATCATCTGGTTCATCCAGCACCAGATCGCCAGTGAGCAACCGCAACATCGGTGCAATTTGCCGGCCACCGCGCAAGCTCTCCGTAGCCGGAGTGAGGTGATCCACTGTACAAACCAGCAACGGTGCGGCAATGAGGCTGCGCACCTGGGCATCATCAGTAAGCCGCTCCAGCAGCGGGTGGCGATCATTGCCCTCAAACAAAACCTGACCACCTTCGTCGAGCAAGGCCTGACTGGATGCAGAACCTGTGGCTTCCGCTTGCCGTTCCCAATATTCGAACAATGCTCGGCTAGCAGCGCCGCCGACCTTGATAGCCAGTTGCTCGTCGTTCAGCCCCAGATCGTGCTGAAAACTGCGCCCAGTCTGCAAAGTCAGGGTGCGTAAACCAATGGCGAAGGCGCAGCGTAGGCCCAACGCCGGATCGGCCAACGCATTCATGATGCGCGCATTGCCCAAGGTTTTTCCGCAGCCCGTAGACGCCATGTTGACAATAAAGGCGCCTTGGCTGGCTGCTCGCAAGCGAACGCTAGTGGCCAGGTCCGCCGCTTTGTCTTGCCACTGAAAGCGAGCATTGCTATTGCGCTTTTTCAGACCTTTGTGGTTTTGCAGCGCCGGCAGGCTGCGCGCCAACGTTGGCAGCGAATGCGTTATCAAACAGGCGTGGGCTTGGACGCCCAGCAAATGCTCATCCAAAGTCTGGTTGAAAAACGGCGGTTTGCGCCCATCCGCAGCGCGCTGAGAGCTGCTGAGCCTCAGAGTGTTCGCATATAGCGGATAGCTGTCATTGCGATACAGCTTGCGCCGTGCATCGTCTTCAATGCTCGAATAGTGGTGGTCGGCCAGCATCAGGCACATGCGGCTGATATGCATGGAGAATGGGTCGTGCAGTGCGGGCATTTGTTGGTAGCGTGGCTCCAACTCCTGCAGCTTGCGTGCATATCGAGCAGCCTGCTTCCGCCAACCCAGCTGACTGACCGGCAAGCCGTGTGGAAACTGCCAATACGCCTTTTTCTGCGCATCGCTTACCGCTTCACGCGGTTCGTTCCAGTCCGCATTCACTCGCGCCAGCAAGCCATGGAGTTCATGGCGGTTGATGAACCGGGGTTTACGGCCAAAGCTAAGCCATTTCCGACTCACTTCTTCCGTATCCTCACCATCGCTGGCATCTCGGTCGTTACGCACTGGCAAACACGGCAAGCGGTGGTGCGTCAGAACCAACCAGGCCACGGCCTGCGCCAGCGGCGGCAAGCACCCAAATGGGTTGACTGCATCTCTTTGTTCCTGGCTCCAAGCAGCATCATCCAGTCCGTCGCGCAACAACCGCCCATTCACACTATCCAACCACAAAGCCTCAAATGCCTTGTCATCTTCAGTCTCATCAGCACAAGCGGCCAAGCGTTGCAACCAGCCAGCATCGTTGTCTTGGCCTACGAATGCCTGGAACAGCCGCACCGAAACCCACTCATGCCGGTAGTGGTTGCGTTCGCGCAGATGAGGCGCGCGTAGCCGGTCCTGAAAAGCCTGCGTAGCTTTGCCCAAATCGTGCAGCAAAGCGGCCAGCGCCGCCAACGCGGTAATCAGCGGCAAGTGGTGCCAGGCGTTCTCATCCTCCGCACGCAACACATTACGAGCCGTGGTATTGGTTGGCACAGCACCTTCGGCATTGAACTGGCGGCCGTCGCCCACTACCCACAGCAACTCGCTATGGTCTCGGCCGCGAATCCAGTGGCATGCTACGGCGGTGTTTTTCCGGGCAGTCTGGCGTAGCAGCTTGCGCACCGTATCCAGGCCGGCTTGGGTGATGGGTGTTTGCCATGTGCGCTCGCCACGGCGCTCGGCGAACTGGTCCAGAATGCGCCGGGTTTCGGTCAGCGCGCGTTTGCTGCACTGGGAGACAAACAACACATTCATTGTGGTTCTGCCTTACCTGCTCGTTCTGCATCGCTCTGCTGCGCCAGCCGAGCTGTGTCTATTGCGATGGCCTTGAGACTGTCGATAATGAAGTCCAGCGACTCGCTGCGCGTAAGCGCTTCAATGCAATTGCGCCGAAACGCTTGTTCGTCGTCGCCTCGCATGGCCGACAAAAAAGCTTGCGGCAAAATCGCTGCGTCTTTGACCAAATCTGCTGCATCAAACACCAGGCCGCCCCGCCGCGTCTTGCCATGCAAAACTGCCAACCCGTGTGGCAAACCCAGCACCCAGGTGGCAGTTGCACCCAGGCCGTAGCCCAGGTAATTGCCGTGGTCCAGAAAGCGGTTGGCAGAATCAGTGCCTGTACCCCGTTTGGCACGGCTGAATTCGCCATAACCCGTAGCATCAACCGCCAGTTTGAAAAGCGCTTTGGTCAGCCGTGCTTCATCGGTCAGCAAGGCGGTTACATCGGGTGCATTCGCCACCAGCGGTTTGAATTGATTAACCAGCGCTTGCAGCCGCGCCACATCCACGTCAAAGCCCGCTTCGCGCAAGGCGCGGGTGTTCCACTCTTTGAGCAATCTGTCGAGCCGCAAGCTTTGCAGTTGCTTGGCGGCCAGCAAGCGCAGTTCGTCATCAAACCAGAACTTCACCCAGGCTTGCAAATACTCGGTGGGGCGGTATTCGCTTTGCGGTGTGAGCCAAGCCACCTCCACATCCACTTCGTTGGCGCTGAACAGCGGGGTGCCACCACCACCGCAAAAGCCGACCAACACGCCAGCTTTGGCCAGCTCGCGCATGGCAGCCTGGGTGATCGAGGTGCCCGTGCCCAGCAAGATGCTGGTGGTGTTGGCAATGGGGATGTTCCAGTACAGGCTGCGCTTGCCCGCATCGGTCACATATTCAACGCGGCCGCCGTTGACAAGTACCCGGCAATGCTCAAGGTAGTAGATGTTGGCTCGCGCAGAATGCAGAATGGTTTTGAGGTCAGAGGCTCGTACTTCCAGCATAGGTCCCAGCAAAGAGTTGAGGGCAATCTAGCATGCCTCCAAGCTCCCGCCCTGCGCTTTGCGCAACAGCCGCCTTCACTCATCCCGCTGCGCCTTGGTCTTGGGCGGTTCCATGGCGTTTTTGCGGCTGTTGCCGGCGCGGCCGGCTTTGCTCCAGTCGTAGCGTTCGCCGTCTGGGGTGTGGCCGTTTTCTACGGCGGCTACGCCGATTTGGCCGACCATGTCGCGTAGCTCCGAAGAGATGACGACATGCATGTTGCGCGGGTCGGCGCGCAGGCGCTGGCACTGGGCCAGGGCTTCGCTCATCTGCTGGTCGGTGTAGGCCAGGCAGTGGGGGAGCCAATGGGTTTCGGCATGGGCAGGCGCGCCGGTTTCTGGGGCAGTTTGGGGGCCGGTTGCAGCGCCGGTTTCGGCTCCGGTTTCGGGTTCCGATTGGCGCAGGTAGTAGACAACAATGCTCATGGTACTTGGTGTTTTTGTGTGCCGCTGTTGTACATCAGGCCGCGCTGCGCAGCAACTGCGCGGGCCATTGGCAGCGCACGGTGAACAAGTTTGTGTGCTGGCGTTTTGTTTGGCGCGGGTGTTTACAGACGTTGGCGCTTGCCACTATGCTGGCGCCTTTATGCCGTGTGTTTGTTAGTGTTTAGTGATTGATGACGACCGGACTATGCTGAGCTCTTACGTGCAAGATGCGCTTTTGGATTTGAATCAGGTATTGGCCCAACAAGGCGCGCAGGCGGCGCTGGCTTTGTTGAATGCGCGGGCGCCGCACCGTTTTACCGCTGCCAACAAGTTTGAAGATGGCCATATGGTGTGCTTGCTGCTGCACGACAAGGCCGGCAAGCTGCAGCCCGGCATGGTGGCCAAGGTGCCGCTGGGCCACAGTTTTTGCCAGTTTGTGATGCGCGACGGCAGCTTCAACACCACGCATTCTGGCGAAGACGAGCGCCTGCTCGGCCACCCTTCCCAAGGCGTGATGCTGTCTTATTGCGGCGTGCCTTTGCTCAATGCAGCGGGCGAGGTGGCCGGCACTTTGTGCCACATGGATGCCCAAAGTCAGCAGTTGAGCGACGCGGAGTTTGATGTTTTCCAGCGCGCCGCCCGTGTGCTGCCCAAGTATTTGCGCCTAGGCTGAGCGCCAGGCCTGGCTGGCGTTGCCGTTTTGCACGGCTGCCAAAACCTCGGCGGTATGCGCGCCAGCGGCACACATGGCATTGGTTTCGTAGGCTGCGCCGCCAAAGCGCGGGGCCGGTGCCGCTTGCAGCACACCACCTTGTTCGTTGTAAACAGCACGCGCTTGCATGTGCGGGTGGCGCGATGCTTCCAGCGGGCTCATCACGGCACCAAAACAAACGTCGGTAGGCTCCAGCAGTTGCTGCCAATGCGCACGCGGCTGGGTGATGAAGAGCGCTTGCAAGCGGGCGCGGCGGCGCGGCCAGGTGGCTTTGTCCCATTGCGCGTTGTCGGCGCCGGGCGCAGCAAAATCCGGGTCTTGGTCCAGGCCCAGGGTTTGCAGCAGCAAGGCGTAGAACTGCGGCTCAATGCTGCCGATGGTGATGTGGTGGCCATCAGCGCAAACATAGGTTTCGTAGAAAGGCGAGCTGTCGTGAATGCTTTGGCCGCGTTCGTCGGCCACCACGCCGCGTTGGCGAGCGCTGAGCGCCAGGTTCAGCATGTGCGCTGCGCCATCCACAATGGCGGCATCTACCACGGTACCTTGGCCGGTTTGGCGGGCGTTGATGATGCCGGCCAGCAGGCCCGTCATCAGGTAGAGCGCGCCTCCGCCAATGTCGCCCACCATGGCAAATGACGATACCGGCCGCGCATCCGCCGGGCTGCAGCCCCAGAGCGCGCCCGACAGCGCTGCATAGTTGTTGTCGTGCCCGGCACGCGGTGCCAGCGGGCCGTGCTGGCCCCAGCCCGTCATGCGGCCATAGACCAGTTTCGGATTGGCGGCCAGGCATTCGGCCGGGCCCAGCCCCAGGCGCTCCATCACGCCGGGGCGCATGCCTTCTATCAGCACGTCGGCCTCTTGCACCAGGGCCAGTACCAGGGCTTTGCCAGCGGGGGTTTTGAGATCGGCAAACACCGAGCGCTTGCCGCGGTTGAGCAGATTGCCGGTGGGGGAAGCGTTTTTTTCCTCGCGCACGATGGAGATCACATCAGCGCCCAGATCGGCCAAATGCATGGCGCAGAAAGGGCCCGGGCCCAGGCCGCCGATTTCCAGCACCTTGATGCTGTCCAATACCTTCATCTTGTTGTCTCCTTGAGTCGTCAGCAATTCCCCCAGTACACCAGCAAGCGGCGCGGATGGCTGTCAAACAGGCAGCAGGCGGCGCGCAGGTTTAGGGCGCGCTAAGACATGCTGGTGCCGCCCAGTACGGCTTCGACCGAGCGCACCAGCGTGATCAGGCGCGGGCCGATGTCGGTTTCCATTTGCTGGCTTTTGGGGTTGTACGAGGGCACCGAGGCGGCAAACACCCAGTATTCGCCGTCTTGCGGTTTGCTCAGCGGCACAGCGATGGATTGGATTTCGCGGTGCAGATCGCCGTGGCTGCGACAAAAGCCGTGTTCGGCCAGGTCGCGGCGCGCGTCTTCCAGGCGCTCGCGCAGCCAGGTGGCGCGCTCGGCATCGCGGGCTTCCAGTTCCAGCAGGTAGGCTTCGCGCTGCGCCTCAGGCAGGGCCAGCAGGTAGGCGCGGCCGGTGGCGGTGCGCGAGAGCGATATGCCCACGCCAATCTCGGGCGCGAAGAGTTTGTCTTCAATGCCTTTGGCCAGCTCTACCAGCACCAGTTTGCGGCTGCTGCCCACGTTCAGCTGGATCTGGCCGCCCATGTAGTTGGCCAGCTCTTCCATCTGGCTGCGGGCAAATTGGCGCACCGTCATGCGCGCCAGCACGGGCGATGCCAGGTTGAGCAGGCCGATGCCGGGCACGTATTTGGACAGGCGCTCCGAGTAGCGCAGCAGGCCCAGCTCGCACAGGGTTTCGGTCAGGCGAAAGAGCGTGGGTTTGGGCAAGCCCGTCAGGTCCATCAGCTCTTTGCCGCTGAGTTCTTGGCGCTTGTTGTTGAAGCACTGCAAAATGCTGATGCCGCGCACCAGGGCGCTGACCAGTTTGCCGTCTGCGTCAGAGTTCATATTTCTATGGTTGGAATAATTGTTTACGAGACGTTAGTCTCAATAAATTTAATTCTAATGGGTTTTCTTCTGTCTATGGTCAAGGCCAATCCCGTAGAACAGCCTAGCCCAAGTTACGCCACAATGGCCGCAGTTTGACTCCCCCTTGCCCGCCATGAGCCTGAACCACCACGGCCTGCCTTCCCGTGTTCCCGTGCTTGCCGAGATGGGCCGCATGTTTGCGGACCCGCTTTTGCCGCTGCCCGAAAAGCAGGCCGCGCTTGATCTGCTGGTGCAAGACCACGCTGATCTGGACGAGGTCGAGGTGCACGCCGCGCTCTGGGCCATCAGCCAATTTGGCAGCAGCGCCAGCGCCTGCACCGGTTTGCTGGCCTGCTCGGTTGCCTGGCTGACCAATGCCGATACGGCACAGCTGTGGCTGGATACCTACCAGACGGTTTATGGCACTGGCATCGCGCCCAGCGCCGGCGCGGCGTTTGCGCAGTTGCAGGTGCTGGCACAAGCCGATGCCGATTTGGCTGCACGCCTGCGCCGCTTTGCCGCAGCCTGAAACCGCCATGAATATCCTGAGCACTGCCGCGCTGTTTGCGCTGACCGCCGTGGCTGAGATTGTTGGCTGCTTTCTGCCCTATCTTTGGCTCAAAGGCAAAGCGCCCGCCTGGGTGTTGGCGCCCGCCGTGCTGGCTTTGTGCGCGTTTGTGTGGCTGCTGAGCCTGCACCCCACCGCCACGGGCCGCGTGTATGCGGCCTACGGTGGCGTTTATGTGAGCGTTGCGATTGCCTGGTTGTGGCTGGTAGACGGCGTGCGCCCCACGTTGTGGGACGGCGCTGGCGTAGCGCTTTGCCTGGCAGGCATGGCGGTGATCATGCTGGGCGCAGCGCAGCGTTAAGCCAGCCACCGCCGCAGAGCGCAAAGCCCTGCGGCAATGTGCGTTAGCGTTTTTCGCGGCGCGTGCGCACAGCCTCGGCCAGTTGCTGCAGAACGGGAATGGTCTGCTCCATGCTGATGCAGGCATCGGTGAGCGATACGCCGTATTGCAGCTCTTGGCCTTCGACGATGTCTTGCCGGCCTTCGTGCAGATGGCTTTCGATCATCACGCCGGTGATGCGCTTGTCGCCCGCAGCCACTTGCTGCGCCACATCGGCAGCCACGTCGATCTGGCGGCGGTGCTGCTTGCTGCTGTTGGCGTGCGAGAGGTCGATCATCACCTGCGGCTGCAGGCCGGCTTTTTCCAGCATTTCGCAGGCCGCTTGCACATCGGAGGCGCTGTAGTTGGGTTGCTTGCCGCCGCGCAAAATGATGTGGCAATCTTGGTTGCCGCGCGTCTCGAAAATGGCGCTTTGGCCCATCTTGGTCATGCCCATGAAAGCATGCGAAGACTGTGCGGCCAAGATGGCGTCGCTCGCCACTTTGACACCGCCGTCCGTGCCGTTTTTGAAGCCCACCGGGCAAGACAGGCCGCTGGCCAGTTGGCGGTGGCTTTGGCTTTCGGTCGTGCGGGCGCCAATGGCGCCCCAGCTGACCAGATCGCTGATGAACTGCGGCGAGAGCAGATCGAGAAACTCGGTGCCCGCTGGCAGGCCCAGCTCCAGCACATCGAGCAACAGGCGGCGCGCCAGCTCCAGCCCTTCGTTGACGGCAAAACTGCCATCGCGGTACGGATCGTTGATGTAGCCTTTCCAGCCCACCGTGGTGCGCGGCTTTTCAAAGTACACGCGCATGACCACCAGCAGGTCTTGCTGCAGCGCGTCGGCCTGCTGCTTGAGCTGGCGGGCGTATTCCATGGCCTGGTCGTGGTCGTGGATGGAGCAAGGCCCCACCACGACAACCAGCCGGTCGTCTTGCCCGTGCAGCACGCGCGAGATGGCGGCGCGGCTGGATTCCACCAGCTGGTGCGCCTCGTCGCTGATGGGCAGCCACTCTTCGAGCAAGGCCGGCGTGATCAGCGGCCGCACCACCTTGATGCGGGTGTCGTCGATGCGGGTCTTGTCCAGCGTGGTGAGTTTGGCCGCCGGCTTGCGGGCGGAAGCGGTAGGAGTGGTGGGGTTCACAGCAGTCATGGGCGCCATTGTCGCAGCCTTGCGCAAAGCCACCCCAGGCATGGGCTTGCGCCCTGCACTGCGCCCTACAGAAACGGCTCTGCGTCAGCTGGAAGATATCTTCATCAGCACTAGGCCCGAGACGATCAGCACCGCCGCCACCATGCGCATGGCCGACAGCGATTCGCCCAGCACCAGCACGCCAACGATGAACGAGCCCACCGCGCCAATGCCTGTCCAGATCGTATAGGCGGTGCCCAGCGGCAGGCTGCGCATGGCGTACGAGAGCAGGCCGAAGCTGGCCACCATCGCCACCAGGGTGATCGAGCTGTATTTGAGGTTGCTGAAGCCGTGCGACTGCTTCATGGTGTAGGCCCACAGCACTTCCAAAACACCGGCCACCAACAATGCCAACCAAGCCATAAAAAACTCCTGAAAGTTATCAATGGCCAGGCCGTCCTGGCGGTGTTGCGCATCGGGGGGAGATGCCAAACAGGGTCGTCCCTGTGCAAGAAAGAATGCAGTCGTTAGCGCGTCTTAGCGATCAACTTGCATGGCTGCCATGGTAGCTACTGCGCTGCGGCACTGCCAAATTTTCTGAAAAATCCGGGGACCGCTTGGGTGGTTGCGGCGCAACAGCGCTGGCCGCTACAGCGCAAGCAGGCTCAGTCTGCGCAGCTCAGGCCGTATTGCTTTTTGAAGGCAGCGGCCTCTTTGGGCGGCTCTTTGCTCAGCAAGGCGCAGGCGGTGAAATTGCCGTGCATGCGTTTTTTGCCAGGCTCCAAAAACATCCAGTCCACAATTTGCCCGGGCTGAAAGCTGATGCGCTGGCCGTTGCGGTAGCCACGCACCGTGTTGGGCGTGTTGGCCAAGGTGGCCTGGTATTGCTCGCCCTGGCGCTCAAAATCGCCTACCCAAAAGTATTCGGTGTGCTTGCCATCGGTAAGACCCACTTTGAGCATGTAGGTGTCGGTGCCGGGTGCGGGTTGGGCGGCTTTTTGCAAAAACTCGGGCAAGGTTTTGCGCGCCTGGTCGAAAGCCTTTTGCATGGCCGGATCGCTGTCGCTCATGACAATGGTCTGGTCTGCCTCGGCTTTTTGCGAGATGCTTTTGGCCTGCGCCACGCCCATGCTGGCGCTCAGCGCCAGTGCCAGGGCGGCGGTGGTGAAGGTGGTGATGGCTCGCTGCATGTGGGCTCCCTGCTCTTGTGAATTGGCGGCGCCCAAAGCCTAGCCGCAGAGCTTGTCCGCAGGCAAGCACTGAGCTATCAATCAAGCCAAGTTGTTAGGCTGCAGCAACAGCAGCGGCCTCTTCCAACAGCACCAGGTTGCCCACGGTGGCGCCGTAGTACTGCGCCACGCGCTTGCGCTGTTTGAGCACGGCGCGGTCTTTGCTGACCAGCAGCGCTTGGTGTTGGCTGGCCAGGTCGAGAAAATGCTGGTCGTCCGGGTCGGTGCAGGTGAAGCGGATTTTGGGCGCGGCGGCCACGTATTCCACCGCTGCGTCAAAGGCAGCCATCACGCCTTCGGGCGTTTTGCCGTAGTAGCTGACGCGGGGGGCGATCTGGCTGTAGTGCAGCACGCGTTCGAGCTCAATGCGCTGGGCCTGGTCGGCAATCCAGCGCAGTTGGCCTTGCGCCACCAGGGCGCGGATGGGCGGGATATGCGGGTCGTCAAAGATCAGCATGTCGAGCACCACGTTGGTGTCGAGCACCACCGGGCGCGGCAGCGGGCCGGCGTAGCTGTCGTTGCAGGCCGGCCATTTCAGAACTACACGCATGCTCATGCCGGGCGGCCCGTTTCGTTGGCTGCATCGCCTTCGCCCTTGCGCGGCTTGACGGCGCCTTTGACCATGTCGAAGCGGAACAAGCGGCATTCAATCGGGCCGTTCCACATGGGCGTGCGGCGCGATTCTTTCAGGCGCATTTTGCCGGGCAGCTTGAGGTCGGGCGTGAGCATCCAGGCGCTCCAGCCGCTGAAGTTTTTCTTCCAGTGGCTGGCGAGCTGGCTGAAGAACTCACCGCCGTCTTCGGTCTGCGCGGTTTCACGGCCGGCGCGCTCTACCTGGCCCATGCGCTCGGCCGCATTGCGGCCAGCCGAGCCAGCCGCAGCAATACGCTCGCCGTAAGGCGGGTTCAGGAGCATCATGCCGGGCTCTTCGCTGGGCGGCATGCGCTGCAAGGCGTCACCGCCGCGCAGCTGAATGGTGTCGGCCACGCCAGCGCGCTCGGCATTGCGGGTAGCAAAGTCGACCATGCGGAAGGAGATGTCCGAGCCATAAATGCCCACCGGGCTGGCGGGCAGGATGGCGGCCTCGGCCTCGTCGAGCATGGCTTCCCAGACATGGCGCTGGAAAGGCACGAGCTTTTCGAAAGCAAAGCGGCGCAGAATGCCGGCCGGGATTTTGCGGGCGATTTGCGCCGCCTCGATCACCACGGTGCCGCTGCCGCAGCAGGGGTCGTACAGCGGCTGCGGGTTGTCGCCATGCGGGTCCCAGCCCGAGGCGGCAATCATGGCCGCGGCCAGGGTTTCCTTGAGCGGGGCATCGCCCTTGTCCTCGCGCCAGCCGCGCTTGAAAAGCGCTTCGCCCGAGGTGTCGATATAGATGGTGGCGCCGTCGGTGGTGAGGTGCAGGTGCACGCGCACATCGGGGTGGTGCGTTTCCACGCTGGGGCGCACGCCGTTGCGGCGATCGCGGAAGCGGTCGGCAATGGCGTCTTTCACGCGCAGCGCGGCAAAGTTCAGGCTGGTCAGCGGGCTGTGCTGCGAGGTGACTTCGATCTTGAAAGTCTCTTTGGGCGTGAACCAGATCTCCCAGGCCACCTCGCTGGCGGCACGGTACAGATCGTTCTCGTTGCGGTACATGCTGTGCGACAGCTCCACCAGCACGCGCTGCGCCAGGCGGCTGTGCAGGTTGAGCAGCAGGGCATCGCGCCACATGCCGCGCAGCATGACGCCACCGCGGCCCACGAGCAGATCTTGCCCGCTGGCGCCGGTGATGGCATGGACCTCGTCGGCCAAAAAGCCCTCGACGCCGGCGGCGCAGGGCAAAAACAGATGCAATTGGTTCATAAGCAGGGCGCCAAGCATACGCGTTCGCACCATTGTCCGCGCGGGCCAGCGGGAATGGCGGACTGAAAAGCCCGTGCAAGCCAGCTTGCAGCAGTGTCAAAAACCATAGCTGGCAAGACCCAGCAGGCAAGGAAAAAATTGGTATTTGAGCGCCAATCCCTTGCAGCCCAACTGAGATTGCAGGCGCGCCCGGCCACTCGGCGGACAATGGAAGGCTATGCAAGCCTTTGACCCTGCCGCCGAGCACGCACCCGACGCCCCTGCCCCCACGCACGCCTACGCTGCGCTCACGCCCGATGTGGTGCTGGACGCGCTCGCCTCGGTGGGCCTGTGGGGCGATGGCCGGCTCAACCCACTGGCCTCGTACGAGAACCGCGTCTACCAGGTGTGGCTGGAGGACGGCAGCCGCGTGGTGACCAAGTTCTACCGCCCCAAGCGCTGGAGCGATGCGCAGATTGCCGAGGAGCACACCTTCTCGCAACAGCTGGCCGATGCCGAGGTGCCCGTAGTGGCGCCGCTGCAGTTGGGCGGCAGCAGCCTGCACCACCACGCGGGGTTCAGCTTTTCCGTATCACCGTGGCGCGGCGGGCGCCAACCCGAGCTGGACGACTGGGAAGTGCTCGAATGGGTGGGCCGCTTTCTGGCGCGCATCCACACCGTGGGCGCAGCCCAGCCGTTTGTGGAGCGCCCAGCCATCAGCGTGCAAGATTTTGGCCAGGAGCCGCACGACTGGCTGATGCAGCACGGCGCCATTCCGCCCGCCCAGCGCACTGCCTGGAGCGATACCTGCATGCGCGCGCTCGACAAGATTCGCCGCATCGTTGACCCGGCCAACACCACCGGCCACTTTGCCGCTGGCGAGTACCGCAACCTGCGCCTGCACGGCGATTGCCACCCGGGCAACGTGCTGTGGGTGCCGCCCGACGAGGCTGGTGGCGGCCCGCATTTTGTCGACCTGGACGACGCCCGCACCGGTCCGGCCGTGCAGGATTTGTGGATGCTGCTCTCGGGCGACCGCGCGCAGCAGACCGCGCAGCTCTCCACGCTGATCGAGGGTTACGAGCAGTTCCGGCCTTTTGACCGGCGCGAGCTGGTGCTGATTGAGCCGCTGCGCACTTTGCGCCTCATCCACTACAGCGCCTGGCTGGCGCGCCGCTTTGACGACCCGATTTTCCCGATCCACTTTCCCTGGTTCGGCACCGAGGCCTATTGGCAAGAGCAGACCCAGCTGCTGCAAGCGCAGATCGAAGCCATGGACGAAGCGCCGCTGTACGTGTAGCTGCGCAGTGCAAGCAGCCAGCTCTGCAACAGATGCTGGCTGCAGCTGAACAGCTATAGCTTTAAGAGCAAGACTGTCTTAGCAAGCGTTGCGAAATTTGCAGTCTGGCACCTGCTGCCCATTGGCACCGCGCCACTGCACATCGCTCCCGCCAGCGGGCGCAGGCGATGCAGGGACAACCACGCCTTGCTGGGGCGTGCCGCTCGGTGCAGGCTGGGCACGTGCTGCATCGGCCGGCGAAGCCGCCGGGTCGTACAACACCGTGCCGGTACCTACGCCCACGCCCACATTTGCGCCACCTACCGAAGTGCCAACGCCCACGCCAGTGCTGCCGGTCACCTGGCCGCTTTGGTTCACACCTACGCCAACGCCTACCGGGCCAACGCCCGTGCCCACACCAGCGCTGACGCCGCCGCTGCCCACACCCACGCCCACCGAGAACGGGCCTACCGGCACGCCAACGCCGACATAGGGCGAGCAAGCGCTCAGCACCAGAGCGGCAGCGGCAAGCGCTGCAGCACGCCGCACGGACGGCAGTACAGACAGCTGCGTCTGCTGCTGCATCGGTGGGAAATCTCTCTTCTTGGCCATGGTTCGCTTCAGTCTTTCATTGCTTCAACCCAGCGCCCAATATAGCCGTGCGCAGCAATGACCTACGCCTTGCCAGGCGCCGCCACCGTGCGCACGCCAAACAAGCTGTCCAGCAGCAAGCCGGTGAGCTCGGCCACGTCGCAATCGGGCGCACCGCCACTGGCTGGCAGGCCGCTGCGCACCATACCCATCCAGAACGGGCTGCTCAGCAGCTGCGCACAGGCGGCAACGGATGGGGTTTGCAACTCGCCCTCGTTCACCGCCAGCTGCAACAAGCCGGTGACGTAGCGCTGCCAAGGGTCAAAGGCCATTTCTTTGTACAAGCGCGCCAGCTCGGGCTGCAGATGCGCCTCGCTCAGAATCAGCCGCGCCAGATCTCCGCGCTCGCTGTGCTCCAGCTCGTGCAAAGTGGGCAGCAGGCTGCGGCGCATCAGAGCATGCACGCTTTCGCCGGGCATGCGCGCCAGCGGGTGGTTGATGGCCGATTGGCGCAGCGCGTGCGCCACCACTCCGCGCAGCAGTTCGTCCTTGCTGGGGTAGTACAGGTAGAGCGTGCCCTTGGCCACCTGGGCACGCTGCGCGATCTGTGCCATGGTGGTTTTGGCGATGCCGTTTTGCACAAAAGCGGCCAGCGCCGCATGGGCAATCTGTTGCTGGGTGTTAGCGGTTTTTTCGGCGCTCGGGCCCCGGCTGCGGCGCTTGGGCGCGAGTAGTTGGGTCTGGCAGGCAGATGCGGCGCCAACCTCACGGGTGGGCGCGACGATGCCCGAGCTTGCGCCATGGGTTCCTTGCGCGGGCTGCGGCATGAATGCGATGTCCTTTATACAATTGGCAAATATGACCATTTGGTCATTTTTAGTCATTATAGGCAGCCTGAACAGCGCCTGCGGCCAGGGGAGTGGCTGCAGGCACAGCGTCCGCCCTTTTCTGCAGAATCTCTTTTTCATCATGAAATACCAATGGCCACCTTACGCATGGGTGTGCTTTTCCATGTGCGTCGGCGTCATGGGCACAGCCCTCGCCAGCCCGCTGTACCCGCTTTACCAGGCCGAATGGCATTTGCTGCCCAGCCACATCACCCAGGTGTTTGTGCTGTACATGGCGGCCGCACTCGGCAGCCTGATGCTGCTGGGCACCATCACCAGCCGCTATGGCTTTTTCAAGGTGCTGCGCGCCGGCGTGATTTTGATGATGCTGGGCGTGCTGCTGTCGGCCCTGTCATGGAACGTCTGGGCGTTTGGCGCCAGCCGCGTGCTGATCGGCCTGGCCTCAGGCACCATCACCACGGCCGCCTCCATTGGCCTGACCCAGCTCAACACCAGCGGCGACAGCCAACGCGCCGCAGCCACCACCAGCCTGACGATCGCTTTCGGCTTTGGCCTGGGGCCCATCGTCGGCGGCCTGGTGGCGCAATGGGCGCCCTACCCGCTGCGCACGGCTTACCTGCCTTCGCTGCTGCTGGGCGTGCTGGCGGTGTATTCGCTGTTTCAGGTGCGAATTCCGGCGCAACTGCTGCCGCCCAAACCCAGCACGCCTTTCACGCTGGCCCAGCTGACACCGCGCCTCACCTTCCCCGAGCGCTCCGTGCTGCGCCCTTATGCGCTGGCCTCCATGGGCGCGTTCTGCGCTTTCGGCATGTTCAGCCTGTTTGCTTCGCTGGCGCCCAGCTTCATGGAGAAGATGGTGCCTTGGCACGGCCCGGCCATCAGCGGCCCGTCGATCGGCCTGATTCTGTTCATGTCGGCCGCCGTGCAGTTCATGGCCAAGAGCTTCAAGACCAAGCAGGTGCTGATCACCGGCTATCTGTCGTTGGCCCTGTGCAATCTGCTGCTGATTGCCAACGTGTTTGCCGGCTCGGGTTTGCTGTTTTTGCTCTGCGTGCTGACCACCGCACTGGGCCACGGCCTGTGCAATCTGGGCGGTATCTCCGTGGTCAACAAGCTGGCCCGCGCCGACAACCGCGCCGGGCTGCTGGCCACCTACCTGGTGATTGGCTATGTTGGCACGATCTTGCCGATTCTGGGCATTGGCTGGCTGTCTGACCACATGGGCCTGTCGCGCGCCCTGCTGGTGTTTTGCGCGGTGTTTGCCACGCTGGCCGCAGCCCTGGCCTGGGCCACCTGGCACACGCAGCCAATCGCAGTCAGAAAGCCATAAAAGTTTCATTACGAGTTTCCGTGGAGTGCAAGTGTGATGGCGAAGCCTGCTGCATTCCAGTGCAAAGAGTCTTCGTTTTGGGGTGGAGATATGGCCGCGTATGCTTTGTTGCGGGGCCTTGCCGTACACGTGTACTGTCTGCGTCCGGGTGGCCGGCCCCGCCCGACGCCGCGCCTACGCGGCCATCTCACCATTGCGGTGAACTATTCCAGCGCCCGCTTCGCTGCAAGGCGATGCTGTTTGAATACCAGACAACCAAAGTCTTGCCTACTCCTCCTATCTGTGCATATCAAAAAGCCAGCGCTGCAAGGCAAGCGCTGGCTTTTTGAATGACGGTATCGCCGTTCAGCTGTTCTTGCGCGGCGGCAAGGTGATGCTGACGCTGTGCGAGATCTCAGCCCCGCTTTCTGCCGGGCGAATCACCTGCTCGGGCGGTGGCGGTGGTGGCGGCTTCACCACCGGTTTGGGCATCAGCTTGGGCTGGACGCTCTTTTTCCAGGCTTCCACCAGCACATCGTTGACGAACTGGCGATCCAGCCACAGCCACAGCAAAAACGGCACCAGCGTGGGCAGCACCAGACTGCCGAGCTGGAAGCCGTAGGCCAGCCCTTCGAGCTGGCCTTGCGATATTTTGAGCAAGCGCAAATCCAGGTTGGTGGCCAGCACCATCTGCATCAGCAAGCTGGTGGAGATGCTGAAAGCCTGGAAAGGCAGCAGCACGATATAACCCACAATGGCCCGCCAAACCCGCCCTTTGCGCCAGGCGGCCAGCAGCAAAGCCAGAAAAATGGGAAAGCCGTAGGCGTAGCGGCCCGGGTCGCCATCGATCGATATCTCCACCCAGCGGCCGCCAGTTTGTGCATTGGCCACGCCTACGTTGGTGTCGACCTCGATCTTGCCGGGCTCGATCTGCACCTGCTTGACCCAGCCCGAGGCCATGTCTTCCAGCCCGTATTTGGAGATGACAGCCACCGGATAGCTGATCCAGGGCGACAGCTTGGTCCAGACCGTGGTCAGCACGATGATGCCGACAAAGGCCAACAGAGCAAACC
Organism: Comamonas trifloxystrobinivorans; assembly: GCF_043359985.1. Classification (NCBI taxonomy): domain Bacteria; kingdom Pseudomonadati; phylum Pseudomonadota; class Betaproteobacteria; order Burkholderiales; family Comamonadaceae; genus Comamonas; species Comamonas trifloxystrobinivorans. The sequence continues at coordinate 219,223 of NZ_JBHZGV010000003.1, forward strand.
GCTGTATCGGGTTTAAGCGCTTCATCCCTCTTCCTGTTGTTGCTGCTGCCTAGTCTACAAAACAAAACCAGCAGCGCAAAGGCTGCTGGCGGGGCTCGCTCAGGCGGCGACCGGTTCGCCCGGGCCGCTGACCGTGCCCGAAGGCGGCGGGTTGTCCGAGCCCTCTTCGGCACGCTTGGAGCGTTGGCCGGCCCGCACCCAGACCAGCCAGACCACCAGCACGTCGAGCATGATGAGCGCTTGCCACAGGTATTCGTGGGCAAAGTTGAAGGCCGTCATGTTCCACTGGCCCAGGTAGAACAGGCTGATGACGCGCACCACATTGATCGCCTGCACCGCAAAAAAGCCCAGCACCATGCCGATCAACTTGTGACGCCAGCTCGACGGGAAGGCCAGAATGGCGGCGAACAGCACGATACAGGCCTCAACCCCATTGCAGCCGGCCTCGATGGAGACGCCAAAGTTGGTGGCATGGTTCCAGAGCACCTTGCCCTCGGCCACGGCCGATTTGTCGAACCAGGTCACCAAAAACGCGCAGATTTTGGCGAGCAAAGCCGTCCACGGCTCGACCAGGTGTTTTTGCACCCAATTGAGCATGTTGAGGCCAAACAGGCTGAGCTGAATGGCCAAGAAGACAAAGAAAAATCGAACCATGGTGAATGCCTGCTGTCTGCGCGATAGCGGTAAGAGCCAAATATAGCCCTGAAAGTTCGTCCAGGTGGTAATACACCTGTTAACAAGTTCTGATTACGGGGTGACAACCGGCATAAAAAAACCGCGCAACAGGTGCGCGGTTTTTGTGCAGAGTCTGCGGCTTAGCGTTGGCGACGCTGACGCATTGCCGCCACACCCAGGGCCAGGCTCAGCAAAGCCAGGCTGTAGGCGCCCAGGCTGGGCACCGGGGTGGGCTCAGGCGTGGGTTGTGGCTCAGGTTCCGGCTCCGGCTCCGGTTCGGGCTCCGGTTTTGGATCGGGCTTGGGCTCGGGCTCAGGCTCCAGCGGCGGCACGCCTTCACCAGGGCCTTCGTTGTCGCCTGGATCAGGCTTGGGCACGGTGGTGGTCACCTTGTCTTCGTCGTTCGTGGGATCGGTGTCACCGGGGGCTTTCACCTTGGCGCTGTTCACCAGCGTGGTGGGACCGGTCACATCCAGGCCGATGATGGCCGACACTTGGATCGCAGCGGTGGCGTTGGCGACCAGGTCGTCCAGCTCGCAGCTCAGCGTGCGCGTTGGCGCTGCAAACTGGCAGTTGCCGGTAGAAGATACATATTCCAGACCTTCTGGCAGAACATCGGTCACCACCGCACCCTTGCTGGTAGCCGGGCCGTGGTTAACCACCTTCAGCGTGTACACCAGTGTGTCACCCACAATCGCTTCAGCCTTGTCCACTTGCTTGGTCAAAGCCAGGTCCAAAGTAGCCACCGGCGTTTCTTCGGTGTCTTCGTTATTGGGCTCCACCGGGTCGCCAGGGCTGGTCAGCGTGGCCTTGTTGGCAATGCTGGTCTGGCCTTCGGCAATGGCTGTCACCTGCACCGTGAAGTCGAACGACACGGATTTACCGGCTTCCAGATCGGTCACCGTGCAGCTGAGCGTGCGGCTGGCCGCGTCGTAGCTGCAGCCTGCAGGCACATTGCCCACCAGCTCCAGACCTTCGGGCAGCACATCGGTCACTACCGCCTGGCCGTCTTTCAAGTGCAAAGGCGCAGCCTTGCCAGTCACGGGGTCGACACGGTTCGGATCTTCCTCGTTCTTCACCACCAGGCTGTAGCCAATGCTGTCGCCCTGGGAGATGCCGCCCACCGGCACGCTGGTGGCGGTTTTGGTGACGGACAGGTCGACATAGCGCAGCTTTTCAGCCTCTTCAGGCGAGATCTTGCTTGGGTCGTAGGTGGAAGTGCGGTCCTTCGCTTGGTTATTCAGCGCCTCACCGCCGGCATTCAAGCGCTCCACATCAGCAGACACCGTGGCAATGTGGTTGATGGTGCCGACTGGGCGCCCTTCCATCAAAGCAGTGGGGGTCATGGTGAACACGATGTCGACGGACTCGCCAACCGCCAGCCAAGGGAAGTCGCAAACCAGCTCGCGTGCCGTAGCTTCATCGGGCAGAACCTTGCAGTTTTTTGTGCTGAAGCGCTTGTCACCCTTCACCGCCACCAGTTGGTCAAAGCGGAACTCCGCTGTCGAGCCCTGTGCAGGGAACAGGTTCGTCATGTTCACACCCGTTGCATAGGATGCAGACTTGCCGCTGTTGGTCACCGTGATGGTGTATTGCGTGCTCTTCGTCAGCAGTGGCAAGCCATCTGCCGTATGGCGCATATTGATCAACACATCCACCTCAGGCAGGCTCAGCGGCACCTGCTTTTCAGCGTGGTTGTTGGTCAGATCGACCTCGGTCGTATCGGTGCTCACATCGACCTGGTTGTCCAAACTGGCTGGGTAGTTTTGCGAAGCAGAGCGCAGGCGGTAGAGCACATCCGTGCCGCTATTGGCACCAAATGCGCTGGACCATGTGCAAGTCATGGTGTTGTTGGCGGACGTGATCACCAGGCCATCTGCAAATGCTGCATTGCCACTCAGTTTGCATGTGCCATTGTTAATGGTTGGTGCATTGCCAACCCAAATAGCGCCCACGGGCAACTGGTCTACCAGTTTGACGTTTTCAGCCTTGGATGGGCCAACGTTGGTTGTAGACAGCGTATAGGTAATCGCTTGGCCTGCTGCAGCTTGAACAGGGTCCGCCTTCTTTTCCACCTTCAGATCCGTCAAGGCGCTCAAGATGATGTCGGCAAAGTCCTCGTTATTGTCTTTATTGACCTCGGCCGTGTCAGGAGACTGAACCTTGGCAGTATTCCTGATGGTATTGGTCATATCCCCAGCGCTCTTGGCATCGACGTACTGGAAAGCGCGAATAACCACCTTGTACTCGTCAGAGTCACTCACAGGCATTTGCGAGAACGTACACGTCACGTTCGCAGAATTGCGCGTACTCGCCCCATTGATCTTGCAAGCACCAGGAATCTCTTCCTTTTCCCCAGGCTTATAGGCATGCGCTTGGATATAACGCTTCACATTGGCTGAAGTGTTCGCCTCTTCTGCATAGGCTTTCACCCCTGCTGCATCAGCTACCGCATTGGTGATCAGATTTGTCACATCATCAGTCACGGTCACCGTTTTGGCGATCTGCGAAGCCGAGCCATCTTTGGGGCGCAGGTTCTGTACCACCAAGGTATAGACCACTTCGGCCCCCGAGGCGTTGCTAGCATAAGGTTTGCTACGCGGCATGACCTCGGCCGTCTTCCCAATGCGCAGGTCCGCAATTTTTTCGGACAAATTCACATCTGTCGATGGATTGGTGGTGATAACGGTGCTGTTGCCACGGCCATCCACACCCGTCAGGTTGGCTTTGTTCGTGATAGTGGCAAACGGAGTCGTGCTGTTAGCCAAATGCGGCTTGACTTTGATGCGCAGCACCGAGCTATTGGCCCCGGCACCCTTTTTGACCAACCCCTTGTTGTAGGTGCAAGTCAGCAATTGGCCCAAGGTGGCTTGTGCCAATGCATCATATTGGCCACCCGTGGCGGTACAACTCCAGTCCGGAGACGTCTGAGCATCCACGCCAACAAAAGCCAAGCGATCCACTAATTGGTCCGTGACAGTAATAGTTTGCCCAGGCAAAACCGCCACATACGAATCGTTGTTGGTGACCTTGATGTCGTAGTAATACTCCAAACCCGATTGCACCACCTTGAATTCGGAGCTCTTGGAGATACCCAGATCCACGGTATTTTTCACCGTCACAACAGCCGATGCCTGGTTATCGTCCTTGCTTTCTTCTGGCTCGTTCTCTGCAGAAACCGTGGCTGTGTTTTTGACGCTGGAGGCGGCGACACCGTCTGCAGCAGGCTTTTCAAATACGGGCTGCACCTTGACTTTGGCGTTGACCACCAGAGGCACAGTTTCGCTGTTGCTATTCAGTGAGCCAGAGTACGAGCACGACAGGTAGTTGGTGGCAACATCAGAGAGATCGCAATTCCAACCCGTTCCTGTGAACTGAACCGTTGCATCAGAGGTGTCGAACGCCAGATCAGCAGGCAAAGTATCTTCCAGCCCAATAATGCCTGGCTCGATCACACCAGCCGATCGTTGGGCAACGAAGGTGTACTTGACCGGCACATAACCTTGCGCATCTGCAGCCAGCAAATCCAGTGTCCCGGGCTGAGCAGACTTCGTCAAAGTCATGTTCATTTCCAGATTAGGTTTCACCTTAATCGTGGTTGAGCTCGTATTGTTTTCAGGATCCGCATCCAGCAGCACGGTCTCTCCCACTTGGGTGCTCACCGTGGCGGTTGCCGCTATATCCCCTTCTTCCAAATCAACCCGCATGGGGATGTAGATGGTCGTACCCAGTGCTTGGCCCACGGGCACATCGGCGGTGGCGGTATAGGTACAGTCCAGGCCATCAACCGGCGGAGTGCCATTTTTAGCAGGCTCGCAACGCCAACCTGGGCCGACGATCTCGTTGCCTGTGAAAGTACCATTTGCAGGCTTTGCGACCCATAACTTGGCGGTATCACCTTTTTTGAGCGGATACGAATAGGCCGATGCCGCATTGCTCACATCCACCGCGTAGTAGATGGTCGAGCTTTGCTTTGCAGTGGTGATGGTGGCCGCGCCAGGCTTTGCTTCCCCGACGGCTTTGATCTGGACTTTCAGGTCAGCGCTTTCATACGCGGTAACGGTGCGGGAGATGTTGGAGTGGTTGGGCTCTTCCCATTTGTCATCCGGGTCCACATTGTCTGGCGACTCTGCGGAGGCCTTGGCCGTCCAGTCCGTACCAGCCGTTGGGAAGATGACGCGGAAATCGACATTGACGACATCCGGGGTGACCTGGTCAATCGTGCACTGGATCTTTTGACCCGCAACAATCAAATCGCCTTCTTTCAGCGACGTTGCATCGCACTGGACTCCCGATGGCAATTGGCCCAGGCCCTTGAAGATGGCGCCTGCTGGCAGCTCTTGGGTCAGGTTGACATTGGTGACAACACCGGTGCCGCCATTGAGCTGAACCTTCGCACGGTAAACCAGCTCACCGCCTACGGGGGTATCGACCACGCCAGAGTCCGCCCCCAGCTTGGCTGGAAATGCGTCATGGTTGACCAAGATATCCAGATTGGTGGTGGCGGCGCTCGCCAGGACGGGGAAACACCCTGCCGCCAGCACACCTATCGCCCGCCAACGCAGCCCTGATAGAGATGCAGCAGCAGGGATTCGCTTGAATTGACTCACTCTCGCTCCTTGTGCACTAAAAAGAGAAAAGCAAAAGCTCCGCCCAGACCTGTTTCAAAGGTCTTGGCGAATTGCTGTTTCAGTGGAGTAAGCGGCGGGAATCGCTCTCAGCGACGAGTTACGTGTACAGAGGACACCCGTACCGCAGCCCTAATGGGACAAACCCTAGGGCATAAAATGAATCCGAATGTATCACTAGTAATTGCACACTTTGGTCAAATTTCAGTGATTCTGCTTATTGGTTTCTATCGCAACATACCAACAAACAATCAATGCCAGCCTATAGCTATTGCTCATGAATTTGATTTTTATAGATATTTCCATGCGCAACCAAGCTGACGGCAGTCTTACGCTATCCGCTTTGGATAGACAGTGTTTTATTTTAATTATTTACCTTTATTAATTTTAAATATTTCAAACAAATAACAGATTTGTTCTCTGCAACAGCTTTGGCGGCCACTTGTGCAGCGCCCGGCTTCGGTGGCCGCAGGCGTAAAAAAACCCAGGCCCTTGCGGGACCTGGGTTGGTTTTTGGCTTGGAGAAGGCCGCTCAGGCGAGCAGTGCGTTCACCCGCTTCACGTAGGCAGCAGGGTCTTCGGGCAGGCCGCCTTCGGCGAGCACGGCCTGGTCGAACACGATGTTGGCCAGATCGTGGAAATGCACGCTGCCGTCGAGCTTTTTGATCAGCGGGTGCTCGGGATTCACTTCCAGCACCGGCTTGGATTCAGGCGCAGCCTGGCCGGCTTGCTTGAGCAGGCGCGCCAGCTGCAGGCTCATGCCACCGTCGCTCACCACCAGGCAGGCGGGCGAATCCACCAGGCGGCTGGTGGCGCGCACGTCGTCAGCCTTGTCCTTGAGCGCTTCCTTGAGCTTGGCAAGCATGGGCTTGAAGGCTTCGGCCGCTTCTTCGGCCGCTTTCTTCTCTTCCTCGTTTTGCAGCTTGCCCAGGTCGACCGCACCCTTGGCCACCGATTGCAGCGGCGTGCCGTCAAAGTCTTGCAGGTAGTTCAGCGCCCACTCGTCGACCCGGTCGGTCATCAGCAGCACCTCGATGCCCTTTTTCTTGAAGACTTCGAGCTGCGGGCTGTTCTTGGCGGCGGCCAGCGTGTCGGCGGTGATGTAGTAGATGGCCTCCTGGCCTTCCTTCATGCGCGCCTTGTAATCAGCCAGCGAGGTGTTGAGGCCGTCGCTCGTGGTCGAGGCAAAGCGCAGCAGCTTGGCAATGCGCTCCTTGTTGCCCATGTCCTCGCCCAGGCCTTCTTTGAGCACCGCGCCAAACTCGCTGTAGAACTGGCTGTACTTGCCTTCCTTGGCCTTGTCTTCTTCGCTGACCACATCGGTCACGCCTTCGGCATCGGCCGTGGCCTCGTGCTTGTCGTGCTTGGCCAGGTCTTCCAGCATGGAGAGCACGCGCTTGGTCGAGCCGTCGCGGATCAGGCGCACGTCGCGGCTTTCCTGCAGCAGCTCGCGGCTCACGTTCAGCGGCAGGTCGGCCGAGTCGATCACGCCCTTCACAAAGCGCAGGTACTGGGGCATCAGCGCTTCGGCATCGTCCATGATGAAAACGCGCTTCACATACAGCTTGATGCCGGCGTGTTTGTCGCGCTGGTACAGATCAAAAGGTGCCTTGGCGGGAATGTAGAGCAGCTGCGTGTACTCGGTATTGCCTTCCACGCGGTTATGGCTCCAGGTCAGCGGGTCTTCATAGTCGTGGCTGATGGCTTTGTAGAACTCTTGGTACTGCTCGTCGCTGATGTCCTTCTTGGCGCGGGTCCACAAGGCGCTGGCCTTGTTCACGGTTTCCCATTCGCCAGTCTTCACCATCTCGCCGGGCTGGTCGTTCTCGCCGTCCTTCCACTCTTCCTTTTCCATCAGGATGGGCAGGCTGATGTGGTCGGAGTACTTGGCGATGACTTGCTTGAGCTTGTAGCCGTTGAGGAACTCCAGCGCATCGTCGCGCAGGTGCAGGATGACGCTGCTGCCGCGCTCTTCGCGCGTGATCTGCTCAATCTCGAAATCGCCCGTGCCACCGCTGATCCAGCGCACGCCTTCGCTGGCGGGCAGGCCGGCGCGGCGCGATTCGACCGTGATCTTGTCGGCCACGATGAAGCCCGAGTAAAAGCCCACACCGAACTGGCCGATCAGCTGCGAATCAGCCTTCTGATCACCGCTGAGCTTTTCCATGAAAGCCTTGGTGCCGCTCTTGGCGATGGTGCCCAGGTTGTCGATGGCTTCTTGCGCGCTCATGCCGATGCCGGTGTCGGTGATCGTCAGCGTCTTGGCGGCCTGGTCAAAGGACACGCGCACTTCCAGGTTTGGCTGGTCGCCGTACAGGCTGCTGTCGTTCAGCGCTTCAAAGCGTAGCTTGTCACAGGCGTCGGAGGCGTTGGAGATCAGCTCGCGCAGAAAAATCTCTTGGTTCGAATACAGCGAATGCGTGACCAGGTGCAGCAACTGCGCCACTTCGGCCTGGAAGCTATGGGTTTGTTTGCTCATGGATGAATGTCTCGTAATAACGGAAATCAACCAGACATATGGGCGCGGGCACGCCTGATTCAAGGGCAGCATCAAGCAAACCAGGAAGCACGCTGGATTTCTATAAATTCAATGTATAACAACAATTGTTTTTCGACATATTGATACGTATTTTTGGATGAGCTTATTCAACGAATAAGCTTCACGTTTCTTTACAGAAATCGGTATCTCCATTTGTCATCCACTCTGCGAAACTTAACGTTGTGTATCAACTTTAACGACTTGATTGATATTTGGCATACAAATGATTACAGCAGTAATTAAAGTTTAGTTACAACTTAATCACAAGCCAAGTCATTGATTTCATGGAGTTTGGTACCCGCCCGCAAGGGCAACACCCTGCCAGGCAGGCTCTGACGCGATAGCGGCTGGAGACGCATGGCGTTTACCACCAAGGAGAGTTCTATGTTTTTCCAACGTTTGTTCATCGCAGCAGCAGTTTCGGCCACCGCTCTGAGCGCTCAGGCAGCCCCAGTTCCCTACCAAACCGGTACGGCCACCGGCAACTTCAATGTCACACTGAGCGTCAAGGCCAAGTGCACCATCAGCACCACCACCATTGCCGACCTGGCACTGGGCACGCACGACACCACCGATACCGGCATCAACGGCACCACCAATTTCGACGTGCTGTGCACCAAGAAAACGCCTTTCAAGATTGGTCTGCGCCCCACCAATGTGACCAATGACACCGGTCTGGGCACCCTCAAGGGCCTGGCCACCGGCAATACTGACACCATCGCCTACCAGCTGCGCCAGGCCAGCGGTACCTCGGCTGCTGCTTGGGGCAACACCCTGGACACCAACACGGTGACCAACAGCGGCGCCACCAACACCAACGGCAGCACGGCCATCAACATCAAGGTGTTTGCCACGGTGGCAGACGGCGCACTGGCTGCCGTGCTGCCTGACGACTACAAGGACACCGTGCAAGTGACCGTCTGGTACTAAGCCAGCGGGCTCACACAGACAGCGCAAACAACAGGAAAAGCATGAGAGTCGATCGTTTAAAGGCCCAAAAGGCTTTGCTGGCGTCTGTTCTGTGGACCAGCCTGTACGCCAGCACCGCGCTGGCCGGCGGGCTGGAGGTGTCACCCACCTCTTTGCAACTCAATCCCCAGGCCAACTCCGAGGAGTTGTGGCTGAGCAACGTGGGCAACACGCCCATCAGCGCCCAGGTGCGCGTATTTGCCTGGAGCCAGAAGGAAGGCGCCGATTACCTGGCCGCCACCACGGCGCTCACCATCAGCCCGCCTCTGCTGCAAATGGCCCCCGGCGCCAGGCAGCTGGTGCGCGTGATCCGCAGCGGCCCGCCGCCGGCCGAAGGGCAGGAGCTGGCTTACCGCCTGATCATCGACGAACTGCCGGCGCTGGAAAAGCCCGCAGCTGCCGATGGCGCGCCCGCCGCACCCAGTAAGGCGCGCGCAGGCATCCAGCTGCAAATGCGCTATTCGCTGCCGGTTTTTGTGGGCAGCGCTCCCAATGGCGAAGAGAGCAAGCAACTGCGCTGGCAGCTGCACAAAACGCCGGAGCAATGGCAGTTCTCGGTGCACAACACCGGCACGGTGCGCGCACAAGTGGCAGACCTGGAGTTCCGCGACGCCCAAGGCGCACTGCACCCCGTGCAACCGGGCCTGCTCGGCTACGTGCTGCCCGGCAACCGCATGCAGTGGAGCGTGCCTGCGCCGCCCGTCGCCCTGAGCCAGACGATCAAAGGCTACGAAGCCATGATCAACCGCGTCAACCAGCCCATCCATGTCGAGCCGCAGCCCTGAACCTGAAAAACCGCGCCATCGACTGACCGCTGTTCAATGCTGGGCCGGCATCAGCCTTTGCTGCAGCGCATCGGCCATGGCCGCAGGCGCCGCTGCGCCAGCGTTTCGCGAATCCGATTTACCGCCCGCCTCCGCCCAACCGGCAGCGGCCAGCAGCGCCGCAGGCCTGCTGCTCTATTTGCCCACCACGCTGAACCACCGCGACCAGGGCTTGCAAGCCGCGCTCTGGCGCGGTGAGCAGTTGTGGCTGCAGCACCAAAGCCTGTTGGACTTGGGCTTTACCCCCACCGCACTGGCTGCGGCACGCGGCGGCGACGATGGCTGGGTGGCGCTGCAGTCGCTGCCCGAGATCGATCTGCAATACAACGCCGAAAAGCAAAACCTGCGCATGACCGTGCCGTTCAGCGCCTTGCACTGGGCCAGTACCGAGATCACGCCGCAGCAAGCGCAAGGCCAGCAAGCCAGTGCATCGCGCGGCTTGCTGCTCAATTACGAGCTGTATGGCTACGAGACCCGGCAGACCCGCTCGCTCAGCGCGCTGACCGAGCTGCGCTATTTTCAGCCCAATGCCGCATTCAGCAGCACGCAACTGGGCCAATGGCAGCGCACAAGCAATGACGCCGGCCCATCGGCCAGCGCATCGCCCAGCCGCTGGCACCAGGTGCGCATGGACACCAGCTTCAGCCAGGCTTTCCCCGACGAGATGCTCAGCCTGCGGCTGGGCGACAGCCTGACGGCGGCCACCTCGTGGTCGCGCAGCACCCGCATCGGCGGCCTGCAGTTCGGTCGCAATTTTGGCTTGCAGCCTTACCGCAACACCGCGCCCATTCCGGCGCTGATGGGCACCAGCGCGCTGCCCTCGGACATTGCCTTGTACATCAATGGCATCCAGCAGTACCGGGGCACGGTGCCGGCCGGCCCTTTCACGCTCAACACGCCCACCGGCATTACCGGCACGGGCCAGGCGCAGGTGGTGTTGACCGATGCGCTCGGCCGCGCCACCAACCTGCAATACAGCTTTTTTGGCACGCCCGACATGCTGGCCCAAGGCCTGAGCGACTGGTCGGCCGAGCTGGGCTGGGTGCGCAAAAACTACGGCCAAAAGTCCTTCGACTACAGCGCCGCCCCCATGCTCAGCGGCACCTGGCGCTACGGCATCAGCAACCAGCTCACGCTCGCCGCGCATGGCGAAGCCTCGCGCAAAGTCAGCAACGCGGGCCTGGGCGTGAACTGGGCGCCCGGCTCGCTGGGCGTTTTCTCTGTGGCAGCGGCCGGCAGCAGCCACAGCAGCGAGCGCGGGCACCTGCTGCAGTTGGCCCACCAGTGGAACAACAGCACCTGGGCCACCAGCCTGCAGGCCACCCGCGCCAGCAGCGCCTACCGCGACGTGGCCGGCTTGCAGGACAGCCAGCACATGCGCTCTTCCGGCCGCGCCATCGTCAGCTACAACCACCCCGGCCTGGGCAGCTTCAACCTCGGCGCGCTGTATCTGCGCAATTCGGACATGGCCGCCCAGCGCTACGCGATTGCCGGCTGGAGCCGCACGCTCGGGCCGCAGGGCAGCGTGGCGCTCAACCTCAACCACGATCTGGACGACCACAAAAAAAGCCAGCTGCAACTGACCTTCAACTGGTTCTTTGAACAGCGCATCAATGTGGGCAGCTCGCTGACCCGGCAAGACGGGCGCAGCACCGCCAACGTGTTTGCCAGCCAGTCGCGCGAGGGCGACCTGGGCTGGGGCTGGAGTGCCAATGCCCAAAGCGATGGCGCAGGCCAGGCCCGGCTCGATTACAGCGCACCCGGTTACGAGGCCAACGGCAGCATCTACCGCAACGCCAACAGCTCGACCAGCGTGGCAGCGGGCATCAACGGCAGCCTGGTCATGCTGGGCGGCCAGACCTTTGCCAGCCGCCGCATTGACGACAGCTTTGCCGTGGTCAGCTCCAACGGCATTCCCAACGTGCCGATCAAGCGCCAGAATTTGCTGATCGGCAGCACCAATGCCCAGGGTTATCTGCTGGTGCCGCGCCTGAACGCCTACCACAACAACAAACTGTCGATCGACACCGCCGCGCTCCCCGCCCAGCTGCGCCTGCCGCAGCCCGACCAGGTGGTAACGCCCACCGACCGAGCTGGCGTGCTGGTGCAGTTCGACATCGTCCCGCTGCAGGCGGCCAGCGTGCGCCTGGTCGATGGCAGCGGCCAGCCCTTGCCCGTCGGCAGCCTGGCCATAGCCCGCCCGGCCGAGGCTGGCGGCAAGCAGGCTCCGGCCACCAGCATCGTCGGCTACGACGGCATGGTGTATTTTGAAAACCTCAGCAGCCATGCCCGGCTCAGCGTGCAATTGCCCGACGGCAGCCGCTGCCAGGCCGTGCTGCACTGGGAAAAGCCGTCGGCCACGGAGATTCCCGTACTTGGGCCCCTCGCATGCACTCCTTGAACGCCTTGATCCGCCGCCACCCACTGCGCTCTTTGCTGGCTGCGTGCCTGCTGTGCCTGGGCTGCCTGGGCAGCAACAGTGCCCAGGCGCAGACCATCTCCTGCAGCGGCTTCAGCTTTTCCAACATCAACTTTGGCACATTTGTGCCGCTCGACGGTACAACGGCCACCACCACCGGGCAGCTCACGTTTCAGTGCCGCAACACGTCCGCCACCAGCGGCAATGTGACGCTGTGCTTTCACATCGGCACCGGGTCGGGCAGCGGCTCCAACTGGAACGCAAGAACCATCAATGGCGATGTGGAAGGCTCCCTCAAGTTCCAAATCTACACCTCGGGCAGCAGCGCCTGGGGCTCGCGCTGGGGCCCCGACGCGCCAGCCAGCGCCGTGCTGAATGTGCCCAGATTCTCCACCACCAGCGGCTCTGTCAGCTACACCGCCTCGGTACTGCCAGGGCAAGAGTCGCTCGTGCCACAGAGCTTTTCAGGCCAGTTCGACACCAACCATACCGAGATCACCGCCACGATCGGCTCGCAAAGCTGCAGCGGTGTGACCTCCGTCAGTGGCGTCTCGATCTCGACCAGCACCTTTCCCTTCTCCGTCAGCGCCGTGGCCCGCCCGCGCTGCGACACCCTGGTCACCAACAACCTGGTCTTCCCCGATGTGACCGGTTTTGACACAGCTGCCCAGACCAACAGCGCCTTGTCGCTGCGCTGCACCAACAAAACGCCGTACCGCATCAGCCTGCAACCGTCCAACGGCAACACGGCCGGACAAGGCATACTCAAAGGCAGCCTGAGCGGCAACACCGACACCGTCACTTACCAGCTGTACCGCGACGCCAGCTACAGCTCCCCTTGGGGCGCCACTGCCAGCACCAACACCTTCACCGGCACGGGCAACACCAACAGCCAGTCCATTCCCATCTACGGCAAAACCTCCAGTGCCAATGTGCTGCCCGACGATTACAGCGACCGCGTCACCGTCACCGTGAGCTACTGAAAACCCGTCGCTCGGGACAGGCAGCAGCGCATCTGCTTGGTACCATGGCGCACCTGTTTGTTATTGGATAGCCTGCCCCATGACCACTGCCGTTTCTCGCCTGCGCCACAGCCTGCAACAACTCGATCAACTTGGCGAAGAAAGCCGCCGCATCTTCACCCAGCTCTACGCCGATGCAGCGCTGGAAGCAGCGCAAGCGGCCGACCAGCGCGCCGCGCGCGGCCTGTCGCTCGGGCCGCTCGATGGCAAGCTGGTATCGGTCAAAGATTTGCTCGATGTAGCCGGCCAGGTCACCACAGCGGGCGCTGCCATGTGCCGCAGCAACGCGCCGGCTGAGCAAGATGCGCCGGTGGTGCAGCGCTTGCGGGCAGCAGGCGCTGTCATCGTCGGCAAAACCAATATGACGGAGTTCGCCTTCTCCGGCGTGGGCATCAACCCGCACTTTGGCACGCCAGGCAATGCGGTGGATGCGCAGCGCATTCCGGGCGGCTCGTCGTCGGGCGCAGGCGTCAGCGTGGGCCGCAAGCTGGTGGATATTGCCATTGGCTCAGACACCGGCGGTTCGGTGCGCATACCGGCGGCTTTCAATGGCGTTGTCGGCTTCAAACCCACGCAAGCCCGCGTGTCGCGCGATGGGGCTTTTCCGCTGTCTTTCACCCTCGATTCGTTAGGCCCGCTGGCGCACAGCGTGGCCGATTGCGCAGCGGCCGACGCCATCATGGCCGGCCAAGCGGCTGCGCCACTGGCGCAACGCAGCCTGCGTGGTTTGCGCATTGGTTTGCCCCAAGGTCTGCCTTGGGAAAAATGCAGTGCCGAAGTACAGCAAACCATGGACCAAGCAGTGGCACAACTGCGCACACAAGGTGCTGTGGTAAGCGAGCTGCCTTGGCAGCAACTGATGGCTGCGCCCTCGCAGCTGCAAAGCGAAGGCACGATCATCGCCGCCGAGGCCGCTGCCATTCACCAAGATGCGCTTGTCCACCAGCGTGATGCTTTCGACCCGCGCGTGCTCTCGCGCATGGACAAGGGCCGCACGCTCACAGCGCCTTTCTATGTGCAACTGCTGCAAAAGCGCCAGCAATGGCAGGCGCGCATGGATGCAGCCATGCAAGAGGTAGACATGCTGTTGCTGCCCACCATCGCCATCACCGCGCCACACATTGCCGATCTGCTGAGCGACGACAACGCCTTCTTCGCCGCCAACGGGCTGATTCTGCGCAACACCTCGATCTTCAACTTCTACGATCTGCCCGCGCTCTCGCTGCCCGCACCGCAAGCCGCTGGCGCCTTGCCGGTGGGCTGCATGCTGGTGGGCCAGCGCATGCAAGACCGCAGCTTGCTGGCCATGGCCGCAGCGGTAGAGCAAGCGCTTGCACAATAAGCATTTCTAACCAGCAGTTTGGCAGCCATGGGACGAGCCAGTTTGGAATGGACGGCGGAGATGACCGCCTTGCTGGGCACCGACAAAGACGCGGTGCTGGCCGAGCGCTGGGGCACCAGCGCCAAAACCGTCAACCTCAAGCGCAACAGCCTGGGCATTCCCGCCTTCGGCCATGTGGCCTGGACGGAGGACATGCTGGCCGCCCTGGGCACCGCCACCGATGCGCAATTGGCCGCGCAATGGGGCATCAGCAAAGCCAGCGTGGTGGCCAAACGCGGCGCGCTGGGCATTGCGCCGCTGGACACCAGCCGCGGCAAAGAGCAGCAACAAACGTGGACCGATGCCGAAATTGTGCAGTTGGGCACCGCCCCCGATGCCCAATTGGCCGCGCAACTGGGCCGCTCGGCCGCCGCCGTGCGCAATGCACGCATGGCACGCGGCATTGCAGCGCACCGCCCGCGCCGCAGCAGCCAGGGCCCGGTGCCGCTGGACCCGAAGAATCTGTAGGGTCTTTATGCCAGCAGGCCTTTGCGCCAGCGCAATTTTGCCGCATTGAAATGAAAAAAACCAAAATAATTTACATATGCGGGCTGACGTTTTGACTATCAAAAATCATAGCAATTAGTGCTCGCAGTCATTGCGCCGACAACCAATTTGGCTTAAAGCCGAGGTTCTGTTGCGCGGGGGAAGCTCAGGAAAAACAAGGGTTTACCTTAGAAAAACCCGCAGCCACAGTCGTTAGCATGGCACTCCTTTTTGTAATCTTGGAGACAACCCCAATGAAGAAGATGATGCAATGGAGTGCCGTGGCTTTGGCCGCTTTCGCCGCAGTAGGCGCTCACGCCGAGGCGGGTTATCCCTCCAAACCCATCACCATCGTCGTGCCCTTCACGGCTGGCGGCCCCACCGACCGCGTGGCCCGCGACCTGTCCGAATCGCTGCGCAAGAACCTGGGCAACAACGTCACCATCGTGATCGACAACGCCGACGGCGCCGGCTCCACCATCGGCATGGCCAAGGCCGCCCGCGCCAAGCCCGACGGCTACACCCTGCTGCTCAACCACATTGGTGTGGCCACCGCGCCCATCCTGTATCGCAAGCTGTCTTTCGATGTGACCAAGGATTTTGAATACCTGGGCATCATCAACGACGTGCCGATGACCCTGATCGGCAAGCCCACGCTGGCCGCCAACAACTACAAGGAACTGGCCGCCTTCATCAACAAGGAAAAGGACAAGGTCAACCTGGCCAACGCCGGCATCGGCTCTGCCTCGCACCTGTGCGGCTTGCTGCTGCAAAGCACGCTGAAGGTGCCGATGACGCCCGTGCCCTACAAGGGTGCTGCGCCCGCTATCGCTGATCTGATGGGCAACCAGGTCGACGTGCTGTGCGACCAGACCACCAACACCACCGGCCAGATCGAAGGCAAAAAGGTCAAGGCCTATGCCGTGACCACGCCCAAGCGCCTGAGCACCGCCTCGCTCAAAGACCTGCCCACGCTGCAGGAAGAAGGCCTCAAGGGCTTTGAAGTGACCATCTGGCACGGCCTGTACGCGCCCAAGGGCACGCCCGCTGACATTCTCAAGAAGGTCAACGAGGCGCTGAAGGCATCGCTCAAGGACCCTGAGTTCATCAAAAAGTCCGAAGGCCTGAGCGCCGTGGTCGCCACCGACAACCGCATCACGCCCGAAGGCCACAAGGCCTTTGTGCAGGCCGAAATCGCCAAGTGGACGCCTATCATCAAGGCCGCCGGCACCTTCGCCGACTAAGCGCTTAGCGCGCACCACACCCCCAAAGACTGCTTCGGCAGTCTTTTTTGTTGTCTGGCGCGGCCTGGGCCAAGCTGTCACAGCGCAGTCACTCCCTGGTCACGCCGGCTTCATCGGCACGTCATGGCCGCTGCCTAGCATCGGGACTTTTTTTGAGGAAACGAAAGTTCGGTATGCAAGGGTTAGCAAGTCAGAGCACGAAGTTTGGCTGTCCTTCGGCAGCCAAACCGCCGCCGTTTGCTGCGATCGCAGGCACTGGCTGAAGGGATGGTGAAACAGCCAACAGCCTGCGAGAATTGCGCGCGGAACCCAAGTGCGCTCGCACAATGTCCACCAAGTCTTTTCTCGCTGAAATCAGGGAAATCCAGCAGATTTCCGCCTGTCCGTGACAGCCAAATGACAGCCAGCTCGGCGACCATGGGGCTCTAAATCTACAACCGATAAGCACGGAGACAGCATGCCCTCATCCATCGACACTTCGGCCAGCGCCATGTTGCGCATTTCGCGCCGCCACTTGCTCGCCAGCGGCGCTGCACTGGCTGGCGCCAGCCTGCTGGGCCGCTCGGCATTCGCGGCCGATGCCTGGCCCAGCAAGCCGGTGCGTTTTGTGGTGCCGTTTGCGCCCGGCGGCAGCTCCGAGATCGTGGCCCGCTCCACGGCGGCTGAGCTGTCCAAAACCTTGGGGCAGAACGTGTTTGTGGAAAACAAGCCCGGCGCGGCCGGCAATATCGCCATGCAAGAGGTGGCCCGCTCGGACGACCAGCACACGGTCATCCTCGGCCACATCGGCACCTTGGCGGTGAACCCCTATATCTTCGACAAACTGCCGTACGACCCGAATAAGGATTTTCAGCCGATCAGCCTGCTCGCCAAGGTGCCCAGCCTGTACGTGGTGCACCCCGATTTGCCGGTGAAGAACCTGCAAGACCTGGTCAAGCTGGCCAAGAGCCAACCGGGCAAGCTCAGCTACGGCTCGGCCGGCAACGGCAGCGCGGGCCACCTGGCGTTTGAGTACCTCAAGATGACGGCGGGCATCTTCATGCTGCATGTGCCCTACAAAGGCACGGGCCCGATGATGCAAGACCTGCTCTCGGGCCGGCTCGATGCGGCATCGGTGGGCGCATCGGCGCTGCTGCCCTTCATCAAAGCCGGTAAGGTGCGCTGCATTGCCACGGGCTCAACCAAGCGCCTGGAGCAATTGCCCGATGTGCCTACCGTGGCCGAGCAAGGTTTTCCGGGTTTTGAAATGACGCAGTGGTACGGCATGCTGGCCCCCAAATCGCTGGCGCCAGCGCATGTGGAAAAGCTGGCCGCAGAATGCGCCAAGGCGGTGAAAGCGCCCGATTCGCTCAAGCGCCTGCAGGGCGACGCGGCCGAGCCAATTGGCGATACGCCGCAGCAGTTTGCGCAGTTCATCGCCAAAGAGCAGGCGCGCTGGCAAAAGGTGCTCAAGCACGCCCAGGTCAAGCCTGATTGAGCGGCCCCGGCCAGACCACTGATCAAAAAAGACGGGCAAGTGCAGCGGTTGCACTTGCCCGTCGCTTTTTCTACTCTGCTTTACTGGAAAGCCACTTCCGCAAAGCTGCGCAGCTTGCGGCTGTGCAAGCGGTCCACACCGCCGGCGCGCAAGATGTTCACCGCCTGCATGCCGATGCGCAAATGCTGATCCACCCGCTCGCGGTAAAAGTGGTTGGCCATGCCGGGAAGCTTGATCTCGCCGTGCAGCGGCTTGTCGCTCACGCACAGCAAGGTGCCGTAAGGCACGCGGAAGCGGAAGCCGTTGGCGGCAATGGTGGCGCTTTCCATATCCAGCGCCACGGCGCGGCTTTGGCTGAAGCGACGCTGCGGCGTGTTGTTGGGCAGCAGCTCCCAGTTGCGGTTGTCGGTGCTGGCCACGGTGCCGGTGCGCATGAAGCGCTTGAGGTCAGACTCGGCCACCTGCGTGACGTCGGCCACCGCTTGCTGCAGCGCCTGCTGAATCTCGGCCAGCGCCGGGATCGGCACCCACAGCGGCAGCTCTTCGTCGAGCACATGGTCTTCGCGCACATAGGCGTGCGCCAGCACGTAATCGCCCAGCTGCTGGCTGTTGCGCAGGCCGGCGCAGTGGCCCAGCATCATCCAGGCGTGCGGGCGCAGCACGGCAATGTGGTCGGTAATGGTTTTGGCATTGGCCGGGCCCACGCCAATGTTCACCATGGTGGTGCCCGTGGTGTCAGCGCGCACCAGGTGGTAGGCCGGCATTTGCGGCAAGCGTGGCGGCGGGTTGCCCAGCGCGTCTACCGCTTCGGCCGGCAAGCCGACGCGGCGCGTCACCACATTGCCCGGCTCGATGAAGGCGATGTATTCGCTGTCCGGCTTGGCCATTTCGGCGCGGCCCAGGCGGATGAACTCGTCAATATAGAACTGGTAGTTGGTGAACAGCACAAAGTTCTGGAACCACTCGGGCAAGGTGCCGGTGTAGTGGCGCAAGCGCTGCAGCGAGTAATCGACCCGTGGCGCGGTAAACAGCGACAGCGGTTGCGGCTCGCCGTGGTGCGGCTCCCAGGTGCCGTTGGCAATGCCGTCGTCCATGGCATGCAGATCGGGCAGGTCGAACACATCGCGCATCAGCAGGCGGCGCTCGGGCGAGAGGCTGCCTTCGATATGGTCGTTATCGGCAAACGAGAAATGGATGGGAATCGGCTGGTTGCTGGTGCCCACCTCCAGCTCAATGCCGTGGTTGGCGATCAGCAGGCGAAACTGCTCGGCGTAGTAGCTGGCGAACAGATCGGGCCGTGTGAGCGTGGTTTCGTAATGGCCAGGGCCTTCGACAAAGCCGTAGGCCAGCTTGCTGTCGGCGCGTGCCACGGTGCGCGTTTGCATGCGCACAAACGGGTAGCAGGCACGGTACGGCGCGCTGGGCGTTTCGCCGGCCACAAAGCGCTGCATGGCGTCGCGCAGAAACTGGATTTGCTCGGTATAAATGGCTTGCACCTGCGCCAGCGCGGATTCGGCCGTGCGGTGGCTGGTAGGTGCGGTGAATGCGGGCTTCAGGTAAGTCATGCGCCATTGTGCATCTTCCGCCAGGGGCTCAGATGACAAAACGATGGCAGGCCGGGCATCTCAGGCGCCCGCCCGGACAGCCTGCAAAAACCAGGGATAACCCCAGGTCAGCACAGCCATATCGGCCGCCACACCGGATAATTGCGCCATGAACGCAGCCAACAACAACACCGCCAACGCAGCGGACACCCACTCCTTCGCCCAATTGCCGCTGGGCGCCGCCACACAGGCCAATCTGCAGCAGCTCGGCTACACGCAGATGACGGCCATCCAGGCGGCCAGCCTGCCGCTGGCCTTGCAGGGCAAGGACGTGATCGCCCAGGCCAGCACCGGCAGCGGCAAAACCGCCGCCTTTGGCCTGGCGCTGTTGGCGCGCCTGAACCCGCGCTGGTTTGCGGTGCAAACCCTGGTGCTGTGCCCCACGCGCGAGCTGGCCGACCAGGTGGCCACCGAGATCCGCCGCCTGGCCCGGGCCGAGGAAAACATTAAGGTCGTCACCGTTTACGGCGGCGTGCCTTCGCGCAACCAGATCGCCAGCCTGGAAAACGGTGCCCACATCATTGTCGGCACGCCCGGCCGCGTGATGGACCTGATGGAGCGCGGCGTGATCGACCTGGCCGCGCTCAACACCCTGGTGCTGGACGAGGCCGATCGCATGCTCGACATGGGCTTTTACGCCGATATCGTGACCGTCGCCAGCCAGTGCCCGGCCGAGCGCCAGACGCTGCTGTTCTCGGCCACCTACCCCGAAGGCATTGCCCAGCTGGCGCAGCGCTTCATGCGCGACCCGCAGACCGTCAAGGTGGCGGCCCAACACAGCGCCAACAAGATCGCCCAGCGCTGGTACGAGGTGAGCGAGAGCGAGCGCCTGCATGCAGTATCGCAATTGCTGGCGCATTTCCGGCCCGAGTCGTCGATTGCCTTTTGCAACACCAAGCAGCAGTGCCGCGACCTGGTCGACGTGCTGCAAGCCCAGGGCATCAGCGCCCTGGCCTTGTTTGGCGAGCTGGAGCAGCGCGAGCGCGACGAAGTGCTGGTGCAGTTTGCCAACCGCAGCTGCAGCGTGCTGGTAGCTACCGACGTAGCCGCACGCGGCCTGGATATTGCCAACCTGGAAGCGGTGATCAACGTCGACACCACGCCCGATCCGGAAGTACACATCCACCGCATCGGCCGCACCGGCCGGGGCGATGCCGAAGGCCTGGCGCTGAGCCTGGCAAGCATGGACGAGATGGGCTCGGTCGGCAAGATCGAGCTGCTGCAAGGCCGCGAATCCGAATGGCACCCGCTGACCGAGCTGAAACCCGCCTCCAACGCGCCCATGGTGCCAGCCATGCGCACCATCCAGATCATCGGCGGCCGCAAAGAGAAAATCCGCGCCGGCGATGTGCTGGGCGCCATGACGCGCGATTTCGGCTACACCAAAGAGCAGATCGGCAAGATCAACGTCAACGACTTCTCCACCTACGTAGCCGTGGCCCGCGACATCGCCCCCCAAGCCGTGAACAAGCTCAACAGCGGCCGTGTCAAAGGCAAAAGCGTCAAAGCCCGCTTGCTGTAAAACGACAGCGCTCTGCCCGTAAAAACGGCGCCATCTGGCGCCGTTTTCGTTCTCGCAATCAGCCCCTCAAGGCAGATCTTTGGAAAGATCCGGCTCGCCCTCGGCCCGAGGCCCCACCGTTCCCAACCTCGCCCGCAGCGATTGCGGCTGGCCGGTAATGATGGCCGCGTAGCTGGTGGTGTTGGAGAGCACCTTCTTCACGTAATCGCGGGTTTCGTTGAAGGGCACGTTCTCAGCCCAGATCGCACCATCGAGCACCGGGCCATTGCGCCAGCTGCGTGGCCGGCCCGGGCCGGCGTTGTAACCGGCGGCGGCCATGGCCATGGAGCCGTCAAAATCGTCCAGCGCCAGCTTCAGGTAGGCGGTGCCCAAGGTGATATTGGTGTCGCGGTCGTTGATGCTGCCAGGCGTGAAATCGCTCATGCCGATCTTGCGCGCCGTCCATTTGGCGGTGGCCGGCATGATCTGCATCAAGCCCGAAGCGCCCACGCCCGAGCGCGCATCCATGATGAAGCGGCTCTCCTGCCGGATCAGGCCATAGACATAGGCCGGATCGAGCCCGATATCGCGTGAGCGGCTCACCACCGCTTCCTTGAAAGGCATGGGAAAGCGCTGCGCCACGTTGACCACCGATTTGGTGCGCTCGCTGGTGTTGATGCAGCGGTCCCAGATCTGGCGCTGGCAGGCCAGATCGGCAGCGGCCAGCAGCTCCTGGTCGCCCATGCCGCCGTTGTCGTGCAGGTTGGTGGTGTAGTTCCACTCACGCACGCCTTCGCTGCGCAAGCCCAGCTGGATAGCGTAGAGCGCCCGCGCTAGACCGGGGTTGCTGCGGGCGGCTTGGCGGGCTTGCTCGTCCACCACCACCGGTGCCTGCGGCAGGCTGATCTTCTGGCCCAGCTCCTCTTGCGCCAGCTGCTCGTAAAAGCCTTGCGAGCCGGCAATCTGCTGGAACAGATCGCGCGCCTGCTGTGCCTGGGTGTCGCTGATGCGGCCGGCCTGCATGGCTTTGGCGCGCCAGTACACCCAGGTCGGGTCTTTGCGCTCGTCCTCGCTCATGGCTTCGATGCTCTTGCGCACCTGCTGCCACTGGCCGGCACGCAAGGCGGCGCGGGCTTTCCAGCCCAGCATGTCGTCGTTCAGGTTGCTGTCCTTGCCCACCTTGGCAAAACTGCTCATGGCCTCTGGCGAGAGGCGCGTGGCCTGGGTTTTGCCGATCACGCCCCAGACCCAGTCACGCTTTTCCTGGCCCAGCAGCTCGCCCCAGCGGCTGTCCAGCAGGTTGGCGGCGCTGTCCGGGTTTTCGGCGGCCATTTTTACCAAGGCCAGCGTGGCCAGCTCTTGCTGGTCGCGCGACTGCGTTTTGGCCTTGGCGGTGAGGAACTTGATGGGCGACTGCAGCATGCTGGCAAAAGCCGGCAATTGCACCGGCGCCACCACTTCCACGGCAGCGCGCGCCGCCCGGCTGCGGCCGGTTTCCATGGTTTGACGGGCGCGGCGCCACACATCGTCTGCCGTCAGTTTTCCCGCTGAGAACAGCTCGCCACCGGCCAGGTTGCAGCCATCTTCCGAATCGCGCTGCGCATACCAGTCGTTCTTGACGCCGGTCACCTGCTGCGCGCTGAGTTTGCCCTTGGCCAGATCGATTACCGCCGCGTAGCAGCGCAGCTCGCGGTCGTCGCCCATGCGGAAAGCGGGGTAGAGCGCGTCAAAATTGCTCCAGTCGCGGCGCTGGCCCAGCAGGCGCAGCCAGTCGTTGCGCATGCGGTCTTCCTGGTAGGTGCTGGCCCAGCGGGTGAGAAAGCTCTGAACCTCGTCTTGCGTGGCCTCTTGCAGGCGCACCCGCAGCTCCCAGTACGCCGCCCAAGGCTCCAGCACATGGCCACGGCTGGCGGGCAGCAACTGGCTGAGCTTGTTTTTGTCGCGCTTGCGGAAGGCTTGCTGCATCTCGACGATGACATCGTCATTGGCCATCTGCGCGGCCGGCAGCAGCAAAGGCGCCGTCTGCGCCTGTACCGCGGGCGCTGCAGCAAGCGGCGCGGCAGGGGCTGGCTGCGCCACTGGCGCTGTGGGCGCGGCTTCCGCGCCTTGCAAAATAGTCTGTGCCGCCAGGGGCAGCGCACCCCCGGCCAGGCAAGCCGCCATCAACGGCGTCAACATCCGATTCCAACGCATGACTCGTCCATCTCGCTATTTCGTGGGTGGACGGCGACGTGGCGCCGCCCCAGGCAATAGCAAAATCATACACACCAGCGCAAGAGCGCAAGCGGCCAAGGGTTGAGTGCGCAAGCCGTCGGTTTACACCTGTTAACGGTTTGCCCGGCCCGGCTGCCAAGGATGCGCGTTTTCACTAGCCGATTTTGTCTGGAGCCCGCCCGGCAGCTGTCAGAATGTGACGAACGACAGAGTGTTTCTGGAGGGATGTCTGCGATGGACAAGAAAGCCGTACGCCAAGCGCTGATTGAAAAGCGCCTGAATATGCCCAACCGCCTTGAGCGCGCCGAACAATTGCAACAAGTGCTGCGCTTTTGGCTGACCGAACGCGAAGACACCGTCATCGGCGCCTACTGGCCCATCAAGGGCGAGTTCGATCCGCTGCCCGCGCTGCACCGCTGGAAGGAAGATGGCGCGCTGATGGACGAGCCCAAGCTGCGCCGCATCGGCCTGCCGGTGGTCAACAAGCTGCACAAAACGCTCACCTTCCACGCCTGGTACCCCGGCTGCCCGATGGAGCTCGATGCCTACGACATCCCCAAACCGCTGAACACCGAGCTGATCGTGCCCACGCTGCTGTTTGTGCCCTGCGTGGGCTACGGCCCCGGCGGCTACCGCCTGGGCTACGGCGGCGGCTTTTACGACCGCACACTGGCCGCGCTGGAGCCACGCCCCTTCACCGTGGGCCTGGGCTTTACCGACGGCTTTGTTGACGACTTCGAACCCGAGCCGCACGACCTGCCGCTGGACGCCATCCTCAACGACAACGGCGTCATCTGGCCGGTATGAGCGGGCTGCGGCCCCCAAGCCGCCGCACCTTCCATGAAAAAAAGCCGCGCCGCTGCCCGCTGGCGCGGGTTATGTATTGTGTTTGGTTTCCGTTATGAGTACAGGTATAGATTCCCGCTTGGAACGGGCTCTGGCAGACAAGCCGCCCACCTTGGCCCACGCCGTCTCCGCCACCCATTTGCTGCTGCACAGCGCCCTCTTGCTGGAGCAGCGCCTGGAAACCGCACTCAGCCCGCTGCAGCTGCAATTGCGCGAATACCTGGCGCTGCGCTTACTGGCCGACAGCGTGCACGAATCGGTCAGCCCCACGCAGATGAGCATGTCGCTCAAAGCCACCCGCACCCAGATCACCCGGCTGCTCGACAGCCTCGAAGCCAAGGGCCTGGCCGTGCGCGCCGCCGACGCCAGCGACCGCCGCAGCCTGGCGCTGAGCCTAACGCCCGAGGGCTCGGCCCTGCTGGACTGCGCGATTCCGCTGGTCGAGCAAGCCCACGTCCAAGCCTGGGAGAAGCTGGGTACCGCCGACACCGAAGCCATGCACACGCTGCTGCATTCGCTCTACACCAACTTGCGCAAGCGTTGAGCGCGCTTTCACTGCCGCCTGGTCCAGCTGCGGGGTAAATCCGGTATAAAAGCAGTCCGCACCACTACTGCCCCCAACTTCACCATGCTGCAGCTCTATATCGGCAACAAAAACTACTCGTCCTGGTCCATGCGCGCCTGGGTGCTGCTGCACCAGGCCGGCATACCGTTCGAAGAGAAATACGTGCGCTTTGACGGCTTCGACAGCCAGTCCGAATTCAAACGCACCATGGCGGCAGTCAGCCCCACCGGCACCGTGCCGCTGCTGCGCGATGGCGACATCGCGATCTGGGACAGCCTGGCCATTGCCGAATACGTGGCAGAGCAGTTTCCCGACAAGCAACTCTGGCCCAAGGACAAGGCCGCCCGCGCCACCGCCCGCAGCATCTGCGCCGAGATGCATGGCGGCTTCAGCGCCCTGCGCAGCGCCTGCGGCATGAACATCGAGGCTGATCTGGCCGAGGTCGGAAAAATCGTCTGGCGCGACAACGCCGGCGTGCGCAAAAACATCGAGCGCCTATGCAGCATGTGGAGCCACCTGCTGTCGCAACACGGCGGC
Source organism: Comamonas trifloxystrobinivorans (assembly GCF_043359985.1). Lineage (NCBI taxonomy): Bacteria > Pseudomonadati > Pseudomonadota > Betaproteobacteria > Burkholderiales > Comamonadaceae > Comamonas > Comamonas trifloxystrobinivorans. Next base: position 244,154 of record NZ_JBHZGV010000003.1, read on the forward strand.
CCGCTGCTGTTCGACCAGTTCAGCATTGCCGACGCCTACTACGCGCCCGTCTGCAGCCGCATCAAAACCTACCAGTTGCCGGTGCCCGGCGAAATAGCCGCCTACATCGAGCGCGTGCACCAACTGCCCGGCGTACAAGCCTGGGTACAAGGCGCGCTGGCCGAAAAAGACTTTGTGCCCATGGACGAGCCCTACCGCGCTGCTCGCTGAGGCTGCCTCCAAAGCGCGGTCACAAAGCGCGTCTCAGCCCGGCCTCAAAAGCTGCTCTCGGCTATCTGCACCGGCCGGTAAACGCGGGCGGCCACCGGCTGGCTTACCTCGGTGAGCAGGCGAAAGCGCTGGTCTGGCGGCAGCAGTTGCTGAATCGCCTCAAACAGCGCCGGGTGTGGCAGCTTTTGCTGCAGCAGCGCTTCCACCCGCGGCTCGTCGGCCGTCCACTCGCTGCGGCGCAAGGCGCGCTCGGCCACATCTTCGGCGCTCAAGCGCTCGTAAACGTAAACCAGCTCGTACTGTATGTGGTCCCACTCCAGTGCCGACACCGCGCCGCTGCGCAGCACGTGGTCCTTCATCGCCGTTTCGGTGGCCTCGGCCATGCTCAGCAAATGCGCGTCGTAACCGGCTTGCCACTGCTGCTCCGTCATCTCGGGCAAGGTAGCGCCCAGGGATTTGGCGTCCTTGAGCACCATGTCTTTCCAAGCAGGCAAACCTAGCGTGGGCAGCGACAGCTGGTAATCCATCAGCTCGGCATACATCTTGGCGTTGAGCTGGCGCAGGTTCTCGTGCGTGGCCACCAACTGGCCCGCCTGCATGGGCCGCGCCGCCAGCCACTGCGCCACCTCCTGCATGGGCGTGCCCGGCGGAAACTGGCGGTACTGGATATGGCTGGGGTAACGGTCGGCGTGGTAGACCGGGTTGGTGCCTGCGCCCAACACCGCGCCGTTGTCGTAAAAGCGAATCAGATCCGTGCCGTGCAAACGGTCATTGAGCTCCAGCACCAAGGCCAGGGTGCCGTTTTTCGGATGCGTGCCGGCCCACATCTTAAGAGTCGGCATCTCGTCCACCTCATAGCGCCCGGCCGATACGTAGCCCAGGGCCTTGAGCTGCTGCATCACCGCATGCACACGCGGATCGCTGAAATTGGTCTTGCGCAGCTGCAAGGTGATGCGCGCCACCATGCCCTGGTGGCTGGCCGCCATGGTCTGCGCCGCCTTGACCATGCGCGTGAAATACCAGCGAATACCGAGCTTGAGCAGCAGCACAAAGCCCACAAACGAAATCGCAATCGTGGCCAACACCACGCCAATGGTCGTCAACATGCTTTCCCTCCGCACCGACTCCTTGTTGTAGAACGTTTGCCCACCTCCAAGGGTGTTTGCAAAACCAGGAGCGGAGGATAGCCGCAATCAATTTGCAAAACAAAATAAAGCTTATCTTGTATTTTGTTTTTGCTATTGAGTGGTTTGGCCTTAGCGCCAAAGCCCAGGTCACGCAGATTGAGAAACTGGTGCAGCTTCCCCTTGCGCAAGCGTTGACCCTGCACAAATTGCTAGCTACATGGAGGCTACAAATTCCTGATATTCCGGACAATGCCCATGCCTATGAACACTCCCGCCCCCAGCGTTGCCAGCAAACCCACGAGGAAGTCCGCTGAAGTCCGCTCGCGGATTGAGCCGGAGCTCAAAGAAAAATCCGTCGAAATACTGGCCAGTGTGGGTTTGGACCTGAGCGATGCGATCCGCTTGTTTCTGCGCAAAGTGGTCGATGAAAACGGCCTGCCCTTTGCAGTAGGCAAGCCCAACGCCACCACCCGCGCAGCCATGGCGGAAGCTCTGGCGCGCTCCGGCCCGCGCTTCAAGAACGCAGATGGCCTGTTTGATGAACTCGAAGCCGCGCCCCAAAAACAAAAGAAGTCCAGCGCCTAAGTGTCGCCAAAGAAGGTATTTTTCTTCTTTGTGCCAATGAAGGGCCCTGCTCCGTGAGTGGCTCGATCACGCTCTGACTCAGCCGCGCCGGGATGCTGCCACTAGGCCGCGGCAGCACCTCGGTATCAAATCCCCTTCGAGCTGGGGTTCACAAACGCATCACGCGTCTCGGCGTTCAGCGGGTAGTTGATGTTGATGTTCTTGGGTGGGATGGGCGAGGTGAACCACTTGTTGTAGAGCTTCTCCATCTCGCCGGACTTCATCATGCCGCCCACCGTGTCGTCCACCAGCTGCTTGAAAGCCGGGTCGTCATTGCGCAGCATCAGCGCCTGGTTCTCGGTGCGCAGGCTCTCGCCGACAATCTCGTAGTTCTGCGGATCTCGGGCATTGGCGATCTGGCCGGCCAGCAAAATATCGTCCAGCACAAAGGCCTGTGCCTTGCCGCCTTGCACCAGCAAGAAGGAATCGGTGTGGTCCTTGCCCGGCACGTTGGTGATATCCAGGTTGCTGGCCTTGTCGGCCTGGCGCAGCAGGCGGAACGAAGTGGTGCCGGTGGTGGTGGCCACGGCCTTGCCTTGCAGATCGGCAATGCTCTTGATGCCCGAATCCTTCTTCACCAGCATGCGCACGTTGTAGCGAAAGATATCGGGCGAGAAAGCCACCTGCTTTTGCCGCTCCACCAGGTTGGTGGTCGAGCCGCATTCCAGATCGACCGTGCCGTTTTGCACCAGCGGAATGCGGTTGCCCGAGGTCACCGCCTGGTAGTTCACCTTCAGGTCGGCCAGTTGCAGCTTGGCTTTGACGGCATCGAGAATCTTGTAGCAGATATCCATGCTGTAGCCCACGGGCTTGAGGTTGGCATCCAGGTAAGAGAAACCAAATGAGGCCTCGCGGTAACCCAGAGTGATGCTGCCCGTGCTCTTGACCTTGTCGAGCGTGGGCGAGCTCTGCGCCATGGCGCCCGCACTCGCACACACCAGGGCCGCCACGGCCACCGCACGCATCCAGCATTGTTTTGCTTGCATATCCAACATCCTCTTCAACACCCAGGGTGCATTTGTGCCACCGGCCGCAAAGCCGGATCAGCGTTTCAGAACTTTTGATCTATATTTATTATTTTTTGGATCATATGTTCCATAAGCGACAATCGCTACCCGTGATTTCCCTAGACCCGAACCCCAAGAAAGCCAGCACCCCATGGGCGTGATTGACCAGCTGCGCGAGCGTTTCGCCACCCTCAGCCCCTCTTTGCAACAAGTGGCCCGCTATGTGCTCGACCACCCCAACGACGTGGTCACGCAATCGATGCGCACCGTGGGCCAGCACGCGCAAGTGCCGCCCACCACCTTGGTGCGCTTTGCGCAGACCTGCGAATTCGCAGGCTGGAACGAGTTCAAGCAGGCGCTCACCGCCGACATGGGCCTGGCCAGCGAAACCGGCCTGCAGTACGGCGACAAAGCACGCAGCCTGCTGGGCCGCGCCCGCGACAAACAGCTCACCGCCGAGATGTTTGCCATGCAGCGCAGCAACCTCGACCAGACCGAGCAACACAGCGCCGCGCGCCTGGCCGCCGCCGCCAAGCTGCTGGAGAAAGCGCGCAACGTGCATGTCATGGGCATGCGCGCCTGCTTTCCGGTAGCTTTCTCGCTGGTCTATGTGTACCGTTTGTTCCGCCCTTCGGTGCACCTGCTCGAAGGCATGGGCGGCGTGCGCGAGATGCAGCTGCGCGCCATCGACAAAGGCGATGCGCTCGTTGCCATCAGCTTTGCGCCCTACTCGCAAGAAACCGTGCACGCGGTTGAGCTGGCACGCGCTCGCGGCTGCAAGGTCTTGGCGTTGACGGACAGTCTGGCCTCGCCGCTCTCGCTGGCCGCGGATGAAACCTTGCTCTTCTCCGTCAACAGCCCGTCTTTCTTCCCTTCGGTCACCGCCGCGCAAGCGCTGTCTGAGGCGTTGCTGGAAGTGCTGGTAAGCCGCGCCGGCCAAGAAGCAGCCAACCGCATCGAAGCTGCAGAGGGCGAGCTGCACGCCAGCGGCGTCTACCTGCAGGCACCGGGCAGTAAACTCGCGCCATGAAGATTTACATGGTTGGTGGCGCGGTGCGCGACCGTTTGCTGGGCCTGCCCGTGCACGACCACGACTGGGTCGTCGTCGGCTCCACGCCCGAGGCGATGGAAGCCCAGGGCTACGTGCCCGTGGGCAAAGACTTTCCCGTCTTTCTGCACCCGCAAACGCACGAGGAATACGCGCTGGCCCGCACCGAGCGCAAATCGGGCCGCGGCTACCACGGCTTCAGCATTGCAGCGTCGCCCGACGTCACGCTGGAGCAAGACCTGGCGCGGCGCGATCTCACCATCAACGCCATGGCTGCGCCTGCCGACTGGATTGGGAAAGGCCCAGTATTTGACCCGTACCACGGCCTGCAAGACCTGAGCAACAAGGTACTGCGCCATGTGACCGACGCCTTCCGCGAAGACCCGGTGCGCATCTTGCGCCTGGCGCGCTTTGCCGCCCGTTTTCACGATTTTGCGATTGCCCCCGAAACCCTGGCGCTGATGCGCGACATGGTGCACGACGGCGAGGTAGACGCCCTGGTGCCCGAGCGCGTGTGGCAAGAGCTGGCACGCGGCCTGATGGAAGAGCACCCGGCACGCATGTTCCACGTGCTGCGCGACTGCGGCGCCCTCGCCCGCCTGCTGCCCGAGCTGAACCGCTTGTGGGGCGTGCCCCAGCGCGCCGATTACCACCCCGAAATTGATACCGGCGTGCACGTGATGATGGTGCTCGACCGCTCCGCCCAACTGGGCGCGCCCTTGCCGGTGCGCTGGGCCTGCATTGCGCACGATCTGGGCAAAGGCACCACGCCTGCCGAAGTGCTGCCGCGCCATATTGGCCACGAAGAACGCAGTGTGGATTTGGCGCGCGCCGTACAGCAACGCCTGCGCGTGCCCAGCGATTGCGCCGAACTGGCGCTGCTAGTGGCTGCCGAGCACGGCAATATCCACCGCAGCATTGGCATTGCACCCGCTGCCGTGGTTCGCCTGCTGGAGCGCTGCGACGCCTTCCGCAAACCCGAGCGTTTTGCCGATGCGCTGCTGGCCTGCCAGTGCGATGCGCAAGGCCGCCTGGGCCTGCAAGAGCAGCCCTACCCGCAGCGCGAACACCTGCTGCGCTTGCTGGCCGTGGCGCAAGCCGTCAGCACCAAAGAAGTGGCTGCCAACGCCGCCAAACTGGGCAAAAAAGGGGCTGAGATTGGTGCCATGGTGCATGAGGCGCGTTGCCGCGCAGTGGCGCAGGCCATGAGCAGCAACGCCGCCTGATCCAACAGCGAGCGCAATGCATAACGCAAAAAGGCCATCCTCACGATGACCTTTTCTACGTACTGTGGCGGCGGCACTGAATCAGGCCACCGACTGCACCCACTTCACAATCTCGCCCGGCGGCAAGGCACCCGAGATGCGCGCTACCTCGTTGCCGCCTTTGAACACCACCATGGTCGGGATGCTGCGAATATTGAAGGGCTGCGCCACATGCGGATAAGCCTCGGTATCGAGCTTGGCAAAACGCACATTCGGCTCCAGCGTTTTGGCCGCTTGCGCAAAACCGGGCGCCATCTGGCGGCAAGGCCCGCACCACGGCGCCCAAAAATCCACCACCACCGGAATCTGGTTGCGGCCAATCTGCTTGGCAAAGCTCTCGGCGTCCAGCTGCACCGGCTCGCCCGTGAACAGTGGCTGGTGGCAGCTGCCGCAATCGGGGTTGGAGCCCAGCTGGGCACGCTTGACGCGGTTGGTGGTATGGCAATGGGGGCAAACAATGTGCAGGCTGTCGTCAGTCATGAGGGAATCTCCTTGCACTGGCCATCATAGGCAGTGGTGATGGGCGTATTTGCAGGCTAATGCCGCAATTTCAAGGGTTTGCTGCTTTGCTTGCAGCTGCTGGCTGGGGGGCTGGAGCGGACGCGTAGCGGTTAGCGTCTGCGTCCCCTGCGGTGAGGTCTGCGCTTCGCGCAGATGCCGGGAGTTCGCCCCGGCGGGCGACCTAGCTTTTTGTTGCACGACAAAAAGCTAGGGGAAAAAACGTGCCCTACATCCATCGACCCCGAAAGCTTCGCGAAGCGAATCTTTCGGGGCAACCTGCGGCCACAACAATCACCGGCGTGCGTCATAACTCGCTCCGAGCCAAGGCTCTCCGCTCAGACAGATGACGCAAGTCAGAGCACGAAGTTTGGCTGTCCTGCGGCAGCCAAACCGCCGGTGTTTGCTGCGTCCGCAGGCGCTGGCTGAAAGGGGTGGGGGAAACATCCGAACGGCCTGCGAGAGCTGCGCCCATATATTCAGCTCAAGAAGCGACTCAACCCAAACCCAGCAGCACAGGCTGGTGGTCAGAAAACTGCGTGGCGCTGTCGGTCTGCCAATCAGTCACGTGGCCGCGCAGGCTGTCGCTCACCCAGACAAAATCGCAAGCGCCGGGCTCGGGGCCGTAGGTGCGGTCTACCAGGCGGAAAGTGGCGGGTTGCGGCGTGCCGGGGTGCAGAACGTCCCAGCTGTTATGCCATTGCCCGGTGGCACCGGCAGGCTGCTCAAGGTTGAAAGGTGCGGACAAAGCGGCGTATTCGGGCTCGTGCGGCTCCAGGTTGAAATCGCCGCACAGCACGGCATGCTGCGTGTGCTGCTTGGTTTGGAAGGGCGAGCCATCGTCTGCCGGCGCGGGCGCAGCATGGGCCACGGCCAAGATTTGCTGCAGCAAATCGCGCAAAGCCAGCGCTTGCGCCATGCGCTGGCGTTTGGAGAAATATTCCAGGTGCGTCGTCATCACCTGCACCGCGCCAAGCTGCGGGTCGGCCACTTTCACCACGCTGCAAATGCGCGGCATGCTGCGCACGCCCGCATCGGCCGGGTAAGGCAAAGGGTAGTGCTGCACTTGCAGCACCGGCAAGCGCGTAGCAATCACATTGCCAAAGCGTTGGCGGCCTTGGGCGCTGAACTCGTCTACCGCCGCGCCCATGAACAACTGCCAGCCCGGCAACAGCGCCTGCAATTGCGCGAGCTGATCGCCTGGCGCGCCGCGCAAGCGCGGGTAGTTCACCGCCACCTCTTGCAGGCAAAGCACATCCAGACCACCGCGCTCAGCGCCCATCGCCAACGCATGGTGCACGATCCGCGCCGGATCAACCACGCCATCCATGCCGCAGCACCATTGCACATTCCAGGTCAGTATTTGCATGTTGACAACTCAGTAGAAAAACACTGGCGCCCCCATGGCGCCGGTGGTTTGCGATTGTGCAGCAGCTTTGCGGCCTTGCGCTGCTGGGCGAAGGCGGCAGATAAGCGCACTTCGGCTGTTTTTTCAAGCAAGACATGCTGAGAAAAAGGGGAAGCTTGGCCGACCGTATCAAGCTGAGTTCTGACCCAGGAGCCTCAACACCGAATGTCGGCGGCGATCAACCGCTGAACTTGATGGCCACTGGCGGCCATCTCCAAGCATCGGCATTCAAGGATTTCAGCAGCCCTGGTCGGAGACCACCCCACCCCGGCCTCTTGACGACGATTCACTGCGCTTTCAGGCAAAATCCAAATGATCAGGGCCAGCCTGGCGTCAGGTCTGCCGGGAGGCCCATTTTGAAGAATGGAAAAACACCAATGGCATTAACGAAAAAGGGCGAGTTCATGTACGGGACGACGTCCGGCGACACCCAAGCCGAGCTGCGCAGCTACAGCGTTGCGAATGGCCATGAGGCCGTCCGCTTTGCCTCGTCCAAATGCGATTGCGGGAGCCGGACTTTTGCACTGCAGACCGATGAAGAAGCCGGCGTAGCAATCCGCACCTGCACCGACTGCGGGCAGGAACACCTGATGGGCGACAGCGCAGACCATGTTGAAGAGGCCGCGCCTGACGGGCACGTGTGCGTGTGCGAAAACGAGGTGTTCGAGCTGGTGTCCGGCGTCGCCGTGTACAAGGGCACCCATGACGTGCGCTGGTACTACATCGCTTGCCACTGCGTGGAATGCAATCTGGTGGGGGTCTTCGCAGACTGGAAGTGTGAAGCGGGTGATGCGGCGGCCTTCCTCGCCAAGGTATGAGCACGCGCGCGCCGCAGAGTTCCTGCTCGCAGGCTCGAGCGGCCGAGGGGTGTCATGAGGTGGTTGGTGGATTTGGCTGTATCAATGGCGGCAATCGCTGCACAGCGGGCACCGATTGACCAGGTACGGTTGACTGCAACGAGTAGAAAGCCCCCCTCCAACCGTGGCCCCAAAACACGACACGCTTTATGCACAAGGTCTGCGTCAGCCAGGGATCGCATTGATGATGTGGATAACTTTTTGTTAGTTATCGGTGGACATTAACACTGCCCCAGCTACGCTACCTCACGCAGCTGGAAAACATTGCCTTCGCAATCCATCGCATTGCAGATGTTGTAGCCGGGGCCGCGCCAGACCTGGTTGAACAGATCACCGCCCAGCCGCGCTACCAGTGCACCAGCGTCGGCCAAGGAAGGTACGGTGACGAAGAACTTCAGCGCTACGTTGTCACGGCGCTGGGGCGGTTGGGTGATGCTGATGCGCGCCGCTATTTCAGTGGGAATGGCGTGTACCACCAACTGCAATGCGCTGGATTCGAGCACCACCCAATCCGCTGCACGGTGCAGCTCGCGCAGGTGCAGCACTTCGGAATAAAAGTGCGCAAGGCGTTCCATATCTTTTGCGTACAACACTACGCCTGCTGCAGCTGACCCGGGCATAAGCATCCTTTGCTCAAAAGCGGCACTGTAGCGCCATCACTTAATACCCGCACGCATAAAGCTTTGTACGAACTGGCGCTGGAACAGGATGAAGCCGACCAGCAGCGGGGCTGATGTCATCAAGGTAGCGGCGGTGATGGTGGACCAATCCACGCCCTGCTCCACACTGGAGAACACTTGCAAACCCACGGTGAGCGGGCGCGATTCAACGCTGTTGGTGATGATGAGCGGCCAGAGAAAATTGTTCCAATGAAAGCTCACCGATACCAGCGCAAGTCAGCGCGTGGCTTTGTGCTCGGCCTCATCAGGCTGGCACGGAAAGTTCAGACACCAGGCCCTGAGCTTGCCGCACCGGCACACCAATGTCGGCCCTCGGTCATGAGCCGACATTCGAGCAGGTGGCAGAATACAGCGAGAACCGGACACATAGGCACCTTATGGATTTTTTGAATGCTCCTAGAATTCTCCCCGGACTGCCTGGAGTAGGAAGTTTTCCGCGCCAGTTCAGTGCGACCGGCAAAGGTATGTATCGCGAGGGTTTGGTCGTAGAGTTTTGCACAGGTGAAAGCTGTTGCTGGGTCGGTAATTTCCAGCCTGGAGTCACGAAGTTCTCGACCGTCTTCACCAGCAAAGGGGGGCTTGAAGCAAGCGTGCTGGCTGGCGGCCAAGGTTACAGGGTGAACATGGTGACCGGGGAGTTGCTCGATAAGTTCGGCGGTGACATTGAGTCTGCTATGGAAGTGCCAAGCATTGAATGTCTGCTGCTTTGCAGCCCCACGGACTTCGAACTTCATCGAATGGGAGGGGGCATTGTTTGGCGCTCGCGCCGCATCTCTTGGGATGGCTTCCGCAATTTATCCCTTCATGACGGTGCGTTGAGAGGCGAAGCGTGGATGTTCGACGACACATGGCACCCCTTCACTATTTTTCTAGCAACTGGTGTGGTTGAAGGTGGTTCGTACTACTAAGAGCCGCTAACACGTGTCTTTGATACGTCGTCACTTCGTCTTGTCATATGGTTGTGCTGCTTGCGGCTTCGCTCATCATCTCAAACGCAAATCTCCGATCTGCTGGGTTGTGTATTCGCTACATTCACAACACTCAAAGTGAAAGATCTAAGCACCACCAAAGGTCCGCTTTGGATTGAAAGCACCCCTCCAACCGTGACCAAAAAACACGACACGCTTTATGCACAAGGCCTGCGCCAGCCCGGGGTCGCGCTGGAGATGTGGATAACTTGGGGCTTAACTGCGGCCCAATAATCCGCTCACTTGATACCCGCACGCATAAAGCTTTGCACAAACTGGCGCTGGAAGAGGATAAAGCCGACCAGCAGCGGGGCCGATGTCATCAAGGTAGCGGCGGTGATGGTGGACCAATCCACGCCCTGCTCTACGCTGGAGAACACTTGCAAACCCACGGTGAGCGGGCGCGATTCAACGCTGTTGGTGATGATGAGCGGCCAGAGAAAATTGTTCCAGTGAAAGCTCACCGATACCAGCGCAAACGCGGTGTAGACGGGCTTGGCCAGCGGCACGTAGACGCGCCACAAAATCTGCAAGGTGCTGGCACCTTCTACGCGGGCAGCTTCGTCCAGCTCTTTGGGGATGCCCATGAAGGTTTGGCGCAGCAAGAAGATGGCAAAGGCCGACGCAAAGTACGGCAGGCCAATGGCAAACAGCGTATCTACCAGGCCCAGGCGCGCCATGGTTTGGTAGTTCTCTACCAGCAGAATGTCGGGCATGATCATCAGCTGCACCAGCACCAGCGCAAAGGCAATGTTTTTGCCCCGAAACTCGTAACGCGCAAACGCAAAAGCCGCCAAGGTGGAGAGCACCAGTTGCGCCGCCAAGATGATGGTGACGAGCAAGCTGGTGTTCAGAAAATAGCGCGCAAAAGGCGCGGCCTCCCAGGCGTTGCGAAAGTTCTGCAGCGTCCAAGGCGCGCTCAGGTCAAAGCGGATCGCGTATTCGCTGCTGTGGAAGGCGGTCCAGAAAGCGTAGGCCAGCGGCAGTATCCACAGCAGCGCCAGCAACCAGGCGGCCAAGGTGTCGAACCAGGTGTGGCGGTAGATGACCGCCGGAGCATTTGCATGGGTGCCGCTCATTTGTAGTGCACCTTTTTGTCCAATACGAAGAATTGAAACAGCGCCACGCTGGCCAGCACCACCACGAGCACCACGGTGATGGCGGCGGCATAGGCCGTGTCCCAGAACTTGAAGCCCACCTCGTACAAGTGGTAGAGCAGCAAGGTGGTGGCGTTGTCCGGCCCGCCGCGCGTGAGGATGAAAACATGGTCTACCAAGCGGAAGGCGTTGATGACGGCGTTGACCAGCACGAACAAGGTGGTCGGCATCAGCAGCGGCCATTGCACGCGGCGGAAAAAGTACCAGCGCGATGCGCCTTCAATGGCAGCGGCTTCTTTCAAGCTCGGGTTGAGCGTTTGCAAGGCCGCCAGGTAGAAGATCATGAAGAAGCCGGCCTCTTTCCACACTGCCACCAAAGTAACCGCCGCCAGCGCGGTAGAAGGGCTGCCCAGCCAGTTGTGCGATGGCAGGCCCAAGGCGGTGGTGACTTGCTCCAGCAAACCGTATTGCGGCGTGTAGAAAAACAGCCAAATGTTGGCCACCGCAATCATCGGCAATACGGTGGGCGTGAAGTAGGCCATGCGCACAAAGGTGCGGCCGGCAATGCGCTCGTTCACCCACACAGCCATCAGCAAAGCCAGGCCGATGGACGCCGGTATGGTGGCCGCTGCAAACCACAGGTTGTTGCGCACGGCTTGCCAGAAAACCGGGTCTTCCACCATGGTCTGGTAGTTGTCGATACCCACCCACACCGCGGCGCGCGCGCCTTTGGGCGTGGAGTAAAAGCTGTCGATAAACGTGGCCACCGCTGGCCAGTGGGTAAAGGTGAGCAGCAGCACCAGCGCAGGCAAAAGCAGCAACCAAGCATGGATGCTGCGCTGGCCCGTGCCGGCGATGGAGGAAGAAGAGGCGCTCATTGCCAAATGGGTTCAGGTCTACAAAGTTTCAGCCCGGCATGCGGTTGCACCGGCCGGGTTCAGCGCCGGCTGCCAACCATTGGCTGCAATTGCCAGTCATTGGCGGCCAAGCGCTGCAAGCCAGCACTTATTGGTAGCTGCGCAGAATGCGATCGGCTTCTTTCTGCGCGTCTTTCATGGCTTGGGCCGATGTTTTGGTGCCGTTGAGCGCGGCTTGCACCGCGTCGTTCAGCACCTTGGTCACGCGCTGGTTGTCGTGCGTGGAGAACTCGGCCACCGAGACGGGCAGTTGGTCGCGGGCCACCAAGGCTTGCGGGAACTCCTGGCCGTATTTCTTGAGCGTAGGCGTTTCGTAAGCGGCGGGCGAGACGGCTACGTAGCCGCTGTCCATGCTCCACTGCGCGGCACGCTCGGGCTGGGTCACCCACTTGGCAAATTCAAAGGCGGCTTGCTGCTGCTCCTTGGGCGCTTTCTTGAAGATGTAGAAGTTGCCGCCACCGGTGGGCGAGCCGCCCTTGCGCACATTGCCGGCAATCTGGCCCACGCCAAAGTCGAACTTGGCATTGGTTTTGAGGTTGGTCAGGTTGCCCGTGGTGGTGATGATGATGGCGGCCTTTTTCTCCATGAAATCTTTGGGCGTGGTGCCCCACTCGACCACACCCTTGGGGTGCACGCCTTCCTTGGAGAGGTTGACCCAGAAGTCCAGCGCCTCAATGACCTTGGGGTTGTCAAACGTGACCTTGGTGCCCGCTTCGTTGGCCAGCAGCACGTCGTTAGGCGTGGTGAGGGTTTGCAGCATCCAGTAAGCAAAGCCGGTGGAGGGGATCTGGATGCCGTACTGGGTGACGTTGCCGTTGGCGTCTTTTTTGGTGAGCTTTTTAGCCGCTTCGTTCAGCTCTTTCCAGGTGGCGGGCGCCTTGTTCGGGTCAAGCCCGGCTTCCTTGAAAGCCTCTTTGTTGTAGTACATCACCACGGTGGAGCGCTGGAAAGGAATGCCCCAGGTTTTGCCGCCGGTCTGGCTGTTGGCCATGAAGGCCGGGTAAAAGCTTTTGAGCCAGGCTTTGTCGGCATCGCTCTTGGCCAGATCGTCGATGGGCACAATCGCGTCTTCGTCGATCAGGGTGAACATGTCGGTAGACAGCAGCACCGAAGTGGCTGGTGCCTTGCCCGATTTATTGGCGGTAAGCGCCTTGACGATGGTTTCCTGGTAAGTGCCCGCATAGATGGGCGTGATCTTGTACTGCGGGTTGGCCTTGTTGAAATCGGCGGCATAGCCGTCGATCACCTTGGTGATGGGGCCGCCCACCGCGACCGGGTAGTAAAAGGGCACTTCCAGCGGATCAGCCGCATGCGCCAGCGGGGCGCTCAGGCCCAGCATGGCGGCAGAAGTGGCGAGGATGGTCTTCAAAAAGGTGTTGCGCTGCACGGAATCACTCCTGGGTTAAGCGCCCTGCTCTGGGCGCGTAGCAAAACAGATCGGTCAAAGAAAAAATCCACCAGCCTCAGGCCATGCGCCGGCCTTGGGCGTCGAAAAAATGCATGTCTTCAGCACGCCATGCAACCCGCACGGTTTGCCCCAGCGCAGCCGCTTGCTGGCCAGGGGCGCGCACCGTGAGTTGCTCGCTGCCAATCGCGCAGCGCAGCACCACATCGGCGCCCAGATATTCGAGCCCGGTCACCTGGGCGTCCACGCCTTCGTCGGCCAGCAGCAGCACCGCCTCGGGCCGCAAGCCCAGCGCCGCCGCGCCTGCGGGCGCTGGAAACTGCACCTGGCTGCCAGCAATGGCGTTGCCGCTGAGCTGCAAGAGGTTCATCGCCGGCGTGCCGATAAAGCGCGCCGCAAAAGTAGTGGCCGGCCGCGCATACATCTCACGCGGCGCAGCACATTGCTCAACCTTGCCTTGGTGCAGCAGCACCACCTGGTCGGCCATGCTCATAGCTTCGGCCTGGTCGTGGGTGACGTAAACCACCGTCAAGCCCAGGCGCTGTTGCAGCTCGCGCAGCTCGGCACGCATCTCTTGGCGCAGTTGCGCATCCAGATTGGAGAGCGGCTCGTCCATCAAGCACACATGGGCTTGCGCAACCAGAGCGCGCCCCAAAGCCACACGCTGCTGCTGGCCGCCCGAGAGCTGGCCGGGTTTGCGGTCTAACAGGTGCGAAAGGCCCAGCAGATCGGCCGCGTCTTGCAGGCGCTTCTGCGCCTCGGCCTTGGGCACTTTGCGTACCGACAGGCCAAAGCCAATGTTCTCGGCCACCGACAGGTGCGGAAAAAGCGCGTAGTTCTGGAACACCATGGCAATGCCGCGCTGCGCGGGCGGCAACGCCGTCACATCTTTGCCGCCAATCAGCACCTGGCCAGATGTGGCTGTTTCCAGCCCGGCAATGATGCGCAAAGTAGTGGATTTGCCGCAGCCCGAGGGCCCGAGCAGCACGCAAAAGCTGCCCGGCGCAATCTGCAGATCAACGGAATGCAGGGCCGTGGTGTTGCCCCACGATTTGGCAACCTGCTTGAGCTCAATGGATGACATCGCGCCAGTGTATGAAGGTGCAATGACAATTTGTTTACAAGCTTTCCCGCATATCGTTGCAAATTCAAAGGGCCTGCACTCTGGCAGGCCCTGCGCGGGGTTTACAAATGTGACGATTTGCGGCGGTGCAGCATTGGCACTGGCTGCCCTTGGCTACAACCAACGCGCAACCGCCCCCGCCAACAAACTCAGCACCACGGTAGTCGCAATCGGCAGCCAAATTTTTTTGCCAAAGATGGTGATCTCAAAATCGCCGGGCAGGCGCCCGAGGCCGATCTTGCGCAGCAGCGCTGAGAAGCCGTTGAGCAACAACAGCGCAAGAAAGATGACGATGAGCCAGCGGAACATGGGCGCCAGTGTAGTTGCTGCGGATCAGGCCGCTTGCGAGACCTGGCTGGCCTGGTAGACCTGCTCGCCAGCCACCCAGGTGGCGGCAACACGCAGGGAGCCAATGGCGGCGGCGGACACGCTGAATATGTCTTGCTCCAGCACGGCAAAGCTGGCTTCAAAACCGGGGGCAATTTGGCCGAGCTGGCCGTCAAAAGGCGAAAGTTTGGCGGCGCGTGCCGTGTAGAGCAATACGGCTTGCGGCACGGTGAGCGCCTGGCTGTCTACGATAGGCGCGCCGTTGTAGGCGCGGCGCTGTACGGCGGCCTGGATGGAGACGAAGACGTTGTCCGGATCGGCCCAGGTGGTGGCCGGTGCGTCGGACGAGAGCGCCACATGTTCCAGCTCTTGGTAGAAGGTTTTGAGCGCGTAGGATTGGTCGAACTCCGAATCCACCAGGTTCTCGGTGTAGGCGTCGTACTCGGCAAACATGAAGATGATTTGCGTGGCCACGCCCCATTGCATGGGCATGGCGTTCATCTGTGCAATCTGCGCAGGTTTGAGCAAGGTGGCGTGCTCCAGCCGCACCGAGGGAATGCCGCCAGGCAGCCAGGGCTGCTTGTCGGCAAAGAAGTCGATCACCAATTGCAAAGCCGCATCGCCCATGGCGTGCACCGCCATTTGCGCGCCGTTGGCAACCGACCATTCGTAAGCCTGCTCCAGCGCTGCGCTGCTGAGCAAAGACATGCCAAACAGGCTGCCCGTGTGTTTGTAGGCGCAGCTGCACCAGGCGGTTTTGCCGGAGATGGAGCCATCGGCAAACAGCTTGATGCCTGCGATTTTGACGCGGCCGCCCTTTTGCGCCGCTTGCAAGCCGGCCAGCAGATCGCCCTTGCACGGCTCCCAAGAGAAGTACAGCGCCGCTTGCTGTTTAAAGCCCGCTTGCGCCGCGTCGCGGTAGACATCCAGGTGGTGGAAAGGCTGGGTGAAAGCCATCATGTCAGTCACCGCCACAATGCCGCGCTCGCTGAAGCGCTGCGAGGTGCGCGCCAGGCTGCCTACGGCCTGCGCGTAATCGAGCACGGCCTTGGCGCGTTGCACCACGCTGTTGGCGGCCAGCTCGGTGAGCACGCCGTTGGGCGTGCCGTCTGCGTCGCGGCCAAAGTGGCCGCCAATGGGATCGGGCGTGTCTTTGCCAATGCCGGCAATCTCCAAAGCGCGGGTGTTGCAGATACCGGAGTGGCAATCCGAACGGCCCACGTAGACCGGCTGCGTGGTGGAAACCAGATCCAGATCGTGGCGCGTGGGCGTGCGGCCTTCTTTGAGTTTGGATTCGTCGTAGCCCCAGCCTTCGATCCAGTCGTTCGGACCGAGGCCGGCCTTGGGGTGGTTTTTGAGCGCAGCGATCAGGCCGGGAATGTCTTCCACCAAGGGCACGGT
Organism: Comamonas trifloxystrobinivorans; assembly: GCF_043359985.1. NCBI lineage: Bacteria > Pseudomonadati > Pseudomonadota > Betaproteobacteria > Burkholderiales > Comamonadaceae > Comamonas > Comamonas trifloxystrobinivorans. Next base: position 260,116 of record NZ_JBHZGV010000003.1, read on the forward strand.
GCAAGGCACGGCATCGACGATTTGCGACAAAAAGGTGGGGTGCGTGTGCACGTCGATAAAGCCGGGCAGCACGGTTTGGCCTTGCAGATCAACCTGCTGGTCGGCAGCGGGTTGCTGCGCATCGCCGACGTTGCCGATCCAGCTGATTTTTCCGTCTTGCACGGTGAAGGCGGAGACGAATTCGGTTTCGCTGCGGCCGGTGAAGACTTTGGCGTTGGTGAACAGGCAGGACGACATAGGTGGCAAGCAAAAACGGAAAAAACAGACAAGGCAGAAAGACTGCCATTGTCTGCGAATCCGCCCCTTCCTTGCCTCAGTTGCTAGCGCTGTACGCCCCAGCGCCGCACGGTGATGCGTTCAAGCTGGTGGAAGCCCAGCGTCTCCACCAGCAGGCCGATGATGATGACCAGCGCCAGCCCGGCGAAAACCTGGTCGGTGTAGAGCTCGTTACGGCTTTGGAAGATGTACCAGCCCAGCCCGCCTTTGCCCGAAGATGCGCCAAACACCAGCTCGGCCGCAATCAGCGTGCGCCAGGCAAAGGCCCAGCCAATTTTGAGGCCCGACAGAATCGAGGGCAGCGCCGCCGGCACCAGTATTTGCAGCACATAGCCCAGGCCGCGCAAGCCGTAGTTGCGGCCCGCCATGCGCAAGGTTTCGGGCACCGCCTGAAAGCCGGCATAGGTGGCCAGCGCCAGCGGCCACAGCACCGAGTGCACCAGCACCACCAGCAAGCTGCTTTGGCCCAGACCAAACCACAGCAGCGCCAAAGGCAGCAAGGCAATGGCGGGCAGCGGGTTGAACATGCTGGTGAGCGTAGTGAGCAGATCGCGCCCCCACTGGCTGGACACGGCCAATACGGTGAGCAGCAACGCGCCCACCACGCCCAGCAAATAGCCTTGCAGCAAGATGCTCAGCGACACGGCAGCTTTGCCCAGCAGCTCGCCATTGGCCAAGTCTCGCACCAGGGTGACCGCTGTTTGGCTGAAGGTGGGCAGCAGCAGATCGTTGTTCTGCACGCGCGCCACCACTTCCCACAACAGCGCCAGCACGGCCAGGATGATAGCTTTGCGCAGCGCCGGGTGTTGCAGCAGGCGGGTGGCCAGCGGCAGTTGGCGTGCCTGGATTTGGGCCGGTGCGGCGGGCAGGTCGTACTCGGCCTCGGGCCGGATCGGTGGCAGCGCTTTGCCGCCGCTGGGCAAGGCTGCAATGGAAGTTAAAGCCATGGCATTCTCCTGGCGGTTCAAGCGGCACGGCGCAGAGCGCTGGCGGCTGTGTACGGGTCTTGGCTCTGCGTTGCAGCGCCCAGCTCTTCGTCAAACAGCAAGCGGTGAATGCGCTGGTGCGCACCCTGAAACTCCGCGCTGCCACTGCTGGCCAAACCAAATTGCTGCGCGTTGATTTCGGCGCGCAAGCGGCCCGGGTGCGGCGAGAGTATGGCGATGCGGTTGCCCACCACCAGCGCTTCTTCGATGGAATGGGTGACGAAGACCAGGGTGAAGCGCAGCTCGTCCCACAGCGCCAGCAGCTCTTCTTGCATGCGGCGGCGGGTGAGCGCATCGAGCGCGGCAAAAGGCTCGTCCATCAGCAACACTTGCGGGTGCATGGCCAAAGCACGGGCAATGGCCACGCGCTGTTTCATGCCGCCCGAGAGCTGGTGCGGGTGCACGTCGGCAAAGCGGCTCAGGCCCACTTTCTCCAGGTACCAATCGGCGCGCTCGCGGGCTTCGAGCTTGCCCGCACGGTGCGATGCGAGCAGCGGAAACATGACGTTCTCGCGCACGGTTTTCCAGGGCGGCAGCTGGTCAAACTCTTGGAACACCATGACGCGATCCGGCCCGGGGCCGCGCACCTCGGCGCCGTTCAGGCGGATCTGGCCTTCGCTCACCGGCACAAAGCCAGCCATGGCCTTGAGCAAGGTGGATTTGCCGCAGCCCGATGCGCCCAGCAGCACAAAACGGTCGGCGCCATGCACGCTCAGGCTCACCTGGTGCGTGGCGCGCACCACGCGCTCGCGGGTGTTGTAGTCGATGCTGACTCGGTCTACCTCCAACAGCGCGCCGTGCTGCGCTTGAGCGGCCGGGCCGGGCTGCGCTTGTGGATAAGTCGGTGCATGTTGGCTCAGGCGATCGGCCAGCTCCGCCTCGGCCAGGCTGGCAAAGGGCTCGGCCGCGCTGCACAGCCAGGCCGAAGGGGCAACGGCCACATCGCCGTCTTGGCCGCCAAAGTTGCGGCCCATCAGATTGCGCCAAACCATATCAATTGCCTCCGGAGACGCGCGGGTCGTCAAAGAAATAATCCTTGGCGGCCAGCGGCTTGGTTTTGATGACGCCCACCTGGTGCAAAAACTGGCCCAGGCCCAGCGTGTTTTGCGGCTGGATGGTGAACTGCACCTGCGGGTTCTGCAAGATTTGCAGCACCAGCTTTTTGTCGACCTTGCCGCCGCCACCGCTCTTCAAAAAGATGTCGGCCGCCTGTTCGGGATTGGCCTGAATGAACTGGGCCGATTCGGCCAGTGCATCGACAAAGGCACGGTAGGTTTTGGGGCTCTCCAGCTTGAACTTCTCGGTGGCGTAGAGCACGGTGGACGAGGCCGGGCCGCCCAGCACGTCGTAGCTGTTCAGCACAATGTGCGCGTTGGGGTTGCCAGCCAGCTCCAGCTCCTGGAAAGGCGGGTTGCCAAAGTGCGCGGTGATTTCGGTGCCGCCTTTGATGAGGGCGGCCGCCGCATCGGGGTGCGGCAAGGCCACTTGCAGCTTGTCGAGGCGCTGGTATTCCTTGTCGCCCCAGAGCTTGGCCGATGCGTATTGCAGCACCCGCGACTGCACCGATACGCCAACCGCCGGTGTGGCTATGCGGTCTTGGTCCGTGAAATCGGCAATGGTTTTGACCTTGGGGTTGTTGCTGACCAGGTAATAGGGAAAGTTGCCGAGCGACGCCACGCCTTTGACGTTCTGCTTGCCCTTGGTGCGGTCCCACAGCGTGAACAGCGGCGCTACACCAGCGCCAGCAATATCGACATTGCCAGACAAGAGCGCATCGTTGACCGCAGGCCCGCCAGAAAACTGCAGATAGCTGACCTTGATGTCCACGCCCTGCGCCTTGCCGTGCTTCTCGATCAGTTGCTGGTCTTGCGCTACGTTGAGCAACAGGTAGACGATGCCGTATTGCTGGGCAATGCGCAGCTGGCCTTCTGCCGCTTGCGCGCTGCCCAGGCTCACGCCCCAGATGGCGGCGGTAGCGGCCAGCACGGCGGCCGCTTGTTTGCTGGCTTGCCCCAGGCGCTTGCGGCGTATGGCTGCCGTTGGAGTTGAGATTTGTGCTCTTTTTTCAGGAGCAAACTGTGCTTGTTGGCTGGCTTTTTTTTCAGAAATTTTCGGGAAATTCATGGTCTGGCAATCTGTGATGGAGAAGCCCGCAGCGCGCAGCGAGTCGCGCTGCGCTTGTGGATAAGTGGCTGCGGGAGAGGCGTCAATCGCCGCTGGTGAATGGATGGCTGAGTGACCGGTGCCAGGCCGCAATGGCGTGCGCCGGGTGGCCAGCATCAACACGCAGCGGCCAGAGCCATCGATATCAAAAACAGTTGCTGGCCTTGTGCGGCAGGCGTTGGGCGGACTTGGTTCATACCGGCACATCACCTTCAATCGTGGTGCGGTAGAGCTTGCGACGCTGGTCGGCAGGCACGCCTGTGGCCAGGTGCAGCACGGCGCGGTTGTCCCAGAAAACCAGGTCGTGCGGCTGCCAGTGGTGGCGGTAGACGAACTGCGGCTGCGTGCTGTGGGCAAACAGCTCGGCCAGCAAAGCCTCGGAGCGCGCTGGCGGCAAGCCGATGATGCGGGTGGTGAAATGCTCGCTGACGAACAGCGCCTTGCGCCCGGTTTCTGGGTGCGTGCGCACCACCGGGTGTACGGCAGGCTGCACCTCAGCCATTTGCTCGGCGCTCAGCTGCGGGCGGAAAGGGTTGCGCGAGCGCAGCTCTTCGTACTTGTGCAGGTAGCTGTGCTCGGCCAGCAAGCCCTGGAGCTGTTGCTTGAGCTGGTAAGGCAGCGCCTCATAAGCGGCCACCTGGTCGGCAAACAAGGTATCGCCCCCAACATCAGGCAGCTCTTGCGCATGCAAAAGCGAGCCCAGCGCCGGCTTTGGTTTGTACGACAGATCCGAATGCCAATACGCGCCGGCATCGCCCAGGCCGGTGGGCTGGCCGTTTTCGATGATGTTGGAGACGACGAGGATCTCGTCATGCTCGTCGAGCTTGTAGTTGCGCAGCACATGGCGCTGCAGCGGGCCAAAGCGGCGGCTGAAGGCGATGTGCTCGGCCGGCGTGATGCGCTGGTTGCGGTAAACCACCACGCTGTGGTCCAGATGCACTTCATGCAGGCGGGCAAAGTCGTCGGCGGTGAGCGGCTTAGCCAGGTTCAGGCCGCGCACTTCCACGCCCAGGCGGCGACTGCTGCCCGCAGGCTGCGCAATAGGCCGCACCTCGAAGTCTTGCGCACCCTGGCTGCGCACCGCCGCAGGCAGCACCGAATCAGGCACCGGGCGGCGAAACGAGAACGGGTGGGCAGTCAGAACATCGAACAGGGCAGACATGGCAGCTCTCCTTGGCAGTGGTGGTTTTTCAACCTTGCAGCCACTGTAGAAGCCCGCCCATCAAAGCAAAACGAATAAAAATGGCTATTCTTATGCGCGTAGCTGCTAAGGCGTAAGCAAGTGTTCTGTCCGCACCGCTGCGCGTTGGGCTCTCTGTCATCGCCGCTTCACAGTCAGGCGCGAGAATGCAAACCTGTCGGCGCACCACAAGCCAGTCTGTATGCCACGCCCAACGCCTTGCCTGCCGGCATGCGCCGCATGCAGCGCATATGTCAGGGCTTGGTGCCGGCAGCCAAAGCCTGACAGCTTGCTACTACAAGCCAGGAATTGGATCGTGCTGCTCGCAATGCGCCTTATTACAGCCGGTGCATGCGGTCGCCCTGCACAAAGCCTTGCGCGTTCCAGAATTCCACGCCTTTGCTCAGCATGATCGCTTTGAAGAATTCGCCCATTTCGTGCTCCATCATCAGCTTGGCTGCCTTGCTGCGGGCGATGACTTCGAGCTGATCGAGCTTGGCGGCCAGCCCGCAGTTGATGAGGAAATGCGCCTGGCTGGTATAGCCCAGCACTTCAAAGCCAGCGTATTGCGCGGCCACGGCAATGCCGGTGAAGTTGACGTGGGCGGTGATGTCTTTTTGCCCGAGCAGCACCAACGGATCGCTGTCCACCTGGTGCAGGTGGTGGCAAACCAAGGTGCCCATGTGGCGCTGCGGGTGGTAGTACTCGGACTCACCGAAACCGTAGTCGATAAGGATGGCGGCGCCCCGCGTCATGCGGTCACCCAGCGTGGCAACAAAGGCCTCGGCCTGCGGGTGGATCTCGGTCAGGTAATCGGCTGCGGCCGGCAGATCGGGCTCCAGCGGCGGACGCAGATCGGTAGGCCGCTCGGCCCAGCCGAACTGGATATTCTCGCCATCGCGCGCGGCCAGTACCACGCCGCGCTCGTGCCATACGCCTTGACGGCGCAGCAGCAGCTTGACGGGCATGGCATCGAGCACCTCGTTGCCCACCACCACGCCCTGCATCTGCTCGGGCAAGGCGCTCGCCCACTGCACTTTGTCGCCAAAGCGGGCCAGGCGCTCTTGCTGGCGCGCACGCAGGGTGCCCGACAGATCGACGATGGTGTAGCGCGTGCAGGCATCACCCAAGGTGGACAAAATCTGCTCGGCCAGCGCGCCGGTGCCGGCGCCAAACTCCCAGATTTCGCTGGTCTGGGTGTGGACAAACGCATCCTGCACCTGGGCCGCAACCAGCTCGCCAAACACCGGCGACAACTCGGGCGCGGTGACAAAGTCGCTGCCCTGCTCGGGCAGCACGCCAAATTTGCTGCGCGTGTTGGCGTAGTAGCCCAGGCCGGGCTCGTACAAGGCCAAGCGCATGAATTCGTCAAACGCGAGCCAGCCGCCGGCCTGCTCGATCGCCTGAAGAACCTTGGCATTCAATGCTGAAGTGATTTCCGTCATAATTTTGGCGATTCGCCCAGTCTGCAACTACCGCCTGCCATGAGTGATTCTGATAATTCCGCCTCGACGCAACCGTCCTCCGAACTTGTCAGATGGCTACAATCGCTGGCCCTGCCCCTGTGGGCACGCTGTATTTTGGTTATTGTATTTCTGGCGGTGATGCTGGGCGGCCTTGGCCTGGTGGGTTGGGGCGCCGTGCAGCGCGACAAGGAAGCCGTATCCGCCGCAATTGGCCTGCTGACCATTGCCTTGCCTGTGAGTTTGGTAGTGGTTGGCCTGGTTTTTGGCCAGCGCAGCGAAAAGCGCCTGGTGGCGCTGACCGATGCGATTTTGGACCAATTGCTGCCGCAGCAAATAGAGCAAATTGCCTGCCGCCCCCGTGGCCGCCAGTGCAGCAAACTCTCACGCAGCGGTTGCCGGGCCACTTACCTGGTCAAAACGCCGGGAGATGACAGCCTGCGCCCGCCACTGAAGTTCAGTGTGGAGCTGAACGTGAAGAAGGTGAACCTGATGTTCAGCCTGCCAGCGGGCCTGCCGCTGCATGGAACCCAGGCCCGGCAAGCCGTATTGCAAAGCTATCAGCATGTGATTGCGGGTGCCACCGCCGAAGGCTACCAAGCCAACAGCGAGCTGGCCAAGTATGGCGGCGAAGATGGAGGAACCGCGATTTTGTTTTACCGAACCCTGCCCGAGGATTTTTTGCTGCGCCCCATGGAAAAACTGTACTTTGCCCAAGACCTGGGCTTTTTCGTGCGCGGTATTTTGGAAGCACAGGAAAGCGCGCTGGATGCCCTGTCGCCCAGCGGAAGCGCCGCATGAGCGCCCAGCCACGCCCTTGGGCCCTGGTGACTGGCGGCGCTCAGCGCCTGGGCCGTGAAATAGGCCTGTCCTTTGCCAAGGCGGGCTGGAACGTGTTTTGCCACTACCAGCATTCGCACGAGCAGGCACTGCAGACGCAGGCCGAGATTCGCGCGCTGGGCGTTGAATGCCAGCTGCTGCGCATGGATCTGGCCGAGCCCGATGCCGCCAGCAGCCTGCTGGCCCAGTGCGAAGCGCTGGCGCAGACGCCGCCGCACTGCATTGTCAACAACGCCTCCATTTTTGTGAATGACGACGCCGGCAGCGCCACCCAAGAGATGCTGCTGCGGCATTTTCAGGTGAACACCGCCACGCCGCTGCTGCTGGCCAATGCGCTGCGCCAGCGGGTGGAAAAACTGGAGCCGCCGACTCGGGGACAGTTCAGCGTGGTGCACCTGCTCGACCAGAAGGTGCACAATCTCAACCCGGATTATTTCTCGTACACGGTCAGCAAGCTGGCGCTGGAGCGCAGCGTGGCCTTGCAGGCCCAGGCCTTGGCGCCTTGGGTGCGGGTCTGCGGCGTGTCGCCCGGGCTGGTTTACCTCAGCGGGCCGCAAAGCCAGAGCAATTTCGATGTGGCCAGCCGCGTCAACTTGCTGCAGCAAGCCATTCGCCCCGCCGATGTGGCCGCCTGCGCTGTGTTTATTGCCAGCAACCCCAGCCTCAATGGCGCCACCTTGCCCGCTGACAATGGCCAGCACCTAGTGGCGCTGAACCGTGATGTCATCTGGGCCGTCGAAAGCCCTGCCGCCCCATGAATTCGCCACTGCTAGCCTTTGCCGCCCTGGACGCCCAGATCGCCCTGCGCTGCCGCGCGCTGAGCCTGCGCCAGTTCGAATGCCCGACACGCATTGGCGTGCACGCCTTCGAGCGCCAGCAAGCCCAGCGCATGTGGTTTGACGTGGATTTGTGCGTCAAGCTCGACGATGCGCCAGCTGACCGGGACGATATCTCACAAACTGTCGATTACGACTTCATCCGGCACAGCATTCTGGCCATCGTGGGCGAACAGCACCACGAGCTGCAAGAAACCTTGTGCGACGCCATTTTGCAGGCTCTGCTGCAACGGCCGGATGTGCATGCGGCGCGCGTGATGACGCGCAAGCCGGATGTGTATGAAGACAGCGAGTCCGTCGGCACTGAACGTGTCGCAATCAAACCATGGTGAAGACCAGGATGACGACCCTTGCTAACCCTGCTGCCAGCCCCTTGAAAACCGGCTTGCAGACCCTGACCCTGACCGGGTTGCGCTTTGATGCCAACCTGGGAATCCTGGCGCACGAGAAAATAGCGCCCCAACCGATCCAGGTCGATGCCGAACTGAACTTGGGCCAGCAGCCGCTGGCCCCGCGCGATGACGACATCACCCATGTGCTGGACTACCGCAAGGTGCGCCAGATCATCATCGACGAATGCACCGCCGAACACGTGAACCTGCTCGAGAGCCTGATTGGCAAACTCGCCCAGCGCCTGATGCAGCTGCCCAGCGTGCACGGCGTGCGTGTGAAGATTGCAAAACTGGAAATTTTTGACGACTGCGAAGTCGCGCTTCGTACCGAAACCGGACAATGGTGACCCTATGAATGCCCCCACCGATACCGCCCAATTGGCCGCAGCCGCCAACAACGCCTGGAATTTTGACCAAGAGTCCGAACAGGCCAGCGCTGAAGATGACACCACGTCGGGCGAAAAGCGCCTGAAGATCCAGCGCGAAAACCACAAGCTGGAAAAGCGCCTGTGCCGCGAAGTGGCCCGCGCCATTGGCGACTACAACATGATCGAGGACGGCGATAAAGTCATGGTCTGCATGTCCGGCGGCAAGGACAGCTACACCCTGCTCGACATTCTGATGAAGCTCAAGGCGCGCGCGCCGATCAAGTTCGACATCGTGGCCGTCAACCTCGACCAGAAGCAGCCCGGCTTCCCCGAGCACGTGCTGCCCGAGTACCTCACGAGCCTGGGCGTGGATTTCCACATCGAGAACCAGGACACGTACAGCGTCGTCAAGCGCGTGGTGCCCGAGGGCAAGACCACCTGCGGCCTGTGCTCGCGCCTGCGCCGTGCCATTTTGTACAAGGTGGCCGACCAACTGGGTTGCAACAAGGTGGCGCTGGGCCACCACCGCGACGACATCGTGCAGACGCTGATGCTCAACATGTTCCACGGCGGCATCATGAAAGCCATGCCGCCCAAGCTGGTGAGCGACGACGGCAAGCATGTGGTGATCCGCCCGCTCGCCTATGTGCCCGAGAAAGACACCGAGCGCTGGGCGCAGTACCGCGCCTTCCCCATCATCCCCTGCAACCTGTGCGGCAGCCAGGAAAACCTGCAGCGCCAGATGATCGGCGACATGCTGCGAGAATGGGACCGCAAGCACCCCGGCCGCGTCAACAACATGTTCCGCGCCCTGCAGCATGTGGTGCCCACGCACCTGGCCGACAACAAGCTTTTCGACTTCCAGAACGCCAAACCCACCGGCGTGGCCGATGAAAACGGCGACAAGGCTTTCGACCATGACGAGCTGCCCGTCGCCCCGAGCTTGCCCGGTGGCGTGCAAGTGGTACAACTGGGCTGATCCAGCCCCACTGCGCTGGCGGCTGACAGCCGCTGCGCGCACCAGCCGATAAACTGCGAGACTGCGCTGTGTCCCGAGGATGCAGCGCTTTTCTCGTTTCGCCCCGGTGGCGTGAGACCTTTTTGATGGAGGCACTATGGCAAAGACGACATCTGCCAACGCGGGTTTGCGCCCTTGGTTGCTGAGCGGCCTGGTGGTGGCCGCTTTTGGCCTGAGCGGCTGCTCATCGGTACGCACGGTCGAAAGCGACGTACAAAGCTATTCCACCTTGGCCCAACTGCCCTCGCCAGCCACTTACCGCCTGCAGCTGCTGCCTTCGCAGCAGGCACAGGGTGCATCGTTTGAAGCCGTGGTGCAGCAGGCCCAGGCCTCGCTGGCAGGCGTTGGCCTGCAGCGCGACGATGCCAATGGCCGCCTGGTAGCGCAAATTGCAGCACAGGCACGCTACACTCCCGACAGCTGGCTGCTGCCCGGCAGCCCCTACAACCCGTACGGCGGCTTTGGCTGGGGCCCCGGTTTTGCCATGCGCGGCGGGCTGATGTGGCGCGACACCGGGCCAGCCTTGCACTACCGTGCCGTGCAGCTGACCTTGCGCGACCACGCCAGCCAACAGGTGGTGTACGAAACATCGGCCCGCTATGAGGATGTATGGGTGGACGACAACGTCATCTACCGCATCCTGTTCGACTCAGCGCTCAATGGTTTTCCACAACCGCCCAGTGGCCCGCGCAAGGTGACGGCCACGGTTGGCGCGCCGGCGCCGGCGCCTGCATCCGCCACGCCCACTCCCGCCGCGGTAGCAACAGAGCCCGCCCCGGCTGCCAAGCCCTGATACCTGCTGATACTTGCTGATACCTGATTGCTGCCCCATGAACGCCACCCAGATCATTGCCATCCGCCACGGCGAAACCGACTGGAACCTTGCCGCCCGCCTGCAAGGCCACACCGATATTGCGCTGAACGCCACCGGCCTGCAGCAGGCCCGCCAAATGGCTGCCGCCTTGGCCGACACAGCGCTCAGCCACATCTACAGCAGCGACCTGCTACGCGCCTGGGAAACAGCGCAGGCGCTGGCCAGTGCCAACGGTGCGGCGCTGACGCGTGATGCGCGCCTGCGCGAGCGCAGTTTTGGCGATTACGAAGGCCAGCGTTTTGTCGACATAGAGGCGCAAGACCCCGAATCCGCACTGCGCTGGCGCAAGCGCGACCCAGGCTTTACCCCCCCAGGCGGCGAATCGCTGCTGGATCTGCAAGCCCGCATCACGCAAGCCGTCTTCGCACTGGCCGAGCGGCACCAGGGCCAGCAAATAGCGCTGGTTGCGCATGGCGGCGTGCTCGACACTCTGTACCGCCTGGCCACGCGCCAGGACCTGCAGGCGCCCCGCACCTGGGAGCTGGCCAACACCAGCGTCAACCGCCTGTTGTGGACGCCTGACAGCGGGCTCACCCTGGTGGGCTGGGGCGATACCAGCCATTTGCTGCAAGCGGGCAGAGACGAGCTGGCGACCTGATGAAAGCCCGGCCAGGAGGGCGCCGCCAACGGACAATGGGCTAGCGCGGGTCAGACAGTACAGTGATTGGCCTATCAAACTCCTGACAGTCGCACATTACCAAAATGTAACTATCTCAACAAAAGTCAACGCAATGACGCTCAGCGAAGAGACGTCAGAACCACACAGTTACAACAAGTGTGAGCACACCCTCTCATAATCTTGTAGTTGTTGACCTACCTCAAGCGCTGATTTTTGATTGGTTTACACGGGCTGAATATCAATGATCATTACAAAGTCGATGTATATTTGCAATTGAACGTAGGAATAACACTCGATTACTTTTTTGAGCGCAAACTGCCCGCCAAGGAGCGCCCCTGGTTGATGCAGCTTTGCTTTTTGCCGAATTGAACCGACCTGGCTTTTTATGACCGACGCCGAACTGCCTCGCAAACCAGCTCCCACGCCATCGCTGCGTCAGCTCAGCTGTTTCAAAGAGGTTGCCAACCACCGCAGCTTCAGCCGCGCTGCCCAGGCTTTGTCGATGAGTCAGCCCGCGCTGTCCTCCGCCATTCGCGAGCTGGAGACGCTGCTGGGCACACCGCTGTTTGACCGCAGCACCCACCATGTCCGCATGACGCCCGCCGGCGAAGCCGTGCGCCCGCAGGTGGAATGGATGATCAACAACTTCGTCCAGGGCGTGCAAGACCTGCAGCAACTGCTCAAGTACCAGGCCGATACGGTACGCATCAGCTGCATTCCCTCGGCCACCCATTTGCTCGCGCCCTGGCTGGCCCGCTGGCAAGATTCGCACCCCATGGTCGATCTGCAGCTGCAAGACATGCGCAATGACGACCTGCTGGCCGCCGTTGCCAACGGCGGTGCCGACATTGGCCTGGGCCTGGAGTTCACGGGGCCCACGGCTGTCGATACCCAGTTTGTCACCGAAGACGAAATCATGGCCGTGCTGCCAGCCGACCACCGCCTGTCCAAGCAGCAAGAGCTCAAGTGGAGCGATCTGAGCGACGAGCCACTGGTCATCCTCTCGCGCGGCAGCACCTACGAAATGATCGTCTCGGTGCTGGAGCAGCAAGGCGTGGGCGTCAGCCACACCGAAACGCTGAGCTTCACCGAGTCGCTCTACGCGCTGGTGCGCAGCGGCTTGCGTATCGGCCTGATATCGCGCCTGTACACGCAGTGCCATATTGACGACGATCTGGTCACCATGCCGCTGAAATCGCCGCTGCTCTCGCGCCGCATCTGCCTGATGACGCGCACCGCCGAAAGCAACCGCCGCCCCATCGTGCAGGAATGCTGGGATTACCTGTGCCAAAACATGGGCAGCACGCCCGCCGGCAAAACCAATAAGCGCGGCAGCTGAGCATGCTCTGAAAAAACCACACCCCAAAAACCAACAGGGCGCCCACCAGGCGCCCTGCTGCATTTCAGAACCTGCGGGCTCTCACACCAACGAGCCCTGGCCACCTTGTCCAGGCGCCTCGCCCACCAAACCCAGGTGGCGGTAAGCGGCCTGTGTGGCGATGCGACCACGCGGCGTGCGCTGCAAAAAGCCTTGCTGAATCAGATAGGGCTCGATCACATCTTCGATTGTGCCCGGCTCTTCGCCAATGCTGGCGGCAATATTGTCGAGCCCGACCGGCCCGCCATCGAAGCGGTGCACCACCGCTTCGAGCAACTTGCGGTCCATGATGTCAAAACCCAGCGGGTCTACATCCAGCATCGCCAGCGCCCGGCTCGCCATATCTTGCGTGATGCGGCCATTGCCTTTGACATCGGCATAATCGCGCACCCGGCGCAGCAGCCGGTTGGCGATACGCGGTGTGCCGCGCGAGCGGCGGGCAATTTCCAGCCCGCCTTCGTCGTCGATCGGCGTGTTCAGCAAACCGGCACTGCGCATCACAATCTTGCTCAGCTCGGCCGTCGTATAAAACTCCAGCCGCGCCACAATGCCAAAACGGTCGCGCAGCGGGTTGGTCAGCATGCCGGCCCGTGTAGTGGCGCCCACCAAAGTGAAAGGCTGCAGATCGAGCTTGATCGAGCGCGCCGCCGGGCCTTCGCCAATCATGATGTCAATCTGGTAATCCTCCAGTGCCGGGTAGAGAATTTCCTCGACCACGGGCGAGAGGCGGTGGATCTCGTCGATAAAGAGCACATCGTTGCGCTCCAGGTTAGTCAGCAGCGCGGCCAGGTCCTTGGGCTTTTCCAACACCGGGCCGCTGGTCTGGCGCAGGTTCACGCCCAGCTCGGCGGCGATGATGTGGCTCAGCGTGGTCTTGCCGAGGCCAGGCGGGCCGAACAGCAGCACATGGTCCAGCGCCTCGCTGCGTTTTTTGGCCGCACCAATGAAAATCTCCAGCTGCTCACGCGCCTTGGCCTGGCCCACGTACTCATCGAGTAACTTGGGGCGCAGCGCACGCTCCAGCGCCTCTTCCTGCGACGAGCTGGCACTGGCAGAGATCACCCGGTTGTCGGGCTGGGGACTGGGGGCAACGGCAAAAGAATCGGTATGGATAGTCATGGTGAGGGCAAAGGCGCAGCCCACACATAATAAGCCAGCCCGTCATACAAATAGTCGGCATCGCCTCGCCAAGCATCGCGTTGCGCCTGGTCCAAGGTGTATCGGTGTGAACTGGCACTGAATTGGTAGAACCGATACAAGGCCTGCATGCCTGGTTGCGCTTGCGCGGGGGTCCACCAAGCGATGCCTTCGTATCGCAGCTGCGGATAGGTGGCTTGGACATACGCGCTCTCCTCACTGCTGGCCGTATAAAAGTGAGCTACCACCTCCGGATTGAAAAACCGGTGCACCGCGACACTACCTGGCACCTGCTCAGCCGCCCCGCCAAATGCAATGCCTACATAATTCACGTAACCCGCCAGCACTGCAATCACGGCATCACGCTCTTGCGCCGAGATGGTGTAGAACTCCGCGCCGGAATGAGGAATATGGAACTGATACACCGGCTGGATGGCAATCGCCGCGCTCGTGCCTTCTCCCAACCACGGTGAGAACTGGCTGCGCAACGCTTGGTCCAAGCGGCCATACACCACCTGCGCGCCACTGACCGGGCACCAGGAATCCCCACCAGTCAGCGTCCCAACCACCCGCCCGTTCACAAACAACGCTGAGCCACTGCTACCCGGCTCTATGGAACCTGACGTCAAGGTCATGCGATAAAAATGCCCTTGCTCCTGCGCTCCCTGCGCGCAGTCAAGCTGATGGTACGCGTAGTCCACCGTGCAGGCCGCATTCTCTTTGAGCACACCTTGGCTGAACTTTTGCATGTCACCGCGCGGATGGTGAATACCTGCAAGCGCCTGCCCTGCTACCAGCGTTTCAGCATCCCAACCGGCAAACACAGCGTCTTCAGGGGGTGTATCGACCAACTCCAGCAGGGTCATATCGTTTTCCAGGCTGGAAGCTAGCCAGCGCGCACCGTTGTAACGCTCGACATTGCCTGGATTGACCTGGTTGCCATCGCATGATTGCGAGTAGAAAAACCAGGAGGTCTGCAACGTGGCTGCAGTCTCCTGGTCTTTGGCGCAGTGGGCCGAGGTCAGCACATAGGGCTTACGGTCTTGGCGTGGATTATTGATCAGGGTGCCCGTGCATTGAAAAGTTTTCGCCTCACTGACGTACACCATCCGAATGACTGCATTGCGTAATTCCAGCAAGCTGGATTGGCAATTGACGTCCTGCTGGCATTCATTGGAGCGCCACTTCAACACATTGGCACCAGCAGGCGCTGGCAAAGGCTGCACCGCTGGAGCCTCCAACACCTCGGACAACCTGGGAACAGAAAAGGCAATGCTGCTGCGCTCTGCCCCGGGCGGCAGCAGCACCTCCAGTACAGGCTGCGGACCTATATCTGGCGTCCACCAGATACGCTCACCGGTTGCCGCGTCTCGCGGCAACCGCTCAAGCAAGGCCGCACCCGTGACCTCGTGGACTGCCGCCGCCTGATCGCCGGCATACATGCGTATGACTGCCGATGCCGGCAATGCCTGCCACCGCACCTCCAGGCGCGCGCCCCAGGCACCGTTTAGCTGAATCTTCAATGCAGCCGCCTGGCCTCCCGTCGCCAAGTCTGTCCACTGCAGCAGGCCCGATGTTTGCAGGTGCGTGGCCAAAGGCTCAACCGTCCGCGCAATGCCAATCTGGCGAACACCATTGTCTTGCTGCAATGCAGACCTGGTGTTGGCGCTCTTTGGCAGCACCACTACCGCAGCCTGGGCGGCGGTACGCAGTCTGATCAGCTTGGTATGGCTTGCCGCAGAAACCTGTGGCATTTGCAGCGAGTTGACGCTTAAAGCGGCCTGCAAATCTGCACCATGCAAAGCGATGAAAAACGAGAAGCATACGATTCGCCACCGCGAAGCCAGCTTCTGTTGGATGGAATACGTCATGTGCTCAGCCATACGTCCTCCTCGCGTGCCTGAAACCGGACTGCTGCGGCAAGCAACAAGCTGACAGCAGCATGCCCCCTGAAATCTAAGCAGTCCCTGGGCGATCAGCCTGTCAGCATTCACCTATAAAAAACATGTATTGGTAATGAGTTGTGACCTGCTCTCAGCCACATTGGCGCTTCAAGCGCAGGAGTGCGCCCATGCTGGGCGCACAAAAGAAACAGGCCTGCATCGGCAGGCCTGTCAAAGGTTTCAGCGGAGTGGGCGATTAACCGGCCAGCCAGGTCCAGAGCTTGCTGTTGAAGACCTTGTCAAAGCGGCCATAGTTGTCGCGCTGGAAAGCTGGAGCTGAGGAGCATTGGCTGGAGCCCGCGTACAGGGTTCCGATGATGCGGCCACCGCTGAAAATGCTGGAGCCGCTGGAGCCCATTTCAGTCACACCCTGGCTCCACAGCACGGTGTAGAAGTTGCTGTCAGAGTTACCCGTGGTGCAGCTCACACTGACACCACCCGCAGAGACGCAGTTGGCATAACCATTGATCGAGCCCACGCTGTACTTGAGCATGTCGCCTTGTGGATGGTGCAAGCCATAGGTGGCCAAGCCGGTGCTCAAAGTACGAGCATCCCAACCCGCGTAGGTGACGCCGGCAGGCGGCATTTGCTTGAGTTGGAGGAAGGACGAGTCCGTGCTTGCCGTTGCATACAGCAGGTCGGCACCACCATTACGCACCGCCAGGTTGCTGCCTGGCGAAGTAGCGTTGCAAGTTTCCGATCGGTAGAACCAAGCCGTTTGCAAGGTCGATGCAGCAGATTGCGTCGATATGCAGTGGTTGGCCGTCAGCAAATAAGGCTTGAAATCGCCCTTGGTGTTGTTGACCAAAGTACCCGTGCACAAGTAGGAACTGCCACCCTCGGTAAACGCCATGCGCGCCACCGCATTGCGCTCGGTCTGGTAGTTGTTGGTGCAGCTGGCATCGAGGTTGCAGCTGCCCGAAGCCGCCTTGGTGGAATCAGCCCATTCCGCCTCAGTGGGCAGCGCCAGGTTCTGGTAGATGTGCGAGATGGTCGGGATCGCAATGCGCAACTGGCTCACTGCAGTGCCGGCAGGCAGCACCACCTCAAGCGTGGCATTGCCAGCGCCCACATCGGGCGACCACCAGGTATTGGCATCCGCACCGCTGGCACCGGCCTTGCGGTTTTGCGCCAGCAGGGCGTTCACTTCGGCGCCGCTGGTTTGCACAATGGCGTTCGGATGCTCCTGGCTATACACACGCAGCAGTGCGCCATCAGGCAAGCTCTCCACTTGCACGCCAGCGCGCAAGCCATAGGCGCCGCCGGATTCAATATTGATGGCCGCCGCCTGGCTGCCATCGGCCAGCGTCTGCCACTGCAGTGCGCTCTGGGTTTGCGCAGCCGTGCTGGTAGCCGCTACCGAGCGCGGCACGCCGATCTGCATGCGCGGGCCAGCCATGCCAGCTTGCTCGGCCTTGCTGGTGTCCGCCTCGGGCAGGCGGATGTAGGTGGTCTTGATATTGCCAACCAGCGCTTTCGGCGCGGCCGCCGACTTGGCAGCCGACGCTGGCAGCACTACCGAATCCAGGTAATACGCGGTCGGCTTGGTAGCGCTACCGTCGCCGCCATCATCGTTGCTGCTGGAGCCGCCGCCGCAGCCCGCCAATGCCAGCGCTGCTGCTACGCCGCCAGCCCAAACCAGATCACGCAGTGCGTGTGGTGCTTTACTCATGCTCTTGCTTCCTCTCGTTGGCACCCAGTGGTGCTTGGTGTGTCTATCGCTATCCAACAGATTCTATCGGCCTGCTGCTTTTTATTATTTTGCCAGCGCCTTCAGTGCCTGTTTGATACCGTCGGCAACGCCAATATCTGCCGGCAACAGCTTCAGCGCAGCGGCTGCATCCTTGTCGCTATAACCCAGGGCCACCAGCGCCTGCAAAATGTCAGCCTGCGCGTCGTTCACCGCCACGGCCTTGGCGCCGATATCGGCCCCGAGCTTGCCCTTGAGCTCCAGCAACAGGCGCTCGGCGGTCTTCTTGCCGATGCCGGGCACTTTCACCAAACGGCCCGCCTCTTGCAGCGACACGGCCTGCGCCAGATCGTTAACACCCAGGCCGCTCAAAATCGACAGCGCGGTGCGCGGGCCCACGCCCGAGATCTTGATCAGCTCGCGGAAAGTCTGGCGCTCCTCGCCCGAGCCAAAGCCGTAGAGCAGCTGCGCGTCTTCGCGCACGATGAACTGGGTCAGCAGCACCACCTTCTCGCCCACCGCAGGCAGGTTGTAGAACGTGCTCATCGGCACCTGCACCTCGTAACCCACGCCATGGCAATCCACCAACACTTCCGGTGGGTTCTTTTCCACCAGGGTTCCGCTCAATCGGCCTATCATTCGTATCTTTCCTTGTTTGTGCGTGCCAAGGCGCCTTGCCTTTGCCAAGCTGCAAGCATACTGACATTTGGATGGAACCCGCCGCGTGATCCTGCGCCATACCTTTACGCCCCACGACAACCACCGCCTCGCCAACCTGTGTGGGCCCGCCGATGCGCACCTGCGCCTGATCGAAAGCCACCTGGCGGTCAAGATTGCCCACCGCCACGAACAGTTCAAGGTAGACGGCCCCAAGGCCGTCGCCAACGAAGCGCTGGAGCTGCTGCAAGCCCTGTACGAGATGGCCGATGCGCCGATCAGCGAAGACCAGATCCAGCTCATGCTCGCCGGCGACGCCGAGCTGATTGCCGCCCCCGAAGGCGCCGTGGTGCTGAACACGCGCCGCGCCGACCTGCGCGCCCGCACGCCCAACCAGAACACCTACCTGGAAAACATTGCCGCCCACGACATCACCTTTGGCATTGGCCCGGCCGGCACCGGCAAAACCTATCTGGCTGTGGCCTGCGCGGTCGATGCGCTCGAGCGCAGCAATGTGCAGCGCATCGTGCTCACCCGCCCCGCTGTGGAAGCCGGTGAGCGCCTGGGCTTTTTGCCTGGTGATCTGTCGCAAAAGGTCGACCCGTACCTGCGCCCGCTCTACGACGCGCTGTACGACCTGATGGGCTACGACAAAGTGCAAAAAGCCTTTGAGCGCAACGCTATCGAGATTGCGCCGCTCGCCTTCATGCGCGGCCGCACCTTGAACCATTCCTTCATCATCCTGGACGAGGCGCAAAACACCACGCCCGAGCAGATGAAGATGTTCCTCACCCGCATCGGCTTCGGCTCCAAGGCGGTGGTCACCGGCGACGTGAGCCAGATCGACCTGCCCAAGGGCCAGATGAGCGGCCTGATCGACGCTGAGCGCGTGCTCAAACGCGTCAAAGGCATTGCCATCAGCCACTTCACCAGTGCTGACGTGGTGCGCCACCCGCTGGTGGCCCGCATCGTCGACGCCTACGACAAGCAGCGCCGCCCGGCCCGCGAAGCCTGACCCTCACACCACTTACCGCTAGCGCCCCACCCCACGCTCAGCCTCAAAAAAATACCGAACAACCATGGCTTTGAATGCTTTAACCCTTTCGCTGCAATTTGCCAAATTCGACGGCGTGGCCGAACACCGCGCCGTGCTGCAGCGCAGCCAGGTCACGCGCTGGATCCGCCACGCGCTCAGCGACGACGCCGAAATCACCGTGCGCATCGTCGACGCCGAAGAAGGCCAGGCGCTCAACCGCGAATACCGCAAAAAAGACTACGCCACCAATGTGCTGACCTTCGACTACCAGCAAGCGCCCACCGTGATGGCCGACCTGGTACTGTGCGCCCCCGTGGTAGCCCGCGAAGCCCAAGAGCAAAACAAATCGCTGCAAGAGCACTACGCCCACTTGCTGGTGCATGGCACCTTGCACGCCCAAGGCTGGGACCACGAAACCAGCGAGCAAGATGCCGAAGAGATGGAGGCCTACGAGACCGCCATCATGCAAGAGCTGGGCTTTGAAGACCCGTACAAGAAGTAGCCTTTCTTTTTTCAGGTTTGCATGGGCCGTATGACGAAGCTGAAACCATTTAAGGCGTTAGCAATCTTCGTTTTGGGGTGCCGACAGAGGAGCCCAGGCTTTGTTGTCCGGCCTTGCCATACCGAAGTATTGTCTGCGGCCGGAACGTCGCGCCTGGACACCTCTGTCGGCATTGTGGCTCCCGATCCACAGACCAACTTTGCTGCTGACTAGGCTGTTTTTTCATACCATTAAGCAGCATTGATTTAATACAGCATTTGCCGCTCTCACCGCTTAGGCCAACTGTTTCAGCCCTGCCATTCACCCCGCTTGCCGCCAGGCAGTAATGACTTTTAGGCGACCAATACCAGCAGTATTACGCGCCATTCACACCTAGAATCCTCCAAAACCCGCCAACCCCGGCTTGCATGGCGCAGCCAGGGCCGGGCCTGACAGGAGGAGACATGGCCGATATCGCGATCTTGCTCGCGGCAGCGTTTGTCGCTGGCGCACTCAATGCCGTTGCCGGCGGCGGCAGCTTTCTGACCCTGCCGGCGCTGGTCTTTACCGGCGTACCACCGGTCGTAGCCAACGCCACCGGTACGGTCGCACTGCTGCCGGGTTATGCGGCAGGCGCCTGGGGTTTCAAAGACGACATGCAAGCGCCGCCCGGCCTGTCGATGAAAGCCGTGGTCGTGCTGGCCTTGATCGGTGGCGCAGCAGGCGCTGCGTTGTTGCTGGTTACGCCAGACGCCACTTTCCGCAAAATCGTGCCCTGGCTGCTGCTGGCGGCCACCGCCATGTTCGCTTTTGGCCCGCAGCTGCGCGCCTGGGCCTCCAAAGGCAACACCAACACCGCACCCTCGGCCACCAAAGCGGCGCTGGGCATGTTGGCCGTCTCCATCTATGGCGGCTACTTCAATGGTGGCCTGGGCATTCTGCTGCTGGCCTTGCTCGGCCTGCTGGGCCAGACCAATTTGAACGCCATGAACGGCACCAAAAACCTGGTCTCCGCCCTGCTCACCGCCATCGCCGTCGCCATCTACGCCGCCGGCGGCGTGGTGCAGTGGAAACAAGCGCTGATCATGATGGTGGCCGCCACCCTGGGCGGCTACCTGGGCGCCCGCGTGGCCCGCAAAATCCCCGCCAACTGGCTGCGTGCAGGCATTGTGCTGACCGGGTTGGTGATGGCGGTGCTGTTCTTTTTGAAGGGCTGAGGCAAGCCTCTCCATCGCGCCAGGCCTCAACGTCTTGTCGAGGAGGCGCGGCGAGCCCCCAAACGCTCAGATATCTGCGCGGCAGCCGCAACCACCAAGGGCGAAAACGCCTTGATCTGCGCAGGCTTGAAGCGCTCCTTCGGCCCAGACAAGCCTAACGCAGCCACCACATTCCCGCTGGCATCGCTGACCGGCGAGGCAATGCCATAGACATTCTCATTCCACTCCCCCCTGTTGACCGCATAGCCCTGCACGCGGATGCGCGCCATCTCCTGCAAAAATTTTGCGGGATCAACAATAGAGAACTTGGTGTGCGCCACCAGGCTCTGCGCAACACCCTGGATCACCTCTTCGGACCTGAAAGCCAGCATCGCCTTGCCGGTAGCAACACAGGGAGCGCTGGATCGGCCGCCAATCTGCGTATAGGCCCGCACCGGATTGGGGCTGTCGAGCTTGTGAACATAAACCACTTCGTTGCCGTCCAGCACAGACAAATGCACGGTCTCGCGCGTTTCTTCCAACAGCCGCTCCATCACCTGCTCTGCATAGACACGCAGGTCCAACTTGGACAAGACCGCCGACCCCAACTCCCACAATTTGATCGCGGCCATATAGCGACCGCTTTTTTCGTCTCGAACAATAAAGCGCGCCTCAGTCAACGCCTGCAGCAAGCGGTGCACATTGCTTTTTGCCAGGCTCAATGCGGCCGCGATCTCGGTCAAACCCAAGGCACGGTCGCTATGGGCCAATAGTTCAATGATCGCCAAGCCCTTGACTAAGGTGTTGTTCATAAGCTTTTCCACTTCATCCAAAAACAGCTTGAAACCCAAAGGCTATGGCCGCCATGCAAAGCAGTTTGAAAACACCTGCCACGTCCATGCTGGCGAGCACCGCTATCGCGTGCCCCGACTCTAACGCCAACGGCGGCTCAACGCTCCTTGCGGGTGCTCCTTTGGGAGGTACAGCATCGCCCGCTGAGAAGCCATGCTTGACCTTGATCGTGCCTCCATCCTTTCGCGCATTTCCCCTGGGACTTTCCCGATATACGGAAACCGCATTTATAAAATATAAAACAGTAGTTCTATTATTTGGAACTTCTTGCCATGATCGAAAGCATGTTGCACATCATCAGGAAGCACGGCCATGACTACGAGAATTGTTGTTGGCGCCATCAGCACGAAAGCACACCACGTCGCCTCTGATTTGCTGGAGTCACTGCTGCTGCATCGCAGAACACACGCCAAGCCCAGCACAGCGCCGCCCTTGGCACAAAACCGCAGCAACGACGCTGCACGGATTCCGCTGTTCAGCTACACCAACATGCTGGAGGAAGCCGCGCAACAAAGCGGGCGCGCGCAACTGGGCCTGGAAATGGCCGCCGCGGCGCATTCCATCTCGCCATCGATATTTGGCGACCTTTTTGACTTTGCGCCGTCTGCGGGTGATGCACTCGGCGCGCTGGTTCGATTTTTTCCCGCTGCACAAACAGGCACCACCGTCAAGCTGGAGAAGCTGCAAAATACCGCCCGGTTTGTGTACAACATCGACGACATGAGCATCAAAAACCGGCTCCAGGACAGCGCCTACACCTTGGGCAAGGTATGGCGCTCCCTGCGCAGATGCACGGGTGAGCGCTGGGCCTTGGACCAGGTCTCCATCGCAGCGAAATGCCCAGACCACCCTGAGGCATACAAGCGCTTCTTTGGCGCTCCCGTACAGTTTGACGCGCCCACTACGGCGCTGTGGTTCTCGCAAGAGCTGCTGCTGCAGCCAATCGCCACCGCCAACCCGGCCCGTTTTCATGAGTACTGCAAGCGGATGGAGCTGCAAATGCACCCCAACAGCGAAGCAGCCGCTCTATTGCAAGCAGCGTTGAGCGAATGGATGCGGCATTCTGCCTGGCAAGAAACCAGCTCGCTGGAAAACGCAGCTGCCAGCTTCGGCACGACTGCACGCACCTTGCAACGCCGACTCAAGGCACAAGGCATTAATTTTCAGGAGCTGCGCGCTCAGGTGCGCATGGACATGGCCCAGCAACTGCTGCAAGAGCGCGAGCTGAGCATCACACTCATCGCTGAGAAGCTGGGCTTCAGTGAATCGAGCGCTTTCACCCGCGCCTTTCGCCACCATGCTCAGCAAAGCCCCAGACAATTCCGCCAGTCGATAGCAGTCCACTAAGAGCGTGTTTACGATCTCCTCGCGCCACGACAACGGCTTTGCGAGGTAATGAGCTCCTCGCAAATTCCGCTTTTGCAGTATCCAAGAGTCTCTCTTACCGCCGCGCTAATGCTTCGCAAAGCCGCCGTCCACAAGGGTTGCACTGAAATCGGCCGATTTCGCAGCGTTGGGCCTTGAATGCACATCGGTGCATTCTGCGCCCCATCACAGCGAACTCGGACTCGATTGCAGCACAACGTGACTGCGTAGAGATCGTAAACACGCTCTAAGAGCGGTTTCAAGCTTGGAATGAGGCACGCAGAATGAAGCCGCTGATCCCCTGCAATCAGCCAATTTTGCAGCGTAGATATCCATTCAATACCACGCGCACCTCCTTGCCTGCTGCATCTCTCATGCAGCGCAATGCATTTTCCACACGTTGATTTCATGGCACTAAGCCAGCGACAGCCAGAGAAAAATTCAAGCCTGGTTGCTAGCTGCCGACTCTCCACGCTAAAGCAATCCCTGGAGCCTAAGCTCTCGCTGCGTCGATAAAGGAACGCTTGTCGCCGTGCGTGCGCTCAAGACCGCGAGCGACCTTCGCCCCAGTGGCCGATTGTCGTGTTCCGTCAATTCTTTCTGTTCCTCGCTAACTAAGCTGGTGTTTAGCGAACAGGAGCAAGAATTGAAATTCACCTACTCTCCGGATCATTATTCACATGCCCCACAAGAGATCATCGTGCGCGGCAATGCGGTGAGCAGCTTGGAGTCTCCAGCACGTGCTGAAGTGTTGCGAGACCATCTGCTGACACACGGTCATGTGGAAGTCAGACCACATGGCTGGGATCAAACCTGGATTGCCGACGTGCACGATGCGGGCTACCTGGCGTTTTTGGAAAGCGCATTCTTGCGCTGGAAGCGTTTGCCTAACGCCAGCTCTGTCATCCATCCACACGCATTTGCTCACTACAGCTCACGCCGCCGCCCAGAGAGCATCCAAGGCCAAGTGGGCTACTACCTGGCTGGCGGCTCCAGCCCCATCACCGCAGGCACGTGGGATGCGGCAGTAGCTTCAGCACATACCGCACTTGAGGCTGCTCGCTTGGCACTGGAGGGTGAACGCGAGACCTACGCATTGTGTCGACCACCAGGCCACCATGCCTACGCAGATTTTGGCGGCGGATTTTGCTATCTCAACAACGTAGCTATTGCAGCCAACTATCTGGCCAAAAAGCTGGGGCAGGTAGCCATTCTCGATATAGACACCCACCACGGCAATGGAACGCAGTCCATCTTCTACGCGCGTGGGGATGTGCACTTCGTTTCGGTGCATGGAGACCCCAACGTTCTCTTTCCGTTTTACGCGGGCTACGCAGACGAGTGTGGCGAAGGTGCTGGCCAGGGCTGCAACCTCAACCTGCCACTTCCCCTGAAATCGGAAGACCCAGCCTGGCTCGATGCGATCGACCAGGGCATGGCAGCCATCCAGACATTTCAACCCAAGGCGCTTTTGGTATCACTGGGCTTTGATCCCTTCAAGGGGGACCCCTCGTCCGATTTGGCGGTGAGCACCGAAGGATTTCGCATGGCCGGCGAGCGGATCGGCCAATACCGCGGCCCCGTGGTGCTGGTCCAAGAAGGCGGCTACCTCGTAGAGAAGCTGGGCGAGAACCTCAACGCATTTCTTGACGGCTTTCTGCGCTCGCGTGGTGCCGCAGCACAAACCAACACCTCCCATCCACACCCAGGAGACCACCATGAGCAACACGCCTGACCAGAATCGCGAGAAAGACATCGCACACGTTGTACACCCCTACTCCAACCTGGACGCACACGACCAGCGCGGACCGCTGGTGATCACGCGGGGCGACGGCTGCTATGTGCAAGACGACAGCGGCAAGCGCTATTTGGAAGGCATGTCCGGGCTATGGTGCGCCTCCCTCGGTTTCTCCGAGAAACGCCTGGTGGATGCAGCGACACGCCAGCTCAGCACCCTGCCCTACTACCATCTATTCAACCATCGCTCACACCCTCCGGGCATTGCGTTGGCCGAGGCACTAACCCAGATCGCCCCCGAAGGTCTCAACCATGTACTGTTTGCCAACTCCGGCTCAGAAGCCAACGATGCGGCAGTCAAACTGGTTTGGTACTACAACAACCAGCTGGGCCGACTGAAGAAGAAAAAAATCATCTCGCGGCTTTATGGCTACCACGGAGTGACAGTGGCCTCTGGCAGCTTGACCGGTTTGGTCCACGTGCATCGAGATTTCGACCTGCCTATCCCGCAGGTTCTGCACACGGACTGCCCCAGTTATTACCACTTTGCTCAGCCCGGCGAGAGCGAGGCACAGTTCACTGAGCGCTTGGCCAACAACCTGGAGCAGCTCATTCTGAGAGAAGGCGCAGATACCGTGGCAGCTTTTATCGCCGAGCCGATCAACGGCTCTGGCGGAGTCATTGTTCCGCCCGACGGCTACTTCGAACGCGTTCAGGCCATCCTCAAAAAGTACGACATCCTCTTCATCGTGGACGAGGTCATTTGCGGCTTTGGGCGCACAGGTCAAATGTTCGGTAGTGACAGCTTTGGTCTGAAGCCCGACATGATGACCGTCGCCAAAGGCCTGTCTGGCGCCTACCAGCCCATCTCAGGCTTGCTCATCACCGATGCCATCAACGATGCACTCAAAGCGGGCAGCCGCAAAAACGGAGCCTTTGCGCATGGTCTGACCTATGCCGCCCACCCGGTTGCTGCAGCGGTAGCGCTGGAGACCATCCGACTCTACCAAGAGCGCAACATCGTCGAGCAAGTGCAAAAAATTGCGCCCTATTTCTTCGAGCGCCTCCGTGCGCTGAGCCAGCACTCGCTGGTTGGCGAAGTACGTGGCATGGGCCTGCTGGCTGCTGTGGAAATTAGCGCCGACAAAGCCAGTAAAACGCCATTTCCAGCTTCAGCCGGCATTGGCGCATGGATTCAAAACAGGGCGATGGAGCACGGAGTGATCGTTCGCGCCATCAGCAACTGCATTGCGTTGTGTCCGCCTCTCATCATCGAGCGCGCACAAATCGACGAACTGGTCGATGGACTGGCGCGCGCGCTGGACGACGCCGAGAGCCATTTCGGCGTCGCAGCCCGAACCTGAAACCCTCAACCAACCAAGACGACCATGAAAGCCTTCCGCCAACTCATTCTCGCCCTGGGCGCTACTCTGCTCGCCAGCACCGCATTCGCGCAGGCTCCACGCGTTGGCGGTACGCTGAACCTCATCGTCAACCCGGAGCCCCCTGGTATCAATCTGGGCAACTCCAAATTGGGTCCAAGCTCCTTCGTAGGCAGCAAAGTCTACGAAGGGCTGATTTCGCTCACCCCCAAGCTCGAGCCCATTCCACGCCTGGCCCGGTCCTGGTCCATCTCGCCTGACGGCAAAACCTACACCTTTCAGCTCCGTCCCAGCGTCAAGTGGCATGACGGCAAACCTTTCAGCGCGGCCGATGTGGTGTTCAGCTTCAAGCAATACCTGCCCGCGACCTTTGCGCGCACCAGGCTGGTCATGGATCAGGTCGCATCTATCGAGGCGCCTGATGACTTGACGGTGGTTTTCAAGCTGAAGAACCCCTACCCGGCCTTCATGCTCATCTTCGAAGCCACGGGCGGCACCATCATGCCCAAGCATCTCTACGAGGGCGTCACGGACTACCGAAGCACACCGGTGAACAACACCATCGTCGGCACCGGCCCGTTCAAGATGGGCGAGTGGCGCCGCGGGGCATTTATCAAGCTGGTCAAGAACCCCCAATACTGGGACCCTGGCAAGCCGTATCTCGACACACTGTACTTTCATATTGTTCCCGATGCGGTAGGGCGCTCTATCGCATTCGAAAGTGGAAAGGTCGACGCCATCCGCGCCGGCGATGTAGAGAACTTCGAGATTGCACGGCTGGCAGCGTTACCGAATGCCAACCTGACCAAGGCTGGTTGGGAGTTTCTCCAGCCGGTCGGTTTTCTGAACCTGAACCTGCGCAACAAACCCATTGATGACCTGCGTTTTCGACAGGCCATTGCACACGCAATCGACCGCCAGTTCATCATCAAGAACATCTTTTCCACATTTGGTGAAATGGTCAACGGCCCTTTCCCACAGGGCTACGCCTTTCGGGACACCAGCGTGGAAACCCTTTATCCCTACGACCCGGCTCGCGCCAAAGCGCTGCTCGATGACATGGGGCTCAAACCCGCTAGCGACGGCACCCGGGTGACACTGCGCTTGCTGCCCTTGCCCTATGGCGAGGCATGGCAGCGGCTGGCTGAATACACGCGCGAACGCTTGAATGCGGTGGGAATCAAGACCACGATTGTCGCGACCGATGTTCCCGGCTGGTCGTCCCGCGCCTCCTCCGGCGACTTTGATCTGGCCTACAACTTTGTCTACTTGCTAGGCGATCCGGCCATAGGCATCAGCCAGACCTATCTCTCCACCAACCAGCTCAACCGCGGTACAGCGGCCAATATCGATGGCTATGTCAACCAGGAGGTGGATGCCCTGCTGGTGAAGGCCGAGCAGGAGATCAACCCGCAAGAGCGCGCCAAGCACTATTCGCAATTACAAAAGACCCTGTCACACGATCTGCCCATTCTCTGGACCCATCAAATGGTGATGCCCACGGTCTTCCGCACCAAGGTCAAAAATCTCATCAGCAGCGGACTCGGCATGAACGATAACTTCGCCGATGTCTGGTTAGATGCCAAGCCCACAGCGGGCACGGCGAAATAGGGCGATCACCATGGAGCGAACGGTCTACTTTGCCCAGCGTTGCTTCAAAGCAGTGTTGGTCATCCTATTCGTCATAGCCATCAACTTTGCACTGATCCGCGCTGCGCCTGGCGATCCAGCCACCATTCTTGCAGGCGAAGCTGGCGCTGTAGACGCGGAGTTCGTTGAGCGAATTCGCCAGGAATATGGCCTGGACAAGCCGATTCCGGTGCAGTTGCTCACCTATATGAAGCAGCTGATGAGCTTCGAGTTCGGCAACTCTTACCGAGAGAACCGGCCTGTCAAGGAGATCGTGCTGGAAAAGCTGCCTGCAACGCTGCTGCTGACGCTCAGCGCTCTGGGCTTCTCCGTGGTCACAGGCATAGGCCTGGGGATCGCTGCGGCCAGGCGCGCAGGCAGCTGGCTGGATACGGCTATTACCGCGGGATCGCTGGTCTTTTTTGCCATGCCGCTGTTCTGGATCGGGCTCCTGGCCATTGTCTTGTTTTCAATGAAGCTGGGGTGGCTGCCTCCTTATGGCATGAGCACCGTCGGTGCCGATAACACCGGTTTCGCAGCCTTGCTTGATACGGCCAAACACCTGGTGATGCCGGCCATCACCTTGGGTCTGTTCTATGTAGCCATCTATACCCGCGTCACACGCGCCGCTGCACTCGAAGTGATGGACCAGGACTTTGTCAAAACGGCGCGCGCCAAAGGCGTACCCGAGGGCCGTGTGTGGCGAAACCACATCCTGCGCAACTCCTTGTTGCCGGTCATCACCTTCGTCTCGCTGCAAGCCGGTCACATCCTGGGCGGATCGGTGCTAATTGAAACCGTCTTCGCCTGGCCCGGCATCGGGCGCCTGGCCTTCGATGCGCTATTTCAGCGCGACTACAACCTGCTGCTGGCGATTTTTTTCGTCAGCTCGGTGATGGTCGTCCTCTTCAATCTGATTGCCGACTTGCTCTACAGCATGGCAGACCCACGAATTGAGCTGCAGACATGAAAGCCATCTTCAAGCAACTGTTGCGTCAGCCCGTTGGCATCGCCGGCAGCCTGATACTGCTGGCCATCCTGGTGCTGGCATTGGGCGCGCCCTGGTTCTACCCTGGCGACCCGTGGGCCATGGTGTCCGAGCCCAATCTGCCGCCGTTCAGCCCCGGCTACCCTTTTGGCACAGACATGCTGGGGCGTGATGTGGCTGCCGGCGTGGCACATGGCGCGCGGGTGTCGCTCTTGATCGGTGTAATCGCCACCCTGGTGGCCGTGAGCGTCGGCACCATTCTGGGGGCCGTCGCAGGCTACTACGGCAGTTGGGTGGACGACACCATCATGCGTTTCACCGAAATATTCCAGACTATCCCTGGCTTTTTGCTGGCACTACTGATGGTGGCCATATTCGGTCCGTCACTCTATTCCATAGTGACAGCCATTGGTGTGATCTCCTGGCCCTCGGTCGCTCGCCTCGTCCGAGCCGAGTTTCTATCGCTGCGCTCGCGTGACTTCGTCAAAGCGGCAGTGCAGGGCGGCCAGTCCGATCTGCGCATTGTGTTTCGGCAGATCCTTCCCAATACGCTGTCTCCGATCATCGTTGCGGCCTCGCTGATGATGGCTACGGCCATTTTGCTGGAATCAGCCATCAGCTTTCTTGGGCTGGGCGACCGCAGCATGATCACCTGGGGCTACATGATCGGCTCCGGGCGCACCACCCTGCTGCAGAGCTGGTGGCTCTCCGCACTTCCAGGAAGTGCGATCTTCTTGACGGTACTGGGGCTCAACTTTCTTGGTGACGCGCTTAACAAAGCGCTGAGCCCGCGCCGCCGCTTCACGGGAGGTCACTGATGGATCAGCCATCCCATACAGCCTTGCTTCAAGTCCGCAACCTCACCGTCGCGCTGCCAGAAGGTGGCGATCGGCAGTTTGCCGTGCACGGTGTCTCCTTCGATGTGCCTGCAGGGAAGACTGTGACCGTGGTGGGAGAGTCCGGCTCCGGCAAATCAGTGATGGCCAACGCCGTCATGCAACTGCTGCCCGCACACAGCTTGCGCATCGTCGAAGGGGAAATTGTGCTTGCTGGTGAAAACCTGCTGGCGCTCCAGCGCGAGGAACTGCGTCTAGTACGCGGTGCACGCATAGGCATGGTTTTCCAAGAACCCATGACTGCCCTGAACCCGGTCATGCGCATCGGCGAGCAGATTGAAGAAGTGCTGCTGGTGCATGGTCACAAAGACGCCAAAAGCCGTGAGCGTCGGGTTCTCGAGCTGCTGAGAGAAATGAACTTGCCTGAGCCAGAAGCGCTACGGCACCGCTATCCGTTCCAGCTATCGGGCGGGCAACGGCAAAGAGTGGTCATCGCCATCGCGATGGCTTTGGCGCCCCAAATCCTGATTGCAGACGAGCCGACAACGGCGCTGGATGTTACGACGCAAGCGCAGATTCTGGCTCTCATCCGGCAGTTGCAGCAGACCCACGGCATTGGTGTTCTCTTTATCACCCATGATTTCGGCGTAGTGGCCGACATTGCCGATCGTGTGGTGGTGATGCAGCAAGGGCGGGTGGTAGAGGCCGGTACAGCCGACCAGGTGCTGCGCGCACCGCAACACCAATACACCCGCAGTCTGATCAACGCTGTACCGCGCCTTCGCTCAGGCAACAACGACAACTGCCAGCATGCACGGCCAACTCTGGTGCAGGTTGAAAACCTCCACAAGAGTTACCGTTCCCTCGGTATTAGCCTGTTTGACAAGCGCAGCCGCACAATGGCACTGAACGATGTCAGTCTCACTATTGGCGAGGGTGAGACCGTCGGCTTGATTGGCGAATCCGGCTCCGGCAAGACCACCTTGGGCCAATGTCTGATGCGTTTGCTGGACCTGGATAGCGGTCAGATTCTGTTCCGCGGGCAAGCCATCCAAGATCTGAAAGGGCGCGCACTCAAGGCTCTGCGTCCACAGATACAGATGATCTTCCAAGATCCTTTCGCCTCACTCAACCCGCGCCACCGAGTCGGGCAGATCATCACTGAAAACGCCATTGTCTGTGGCGTCTCGGCCGACGAAGCCCATCGGCGGATGCAGGAAGTGCTGAAGGTGGTCGGCTTGGATGCCAGCGTTGTCCATCGCTATCCCCATGAGTTCAGCGGTGGACAGCGTCAGCGCATAGGCATGGCTCGCGCCCTGGTCATGCAGCCCAGTTTGATCGTGGCTGACGAAGCGGTCTCTGCTCTGGACGTGTCTGTGCAACAACAGGTGCTATGCCTGCTGCGCGAGGTCCGTACCAGGCTCAATCTCTCAATGCTTTTCATCACCCACGATCTTCGTGTGGCCAGCCAGATTTGTGACCGCATTGCGGTCATGCACCAAGGGCGAATTGTTGAGACGGGAACGGTACAAGCAATCGCCCAAGCTCCCAGCCACCCTTACACCCAAAAACTGTTTGCAGCCATGCCGGGACAAGCGTGGGAGCGCGACGTCCAGCTGTTCCACCAAGCTGCAACCTGAGCATCGGGCCGCCCCATCAGATTCAGGAGTTCCCGCATGTCCATGTCTTACCTCACTCTGACCTTCTGCCGAGGCAGGAAATTTCACTGGAAAATTTTTGCCTTCTCTTTGCTCACGGCTCTGGTTGCCAGCGGCTCCGCTCTGGCCCAGGCGCAAGATTTTCCCACCCGGCCTATTCGCTTTGTCGTGGCCTACCCACCGGGTGGCAGTGTGGACTACGTTGCGCGGCTGCTGGCCCACACCATTGCACCGCAACTAGGCCAACCCATTGTGGTGGAGAACCGCGCAGGCGCATCAGGCATTGTCGGAACGCAGGCTATGGCTGCCGCTGCAGGCGACGGGCACAGCTTTTTGGTTGCCGCGACCGCGGTCATGGCCATCGTTCCACACTTGCGCAAAGTGCCCTTTGTTCCGCAGCGCGACTTTATCCCCGTAGCAAGGTTGGCAGATACGGTCAGTTTGTTCGCTGCCAACAAGCACATCCAAGCCAACAATTTTGACGAGCTGATTACCCAAGCCAAGCAGGAGAACCGCGAACTCAGGTTTGGCTACGTGGGCGTGGGCACCATCACCCATTTGATGGGAGAGATCATCCGCAACGAAACCGGCGTCAAACTGCTGTCTGTTCCCTACAAGGGCAATACCGACAATGTGAATGCAGCCCTGAGCGGTGAGATCGACTTCATCATTGACCCCACCGCCATCAGCCATGTGAAAAGTGGCGCACTCAAAGCCCTGGCCGTGAACGCCCCCCAGCGGGTGGCGAGCCTGCCCGAGGTTCCCACCATCAGAGAAGGCCAGGTTCGCATCACGGCAGCGCCCAGCTGGATCTCCCTGTTTGCTCCCAAGGCTACGCCGCCTTCCACAGTGGAGCGCATGTCGGCGCTCATGGCCGCAGCGCTGGCTGACCCAGAAGTTCAACAGAAGCTGTTGATGGGTGGCGTATCTGCGCACTACCAAGCTCCCGCCGAGTTTGCCCAACAAATTCAGAAAGACAGCCTCTTCTATGCGGAGCTCATCCGCAAATACGAGGTTTTGGCGGACTGAGCTTGCCTGTGCACGCGCCCGCTTCCATCCACACCCAACCGAGGAGCCATGATGAAAAGAATTCTGTCCCCGTCGCTGCGTGCCGCCGCACTGATTGCCCCTCTTCTGGCGCTGCCTGCCTGGGCGGCAACACCCAAAGACACCTTGGTGATTGCACGGGACATCAGCTCCTTTCTCACGCTCGACCCGCAAGAGGCATTTGAGATTGCATCCGGCGACAGCCTCAACAACCTCTACTTGCGGCTGGTTCAGCACGACCCGCTCGATTTCAGCAAGATCATTCCCGGTGCTGCCCAAAGCTGGTTCGCATCGCCCGATGGCAAGCAGATCACATTCACCATGGCCCCGGGGTTGAAGTTCCAGTCCGGCAACCCGCTCACCGCTGACGATGCCGCCTTCTCGCTGCAGCGCGGCATTTTGCTGGACAAGCAGCCGGCCATCATTCTCAAACAGTTCGGCTGGACGCGCGACAACGTGAAAGAGCGCGTACGTGCGGAAGGCGACAAACTGATACTCAGCTTTGAGCAGCCTTTTGCTACAGACCTGTTGCTGAGCGCCTTGAGCGCCACCATCGCTTCGGTGGTTGACAAGAAGACGGTGCTGGCCAACGCGAAAAATGGCGACCTGGGCAATGCCTGGTTGCGCAGCCATTCAGCCGGCGCTGGTGCCTACCGTTTGCTGGAGTGGAAAGCCAAAGACGCGGTGGTTCTGGAAGCCTTTCCTGGCTACCAGGCCGGGCCGCCCAAGCTCAAGCGCGTCATCGTTCGGCATGTCGCCGAGCCGGCCGCCCAGCGCATGCTGCTGGAAAAAGGCGATGTGGATGTGGCCTCGGATCTCAATCCTGACCAGGTCCAGGCCATCTCCAGCAAGCCGGATTTGAAACTGGTCCAGATTCCGCGCGGCAACGTCTATTACCTGGCACTCAATACCGCCAACCCAAAGCTGGCAAAACCGGAGGTATGGCAAGCCATGCGCTGGGCGATTGACTACGAAGGAATCGCCAAACAACTGTTTCGCGGGCAGTACCAGGTGAACCAGTCACCGGTGGCCAAAGGCACCGACGGTGCACTGGCCGAGGAGCCCTACCAGCTGGACATCGCCAAGGCCCAATCGCTGTTGAGCAAAGCGGGCATGAAAGATGGATTCACCATGTCTATCGATGTCATGAGCGCCAGCCCTTACCGCGAGATTGCCCAGGCCCTGCAATCCAGCCTGGGACAGGCGGGCATTGCATTGGATCTGAAGGTGGGTGAGCCATCGCAAGTACTGACCCGTTACCGCGAGCGCCGCCACGACATGATCGTTTTCGTCTGGGCGCCCGACTATTCAGACCCCAGCTCCACCTTGGAGTTCTTCAGCCGCAATACCGACAACGCGGATGCTTCTGCTCTGAAAAACGCCCCATGGCGTGCCAATTGGCTGACGCCGCAGCTCAGCGCTAAAGCAGATGCTGCGCGCCATGAATTGGACAACGCAAAGCGCCTGTCTGTTTATGCCGAGCTGCAACGCACGCTGCGCGATGACTCGCCCTTCAGCTTCATCGTTCAAAAGATCGAGCCCATTGCCATGCGCGCCAACGTCAAGAACTACCACGGCGCAGTGACCTTCGACTCTACCGCCTACCACGTGATAGAGAAAAACTGAGCCCCAGAACCGTGACTGAATCCACCGTATCACCAGCTCCAACCGATAGCTCGGCGCTTGCTCCCGCTTCCGTGTCTGGCCGCACCCTGCGCCGCAGCCTGCGCTGGCTGGGCTCCACTGTACTGACCGCTTGCATCACCTTGCTAGGCTTGCTGGTGGTCACCTTCGCGCTGGGTCGCGTGCTGCCGACCGATCCGGTGTTGCGAATCGTTGGTGACCGCGCGTCCCAGGAGCAGTACGAGAAAGTGCGCCGCGAACTGCGCCTGGACCAGCCACTGGCCCATCAGTTCGCAGCCTTTGTGAAGGATATGGCACGCGGCGACTTCGGCCAATCGCTGGTCACGGGGCAGCCCATAGGCAAAGATATTCGGCGCTACTTTCCCGCCACCTTCGAATTGGCCACGGTGGCCATCATTTGGGGCACACTGCTGGGCATTCCTTTGGGGCTGCTGTGTGCGCAGTATGCCAACCGCTGGCCCGATCATTGGGGGCGGATTCTGTCGCTCGGCGGGCATTCCGTGCCCATCTTCTGGCTGGGGATCGTGGGCCTGTTGCTCTTTTATGCCCAGCTCGGGTGGGTGGCTGGGCCGGGTCGGCTGGACGTCAGCTACCGCTACTCGGTGCCGGCCGTCACCCACCTCATGCTGATTGACACGCTGCTGGCCGGCGAATGGGATGCTTTTCGCAACGCACTCTCGCATCTGATCTTGCCCGCCGGCCTGCTGGCCATGGTCGCCCTCGGTTTTGTGGCGCGGATGACGCGCAGTTTCCTGCTGTGGCAACTGCGCCAGGACTACACCACGGTGCTGCGGCTGAAGGGCTTGAGCGAAAGCGCCATCCTCTGGCGCCATGCCTTGCGCAATGCAGCCGGCCCGATCATCGCCGTCGTCGCACTCACCTACGCCTATTTGCTCGAAGGCGCCGTCCTCACCGAAACGGTGTTCGCCTGGCCTGGCTTGGGCATGTACATCACAGACTCGCTCTTCGCCGCCGACATTCCTGCCGTACTCACCGCCACGCTGCTGGTCGGAACCATCTTCATGCTCGTGAACATTGCGAGCGAGCTGATTCAAACCGCCTTCGATCCCCGGGCGCGCACAGCATGAACACACGCCTCTCCACCGCCCAATGGCTGACCACCGACCTGCCCGCCACCCGTACCCAGGCGCGCCTGGGTGCGCTCTACCGGCTGCTGCGTCGTTTGCTCGCCAATCCTATCGGCCTGGCAGGGCTGATCCTGGTCGGGCTGATCGTACTGATGGCGCTGCTTGCACCTGGCTTGCCGCTGGCCGACCCGGTTTCCCAATCACTGGGCGATCGCCTGCTGCCTCCTTCCTCTGCGCATTGGCTGGGCACCGACACCCTGGGCCGGGACATTCTTGCGCGCGTCGTCTTCGGCGCCCGGCCCACTTTGGCCATCGTTTTCCTGGTGCTGGTCTGCTGCGTTCCCGCAGGCTTGCTGATTGGTGCCGCAGCCGGGTTGTGGGGCGGGTGGCTCGATGCCATTTTGATGCGCATAGCCGACGTATTCATGGCCTTCCCGCGGCTGATACTGGCGATCTCCGTGGCCGCCACACTGAGCTCCGGCCTGTGGACCGCAGTGATTGCCATAGCCATCACAGGCTGGCCACCCTATGCGCGGGTTGCACGTGCGGAAGTGGCGGCAGTACGCCATGCCGAATTCATCCAGGCCGCGCGAGCGCTGGGTGTCTCACGCACCCGGCTGCTGCTGCGCCACGCATTGCCTTTGTGCATGCCTTCGGCCTTGGTGCGTGCGGCGCTCGACGCGCCCGGCATTGTGCTTATCGTCTCCGGCCTGGGCTTCCTCGGTTTGGGGCTGCCGCCTCCCACGCCGGAATGGGGTGCCATGGTTGCGGAAGGCCGGGCGATCGTATTGGAGGCCTGGTGGGTGTCCACTCTGCCGGGCGTCTTGATCTTGCTGTTGAGCCTGGGCTTCAACTTTCTTGGCGACGCATTGCGGGACATCGTCGATCCCGGCGTGAAATAAGGAGGCGTCCATGAGTGACAACAGCACATGTCCGTTGTTGGATATTCGCAATCTGCGAATCAGCTTTGCCACCCCGCAAGGAAGAAATGAGGCAGTACGTGGCATCAACCTCCAGATGGGCCGCGAGCGCATAGCGGTAGTGGGTGAATCCGGCTCTGGCAAATCCATCAGCTTTCGTTCACTGCTCGGGCTTCTGCCACCCAGCGCCACGCTGGCGGCAGACAAGCTGGCCTTGCAAGGGCAAGACCTGCTCGCCATTCAACCGCGCGCTTTGCGGCAGTTGAGGGGGCGCCGCATCGGCATGGTGGTGCAAGACCCCAAGCAAGGCCTGGATCCGCTGATGACTATCGGCAAGCAACTCGCAGAAATGCTCACCGTCCACCGCGTAGTGCCGCCGGCAAAGGCCCACGCCCGCGTATTGGAGCTGCTGGCGGAGGTGCATATTCGAGAGCCGGAAAGAGTCGCCAAGCTGTACCCGCATGAGGTCTCCGGCGGCATGGCGCAGCGGGCCATGGTCGCGATGATGCTCTCTGCCCAGCCCGATTTGCTGATCGCTGATGAAGCCACCTCCGCACTCGATGCCTTGGTACGACACCGCATTCTGGATCTGATCGACGAACAGGTGCGCCAGCGCGGCATGGGCCTGGTGCTGATCAGCCACGACCTGGACCTGGTCGCTCGCTACGCCGACCGCATTCTGGTGATGTACGCAGGCCGGATAGTGGAAGAGCTGGCCGGCAACCAACTGCAGCATGCAACCCACCCCTATACCCAGGGTTTGCTGGCCTGCAGACCTTCGCTCAAGCACCTTGGTGGCGATCTGCCGGTACTGCAAAGGGAGGCCACATGGTTGCAGTAACTGAAGCCGCCCTGCAGGTAAAACAACTGTCGGTACAGCGAGGAACGGCCCAGGTTGTTCATGGCGTCAGCTTTGCGCTGGAGCGTGGCGCAAGCATTGGCATTGTGGGCGAGTCCGGCTGCGGGAAAAGCAGTATTTTGCGTGCTGTCGCCGGCATTGATACCCAATGGAGTGGCTCCATGGCCATTGACGGCCAGCCCCTTCTCCGCCGCCGCCAACTGGTCGACCGGCGTGCCATGCAAATGGTCTTTCAAGACCCGCTGGCAGCTCTCAATCCCAGCCACACCATCGACGAGATTTTGCGTGAACCGCTGATCGTGCACCGCATGGACCGCCATGAAGAGCGCATCGCCAAAGCACTGGAAACCGTCGCTCTGTCAACGGCCCTGCGTTTCCGGCTTCCGGGGCAGCTGTCTGGCGGGCAACGCCAGCGCGTTTGCATTGCGCGTGCGCTGCTGGTCGAGCCCAAGGTGCTGCTGCTCGATGAGCCGACGTCTGCCCTGGACGTTTCCGTTCAGGCCGAGGTTTTGAACCTGCTGAGCCGTGTACGCCAGCAATATGGCACCGCCTTTGTGATGGTCAGCCACGACCTGCATGTGGTGGCACACATGTGTGAGCGCATTGCCTTCATGGTGCATGGCCGCTTTGTCGACTTGGTCACGCGTGACGAACTGCTCGCAGGGCAACTGCAATCCCCTGAGGCCAAGCGCCTGTTGGAGGCCGCCATGCACGTTTGAAAGAACGGCCAGCCATGCCCGCTTACTAAAGCCAGCTGCGATGGCAACACCGATCACAGCTCCCCGACATCTGCCGCCTTGGCCATTGATTTCCAGCACTTGAGGACTTTTCTCCATGCCCACACCCATGCCTCCTACGCTTCCACTTGCCGGCGTCCGCGTCATCGAATTCTGCTCCACTGCAGCTGGCCCGTTCTCAGCGATGCTGCTGTCGGACATGGGAGCCGATGTCATCAAGGTAGAACCTCCTGCCGGCGACGGCCTGCGCCAATGGCCACCGCTGAACCAAGGCTTCAGCGAGAACTTTGCTTCGCTGAACCGCAACAAGCGCTCGGTAGTGCTGGATCTCAAAACTCCCGAAGACGCCGCACTCGCACGCGCCATGATTCTGGATGCGGACATCGTGGTGGAGAACAACCGGCCCGGCGTCATGGACAGGTTGGGTCTGGGCTACGCAGACTTTGCCGAGGCCAAGCCGCAACTGCTCTACTGCTCCATATCGGCATTTGGCCAAAGCGGGCCGCGCTCCGCAGAAGGCGGCTTTGACCTCACCATTCAAGCCGCAGCCGGTGTCATGAGCGTGACCGGCGAGCCCGACGGGCCACCGGTGAAGTGTGGAGTCCCTCTGTCTGACTTTGCCTCCGGCCTGTATGCCGCGTTTTCCATTGCGTCGATGCTCGCCCATGTGCGCGCAGGCGGCCAAGGCGCCCACATCGATATTCCCATGTTCGGCTGCACACTGGGTATAGCGGCGCTGCAAACCAGCGAGTACTTTGGCAACCACCGCAGCCCCGTGAAGCTGGGCTCGGCGCACCCGCGCAATGCGCCTTACCAGGCCTTCAAGGCCGCAGATGGCTATTTTGCGATTGCCGCCGGCAACCACAAGCTGTGGCTCAATGTCTGCAGTGTGGTGCAGTTGCCCGATCTGCAGCACGACACCCGTTTTGTCAGCACCACCGACCGCGCCAAAAACCAAACTGCGCTCAAAGAGATTCTCGAAGGCGTCTTCTGCCAACACCCTGTCGCCCACTGGATCGAGGCCTTCAAAGCCGCTGGGGTGCCGCATGCCCGCATCAACGACTACGCGGCTGCGCTCTCCGATATCCAGACGGAGTTCATGCAATGGGTACAGCCGCTGGAGCTCCCCAACGGAAACACCACACAGACCTTCGCCTCGCCCGTGCGGCTCAATGGCGAAGGCTTTGCCATACGGTCCATGCCGCCCGAACTCGGGCAGCACACGCAAGAGCTGCGTGCACTTTACGCAGGGAGGGCTGCCTGATGACTACATCTCGACTGCTGCAATTCGTGACGGCCATGACCCGGCTCGTCGAGCAAGGACCATCCCATGACACCCAGTGGCTCGCCGCTGCGGCGCCGCTGATGAAAGATCTGGTGTCCTGCGACGACTGGTTACCCGAGGCCATGACCGCCAGCCACCCGCTGCACTACCAGCAACATCTCTTGTATGGCGACCCTTTGGACCGCTTCTCGCTGGTGAGTTTTGTCTGGGGGCCAGGGCAAAAAACCCCGATTCACGACCACACCGTCTGGGGCATCATCGGCATGCTGCGAGGCAGCGAATACGAACAGGCTTACCAGCGCCAGCCCAATGGCGTATTGGCGCCGAATGGCCCCGAGCAACAGCTGCACCCCGGGGATATTGGCATGGTGTCACCGACCATCGGCGATATCCACCGGGTACGCAATGCCTACGATGACCGCACGTCTATCAGCATCCACCTGTATGGCGGCAACATTGGCCGTATTCAGCGCCACGTTTTCGTAGCCGACACCGACGAGGTCAAGCCCTTCGTCTCTGGCTACTCGAACGCTTTGGCTCCCAACCTTTGGGCCAAGGAGCAGGCATGAGTACCGCAGAAACAGTGACCCCCGCCGATCTGCTGGTACGTCGTGAAGACGACACCCTGTATCTGTGCTTGCAGCGTGCGCCAAAGGGCAACGCTTTGTCCAGCGCGCTGGTGGATGCGCTGACCAGCGAGATCAGCCGAGCCACGCAAGATCCCAGCCTGCGACTCCTGGTGCTGTCGGGCGATGGGCGGCATTTCTGCACTGGCTTTGACTTGTCAGACCTGGATGCGGAAACGGATGACACGCTGCTGGCACGCTTCACCCGCATCGAGCTGTTGCTGCAACTGGTGTTCCGTGCCCCCTTCACCACCTTGGCACTGGCCCACGGACGCACCATGGGCGCCGGGGCCGACCTGTTTTGCGCGTGCAGCGAGCGCTGGATTGTTGACGACGCCAAGCTCGCCTTTCCTGGCGTGAATTTTGGGCTGGTGCTGGGTACCGCTCGCCTTGGCGACCTGGTAGGCGCTGCCCAAGCCGCGCAATGGTTGCAAAACGGCTCATCCATCGATCGCACCGAGGCCTTGGACTCAGGCCTGGCCACCCGCTGCCTTCAGGTCTATGAGCTTGATGCGGCCTTGGCGCAACTGCAAAAGCGCCTGCGCCGGCTTGAACAGAGCACACAGCGCGCCATTCACTCCGCACTGGAGCCAACCCGCAGACCACGCGGCGACGACGGAGATGCCCAGGATCTCATGCGCCTGGTGCAGTCAGCCTCGCCGCCCGGACTCAAACAGCGCATAGCCGCATACCGCAACGCACCCCACCCAGGCTGACAGCCACTGCATTGAGGAGGAACCACCATGACCCCAACCCCTTCCCCCACGCCACTGAAGACCTTGCTCAACCCGCGCTCCGTGGCCGTCATCGGTGCATCGGAAGACCAGAGCAAATTTGGCGGCCGCTTGTACAAAACACTTTTGCAACACCGCTACGCCGGCACCGTCTACCCCATCAACCCGGGGCGCGATACGCTGTTCGGCCTGAAAACCTTTCCCCATGTCTCGGCCACGCCCACGGCGCCCGACATGGTCATCATGGCCTTGCCACGCGACAAGGTGAAAGCCGAGATTGCCGCCTGCGCCGCCCATGGTGCCAAGGCCGGCATCATCATCACCTCCAAATTCTCCGACGCAGGCGCCGAAGGCCTGGCGTTGGAGAAAGAGGTGGTAGCGACCGCCGCTGAGCACGGCATGCGCCTGATCGGCCCCAATTGCCTGGGGCTGATCAGCCCGGCCAACAAGCTGGTGCTGTGCTCCTCACCAGCACTGAATGTGGAGCAGCTGATCGAGGCGCCCATCGGCTTTGTCAGCCAGAGCGGCGCGCTGATGGGCACCTTGTTCGATCGCTCGCACGGCATGGGTATCGGCTTTTCCCACTGCGTCTCGGTGGGCAACCAGGCCGATCTGGAACTCAACGACTTTGTGGAATTCCTCATCGACGACGAGCGAACGCAGGTCATCTGCAGCTATGTCGAAGGCATCAAATCACCTGAAAGGTTTGTGGCGCTCGCCCGCCGAGCCCGTGCCGCCGGCAAGCCCTGGCTGATGGTGAAAGCCGGTGCTTCCGATGACGGCAGCCGCGCGGCTTACTCGCACACGGCAAGCATGGCAGGTGACTTTGCCGCGCTGCAGGCCATTTGTGAACGCGAGAACGTGGTCATGATGACCGACCCGCTGAACATGCTGAGCCTGGCGCGCGCCATGGTGCGTTATCCGAATCGGCCAATGCGCAAAGTGGCGGTCATCACCACCTCAGGCGGAGGTGGCGCCATCTCCGCCGATCAGCTCTCCCACGCAGGCATTGGCTTGGCCCGCTTCAACGCCAACACCCAGGCGGGGCTGGCGGAGCACTATTCGGAAGGCCAGGCCGCCAACCCCATCGACGTGGGCGGCAGAAAACACGATGGCACCGATGAACTCGGCGTGGTCACGGCCGAGCTGGCTTTGAGCGATCCCGACACCGACCTGGGCCTGATGGTGCTGACCACGGCACCCGACGTGCCCGGGCTGACGCGCCAACTCGCCGATGGCGCCGAGCGCCCGGCGGCTCTGGGCAAGCCTGCACTCTACGTGATGCTGCCTGGCCGCGTTGCGGCGCCCGCACGCGCCATGCTGGTTGAGCGCGGCCTGCCCTATGTCGACACGCTGGCAGAAGCCATGGATGTGCTCAAGGGATGGAAGCAGTGGTCGAGCTACCAGGCGCCTGCTGCGCCTGTGCGCCCATCGGGCATGCCGCCCATCCAAACCCCGCACGGCGCCTTGGGAGAGTCCGCCAGCAAATCCTTGCTCGCCCAAGCGGGCATTCGCGTCAACCAGGAGCGAGTGGTTCAAACGCTCGACGAGGCCTTGGCAGCGGCAGAGCAGTTGGGCTTCCCCCTGGTGCTCAAGGTGATCTCCCCCGACATCGTGCACAAATCCGATGTGGGCGGCGTCGCCTTGAACATCGTCAGCGCCAGCGATCTGCGCACGCGCTTTGCAGCCATGCAGGCCAGCATCGCCCAAGCCGCAGCGCAAGCGCGCATCGATGGCTATTCCCTGCAATCGCAGGAATCTGGCGAGCTGGAGCTGATTGTCGGCGCACGGCTCGATGCGCAGTTTGGCGCCCAGGTGCTGGTGGGCGCCGGCGGCGTACTGGTGGAGCTGCTCAAAGACGTTGCCTTGTTGCCGGCGCCAGTCGATGCGCTCAGTGCCCGCCGCGCCATCGAGGCGCTGAAGATCGCCCCCCTGCTGAAGCGCTATCGAGGCCGCGGCCCCTTGGATGTGGACGCTGTCGTCGACACCGTGGTGCGCCTGAGCTGGCTGGCCCACGACCTTGCTGCCCAGGGCGCCGGCTCAGATTTCGAGATCGAGATCAACCCTCTCAAAGTTCGCCTGCAAGGCCAAGGCGTCGTTGCGGTAGATGCCCGCGCGCGCATCGATCAAGCCAGCTGAGCAAAGCACGCTCTCACCCTCAACACCCACAGGAGACATTCCCATGCCACAGATCACCATTGAACACCACGGTAAAGTCAGCTTGTTCACCATCAACCGTCCCGCACGGAAAAACGCCATCTGCAAAGACACCGCCTTGGAGCTGCAAGCCGCCTTCGAAGAGTTCGATGCCTCCGAGCAACGCGTCGCGGTCATCACCGGTGCCGGCAACGAGGCATTTTCCTCGGGCGCGGATGTCAGCAATCTGCCCGAGTTGTGGCGCTGCATCCCAGGTTCCGGCTTCACCACAGACAAGCCTGTCATCGCCGCCACCGCAGGTTGGGTAGTGGGCGGTGCCATGGTACTGACCATGATGTGCGACATTTTGGTGGCGGCCGAGAACACCCAGTTCTCTTACCCGGAAGCCCGCCTGGGCTTCACCGGCGGCATGATCAGCGGCCTGGCCTCGCGCATCCCCCACAAGGTGGCCATGGACATCATGCTGCTGGGGCGCACGGTGCCAGCACAGCGCGCCTATGACGTTGGCCTGGCAAACGAAATCACCGCTGTCGGCAAACAAGTGGAAACCGCCATGCAACACGCGGAGGCGCTGGCCCAGTCGGCGCCCTTGGTGCTGCGCACGCTCAAGCGCTTTGTCAACCAACATGTGCTGCCCAAAGGGCCCTCGGAGCTGATGGCAGAAACGGTACGCCAACTCAAACAGGTCAACGAAGGCCTGGACGCGCAAGAAGGACGCAATGCCTTCCGCGAGAAGCGCACGCCGTCCTACCAAGGGCTCTGAAGCTCCACCAGCCAGCCTCACCCCAACACCTGCTCCTCGCCATTCGCTTTCTGGAGATACACCTGCATGCCATCACACTCCCGATCTCTGCGTCGGCGCTTCCTGCTTGCGCTGGCCGGCCTCACGCCACTGCTGGCGGCCTTGCCGCCTGCCATCGGCCAAACCACCAACCCGGCAAACTGGCCCACCAAGCCGATGCGCATCATTGTTCCGTATTCGCCAGGCGGCAATGCCGACGCGATAGCCCGCTTTGTGGCCGACAAACTGGGCGTCGCGCTGGGCCAAAGCATCATGGTCGAGAACAAGACGGGAGCGGGCGCCATCATCGGCACCGAGGCGGCTGCACGCGCTGCCGGAGATGGCTACACCTTTCTCGTGGCCCCCAACGCCGTCTTCACCATCACCCAGCACCTGCGGGCAATTCCTTACAAGCCAGACCAGGATTTCATCCCCATCGCACAACTGTCAGGCAGCTACTCCATTGCAGCAGCTCGCAAGGACGCGCCTTTTAACACCCTCAGGGAGCTGGTGGCGCAAGCCAAGAAGAACCCTGGCAAATTCAGCTATGGCTCCGCAGGGCTGGCAACCGCTACCCACCTGTCCGGAGAAATGCTCAGCAGCGTGGCGGGCATTCAATTGCTCCATGTGCCCTACAAGGGATCGGCAGATGCCTTGTCCGACCTGATGGGCGGGCGCATCGACCTCCAGTTCGACCCGGTCAGCCTGGCGCAAATTCAGAACGGCAACGCCAAAGCGATTGGTGTCCTGAGCCGGGTACGCCACCCCGAGCTGCCAGACATTCCGACCGCCAAGGAGCAAGGGCTGAATGTGGACTCTCGCTCCTGGTTTGGCCTTTTCGCTCCCAAGAACACACCGCAAGCCATCGTAGAACGGATGGCGGCAGAAACCGAAAAAATTCTCCAACTGCCAACGACGCGCGAGATGCTGCTCAAGTTCAGCCAGTATCCGGACTATTTGCCCTCCCAGGCTTTCGCCCGCAAGATCCAAGACGACAGTGCTTTTTTCAAGCAACTGATCCAGGCCAACCACATCCAGGTGGAATAAGCCCGCTCACGGGCGGGCTGGATCTGGCTTGCATCTGGCACTGCCCATTTGCTAGTGGCTGGCAGTATGCAGCTCGCGTCCCTTGGTCTCCGGTAGGAAAAAGGTGATCAAAATTACCGCCAGATAAGCGCCCCCTGCGAATGCACCAATCGCCCAGGCCAGCCCGTGCTTTTGCGCCAAAAAGCCCACCAAGGTGGGAAACAGAGCCCCAATGCCGCGCCCGAAGTTGTAGGCAAAGCCCTGCCCATTGGCGCGCAGCTCGTTCGGGAACAGCTCCGTCAAATAGGCGCCGAGGCCGCTGAAGATGCCAGAGGCCGCAAAGCCCAGCGGGAAGCCAAGCACCAGCATCAGATCGTTAGAAAGCTGGAACTGCGT
This sequence comes from Comamonas trifloxystrobinivorans, assembly GCF_043359985.1. Lineage (NCBI taxonomy): Bacteria > Pseudomonadati > Pseudomonadota > Betaproteobacteria > Burkholderiales > Comamonadaceae > Comamonas > Comamonas trifloxystrobinivorans. Next base: position 304,396 of record NZ_JBHZGV010000003.1, read on the forward strand.
GTAGAAATAGATGCTCAGGCAGGAGAGCACAGAAAACACGAAAAGATTTGCCTTGCGCCCCCATTTGTCCGCCAAATAAGCGCCACAAATATAGCCAACAAACGAGCCCAGAATGATCACGCCCAAGTAGCCGCCCGTGTTGAGCACCGACAGCCCGCGCTCAGTTTTCAGGTAAGTTGGCAACCAGGTGGTAATCGCGTAGTAACCGCCTTGCACACCGGTGCATAGCACCGCGGTGAGCAAAGTCGTCTTGAGCAGACGAGGTGAAAAAATGGCCCAAAAGCTGACAGCATTCTCTCTTCGCACTTTCTGCGTGCGTTGGAACACTTCAGGTTCGGGGACATGCTTGCGGATGAACAGCACCAGCAGCGCCGGCAATACGCCAATCCAGAACAAGCTGCGCCATGCAATCTCGGGTGGCAGCACGCTGAACGCAACGGTGTACAGCAAAGCCGCAGCCCCCCAACCAATCGCCCAGCCGCTTTGCACAGTGCCCACAGCCTTGCCCCGGTGCTCGGCGCGCACAATCTCGCCCATCAACACCGAGCCCACGGCCCATTCACCTCCAAAACCCAGCCCCTGGAGAGCCCGCAGAACAAACAACTGTTCAAAATTCTGTGTAAAGCCTATCAACACCGTACAAGTAGAAAACCACAGAATGGTGTACTGCAGAATTCGCACCCGCCCGTAGCGATCAGCCAAGATCCCCGCTATCCAACCGCCTATGGCAGAGAACAACAAAGTGACTGTCCCCAGCATGCCGGCCTGGCTCTTGTCGATACCCCAAAGCGTAATCAGCGTGGAGATCACAAACGTGAAAACCATGAAGTCCAGGGCATCAATAGCCCAGCCGCCAAATGCACCGACAAAGGTTTTCTTCTCCGCACCACTCAGTTCTTTAAACCACCGCATATCGCCTCCTTACCACGGGCCGGTGTAAGCCGACACAGCGCCCGCTGCGTCGTACCCTTCGACCTTCTTTCAGTACTTGTCCTCGAACCCGTAGAGCTTTTGCGGGTTGTGCACCAGCACTTGCTGCAGGTCCTCAGCTGTTTGCAACCACCGAGGCAGCTGGTTGCGCAGGGCGCCGGTATCGGGCATCTTTTGCAGTGCTACATGGGGCCAATCACTGCCCCAGACGCACTGCTCTGGCGCCGCAGCATACAGCTGTTGTGCCCAAGGCACCACATCGGCAAAACCCGGAAACTCCTCGCCGATGCGGTACGCGCCCGAGAGCTTGACCCACCAGCCTTTGTCCTTCATCAGATGCAGCAGTGACTGCATGGCAGGACTATGCAAACCTGAGGCCACGGGGGTATGGCCCATATGGTCTACAACGCCAATGACAGGCAACTTCTCCAGCCGCGGCATGAGCTCAGGCAATTGCGCTGCATCCAGCAAAAACTGCATATGCCAGCCGAGCGGCGCGATCTTTTGCGCCAGCTTTTCCATCGCCGCAAAGCCTATGCCGCCGCCGAACAAGACATTGATGCGCAGGCCCCGTACCCCCAGGTGGTGCATGCGCTCCAGCTCTTGCTCCGAAATATCCGCATCGACCACGGCAATGCCGCGCAACTTCTGGGGGTGGCGTGAGAGCACCTCCAGCATGTAGCGGTTATCGGTACCGTACACGCTGATTTGTACCAAGACCCCGCGCTCCATGCCCGTGGCGTGCAGCATCTGCAAATAATCGCCTTCGGTAGCGGGGTGCGGTGTGTAGCTGCGGTTAGCCACCATAGGGTACTTCTGCATGTCTTCGGCTACCACATGGGCGTGTGTGTCGCAAGCACCCGGCGGCAGCACGAAGCTGGCGGGTTCTACATTCGGCAAGGGGCTGAGGCAGTAGTCCATGGTGGTTCAACAAAACAGAATGGCGCTCACTGTAGGCCCACTGTGCAATACCTGCCATCTCCTTTGTTACAACTCACTCGCCCCGCACCACCTCAATAAACGCCTGCAGCGGTGCCGACATGGTTTGCGGGTGCCAGAGAAAGGCGCCGGCGGTGTGGGCTGTCATGCCATTGCTGCTTTGCAGCGGCACAAAGCGCACGCCGGCCATGCCGGCGCGTTGCATGCACGAGGGCACCAGCGCCACGCCTTGGCCGATGGCGACCAGCGCAATCACGGCCAGCCACTGACGCACGGCATGGCTGGTGCGCGGGTGGATGCCGGCGTTGTGCAGGCAGGCGATCACGTTGTCGTAGTTGGCGGGGCTGACTTCGCGCACAAACATCACAAAGCGCTCGTTCGCCAGGCTGCGCAGATCGATGCTGCTTTGCTGCGCCTGCGGGTGGCTTTCTGGCAAACAACAGACCAGGGTGTCGGGCGCCAGCGGCCACAACTCCAAACCAGGTGCAGGCGTGATGATGTTGACAAAGCCGCCTTGCAACTGGCCGCGCAAGATGGCGGCTTGCTGCTCGGTGGTGGACATCTCGTGCAAGGTAATGTCGATATCCGGCCGCTGCGCGCCAAAGGCATCCAGCACGCGCGGCAGGTCGCGAAAAATCATGGAGCCGGTCACGCCAATGGCCAGCTGGCCTTGGCGGCCTTGGGCCACGTTGCGCGCCACATCAGCAGCGCGCTGTATCTGGCCCAGCACCAGGCGTGCTTCCACCAGAAAAGCGGCGCCGGCGGCGGTGAGGCGCACCTGTTTGGCCTCGCGCTCGAACAGGCGCACGCCCAGGTCTTCTTCCAGCGCCTTGATCGCCACCGACAGCGGTGGCTGCGTGATCGACAGGCGCTGGGCCGCGCGGCCAAAATGCAGCTCCTCGGCCAGCACCACAAAGTAACGCAGCAAATGGGTTTTCATCTGCGTATCATGCCCGAGCCCGGCGGGGCTGGCAGGCTTGCGCGGCGCGGCAGGCATGCGCTGTCAGCGGCGCTCAGTACGACTTGGGCAGGCCCAGCACCTTCTCGGCAATAAAGCAAAGAATCAGCTGCGGGCTGACCGGCGCCAGGCGCGGAATCCAGCTCTCGCGCATGTAGCGCTCCACATGGAACTCTTTGGCGTAGCCCATGCCGCCGTGCGTAAATATCGCGGTTTCGCATGCGCGGAAACCGGCTTCCGCGCCCATGAACTTGGCTGCATTGGCTTCGGCGCCGCAGGGCTTGTGCTGGTCGTACAGCCAGGCGGCTTTCATGGCCAGCAGGTAGGCGGCCTCCAGCTCGATCCAGCGCTCGGCCAGCGGGTGCTGGATGCCCTGGTTTTTGCCAATCGAGCGGTTGAACACCTCGCGCTCACCGGCGTATTTGGCTGCGCGCGACAAAGCGGCGCGCCCCAGGCCGATGGCCTCGCAGGCAATCAGAATGCGCTCGGGGTTCATGCCATGCAAGATGTATTCAAAGCCGCGGTTTTCCTCGCCAATGCGGTCTTCCACAGGGATACGCAGGCCGTCGATGAACAGCTGGTTGGTGTCCACGCATTTGCGGCCCATTTTGGGGATCTCGTGCACCTCGATTTTCGTGCGATCAAAGTCGGTATAGAACAGGCTCAGGCCTTCGGCGCCCTTGCATTCTTCCACCGGCTTGGTGCGCGCCAGCAGCAAGATTTTGCTGGCCTCTTGCGCGGTAGAGATGAACACCTTTTGGCCATGCACGATGTAGTGCTCGCCCTGCGCATCGGTGCCACGCACCGCGCGGGTCTTGAGTTTGAGCGTGTTCAGGCCGGTGTTGGGCTCGGTCACGCCAAAGCAGGCTTTGTCTTTGCCGGCAATCAGCGGCGGCAGCATGCGTTGTTTTTGTTCGTCCGTGCCGTACACCACCACCGGGTGCAGGCCGAAGATGTTCATGTGCACGGCCGATGCGCCCGAGAGGCCAGCGCCCGTGGCAGCAATGGTGTGCATCATCAACGCTGCTTCGGTAATGCCCAGGCCGGCGCCGCCATAGGCTTCGGGCATGGCAATGCCCAGCCAGCCGGCATCGGCCAGGGCGCGGTAAAAGGCCTCGGGGAAGGCGCCGTCTTCGTCGCGGGCATGCCAGTAATCGGCGTCAAACGGTTCGCAGACTTTTTCGATGGCGTCGATGATCTGTTGCTGCTCTTCGGTCAGGGCGAAATCCATGGTGTTTCTCTCTCAATAACGCAATTCAAAAATCAGTGGCTGGAGCCGTCAGGTCGGCGTACACGGGCTGGGTTCTCACCGTAAGGCGGGCTGTAAATCACCAGCAGCTTGGCAGGCGTGTCACTGGTGGTTTGGAAGATGTGCATTTTGTCGGCCGGGAAAAAGCAGGTGTCGCCCGGCAGCATTTCGAAGGATTCGCCTTCCACCTCGACATGGGCCGTGCCTTCCAGCAAGTAGCAGGCTTGCTCCATGCCGGGGTGGGCATGCGGCAGCGCGCCGCCGCCCTTGGCTATTTCGCCCAGCACCACTTCCATGTGCTGTGCGCCCACATTGGCCTGGCTGACCAGGCGGCGGTTGAAGGTGCCGGTGTGGTTGGCCGGGCTGTAGGCCGGCACATCGGCGGCGCGGATCAGGTATTTGGAGGGCATGGCAATAACCGGTGAAGTGGCGGTAATAGCGGTATCTGGGCGGCGCTGGCAGCTTTACTGCGCGGGAATCTCGGCCTGTTTGACGAGCTTGCCCCAGTACGCCAGTTGATCGTTCACGTACTGCGCAAACTCCTGCGGCGTCTTGGTGGGCCAGACTTCAAAGCCGATCTGCTCCAGCTGCTTTTGCACCGCTTCGTCGGCCAGCACGGCTTGCAGCTCGGTGTTGATTTTGTTCACCACCTCGGGCGGTGTGCCGGCTGGCGCGAAGATGCCGTTCCACGAGGTGATGTCAAAGCCCGGCAGGGTTTTAGCGATCGGCGGCGTATCGGGCAGCAGCTTGGTACCTTTGGCGGCAGTGACGGCCAGCGTGCGCACGCGGTCGGTCTTGAGCGTGCTCCAGGCTGAGCCCAGATCGGGCACATACATCTGGATCTGGCCGCCCATCAGATCGGTCAGCGCTTGCGGGCTTGATTTATAGGGCACGCCGACGATGTCGATCTTCGAGAGATAACGCAGCGTTTCCGACGCCACTAGCGAGGTGCTGTTGGGCGTGCCGTAAGACAGCTTGCCCGGGTTGGCCTTGGCATAGGCGATCAGCTCTTCCACCGATTTGACCGGCAGCGACGGGTGCACCACCAAGGCAAAAGGCAGCTCGCCCACGCGGGCGATCGGCGTGAAGTCTTTGACCGGGTCGTACTTCAGGTTTTTCACCAGCCAGGGGTTGGCCGAGTGTGAGGTGTTGGTGGTCATGAACAAGGTGTAGCCGTCGGGCTTGGCCTTGGCCACAATGCCGGCGGCAATTTGCGCATTGGCGCCGGCGCGGTTGTCCACGATGACCGGCTGCTTGAGGCGTTTGCCCAGCTCTTGGCCCACGGCGCGGGCCACTGCGTCGGTGCCGCTGCCAGCGGCAAACGGCACCACCATGGTGATGGGGGCGTTCGGATAACTGCCTTGCGCCCAGCTGGCGCTGCTGGCAACGGTGCTGGCCAGCGCAATGGCGGCCCAAACTCCGAATTGGCGTCTTTGCATGCTCATGTCTCCTGTCTGCTTGTCAACCAGCCTCTGCGGGCCGAGCCTCCATGGTGCGGGGTTTGACGATTCGAGTCCAATGCTTTCTAACGATGGATTGATACACGTTTCGAATCGATAGGCGGGCAGCGCGCCCCGGCCGCATCGGCTGTTGCCAGCCTGCCGCTCCCCTATACTTTGCGTCCACTACAGCCTGGGAGAGACCTGATGCGCGAGAATGCGCCGACGCCCGCCGCCGTCAAGCGCAGCCACAACCCGGAGCGCACCATGGCCGGCATTCTGGAGATGGCCAGCGCCGAGTTCGCCGACAAGGGGCTCGACGGCGCCCGCATCGACACCATCGCGGCCGCCACACACACCAGCAAGCGCATGATTTACTACTATTTTGGTAGCAAAGAAGGCTTGTACCTGGCAGTTCTGGAAGAAGCCTACCGCCGCACGCGGGCCACCGAGGCCGAGCTGCACCTGGACGACCTGCCGCCCGTAGCGGCGCTGGAGCGCCTGGTCGGCTTTACCTTCGACCACCACCACAGCAACCAGGCTTTTATCCGCCTGGTGATGAACGAGAACATCCAGCGCGGCCAATACCTGGCGCAAAGCGAGCTCATCGAGCAGCTCAACAAACCGGCGATTCACGCCGTCGAGCAGCTCTACCAGCGCGGCCTGGCCAGCGGCGAGTTTCGTCCCGGGCTGGACGCGGTCGACATCCACGCCTCCATCTCGGCGCTGAGCTTTTTCAACGTCTCCAACCGCTATACCTTTGGCCTGATCTTCCAGCGCGACCCCGATTGCGCACAGCTGCTGGCCCGGCGCCGCGCCAATGTCATCGACATGGTGCTGCGCTTTGTCTGTGTCGCGCAGCCGACTTGAAAGCCTGGGCCGCCAGCTTGGGGAAAACGCGCTTCATGCAAAATTAACCAGTTAGTACATTACTGGTTCTGCCACAGCCGATTCCCACCATGCTCGACCGCCTGATCGCCGGTTACTGCACCGTGCTCAACTACCTGCTGGCCATCGCCCTGGCGCTGATGGTGGTGCTGGTATTTGGCAACGTGGTGCTGCGCTATGCCTTCAACTCCGGCATCAGCCTGTCGGAAGAGCTCTCGCGCTGGCTCTTTGTCTGGATGACTTTTCTCGGCGCGATCACCGCGCTGGGCGACCGCGCCCACCTGGGCACCGACATGCTCGTAGGCCGCCTGGGCCGGCGCGGCAAACAGCTGTGCCTGGCACTCGCCTACCTGGCCATGCTCGGCGTGTGCTGGCTGGTGTTCCGCGGCGCGCTGGAGCAAACCCGCATCAACTGGGAAACCACCAGCGCCGTGATGGAAGTCTCCATGGCCTGGTTCTACGCCAGCGGCATAGTGTTTGCCGTGCTCGGCGCCCTGATCGTACTGCGCGATCTGCTGCGCCTCTTGGGCGGCAAGCTGCAAGACCACGAGTTGCTCGCCATCCAGGAGAGCGAAGAACACGCGCACGATGCGCAGCGCTGAAGCCACCCCATGACGATCACCATCTTTCTTGGCTCCCTGCTCATCGCCATGGCGCTGGGCGTGCCGATCGCGTTCTCGCTGCTCATCTCAGGCGCGGCGCTGATGTGGCACCTGGACATGTTCGACGCGCAAATCCTGGCGCAAAACCTGATCAACGGTGCCGACAGTTTTCCGCTGCTGGCCGTGCCGTTCTTCATGCTGGCCGGCGAGCTGATGAACGCCGGCGGCCTCTCGCGCCGCATTGTGCAGTTCGCCATGGCGCTGGTCGGCCACATCAAAGGCGGCCTGGGCTATGTGACGATTGTGGCCGCCGTCATCATGGCGGCGCTGTCGGGCTCGGCCGTGGCCGATGCGGCGGCGCTGAGCGCGCTGCTGATCCCGATGATGGTGGCCGCCGGCCACGACAAGGCCCGCGCTGCAGGGCTGATCTCGGCGGCCAGCATCATCGCGCCCGTCATTCCGCCAAGCATCGGTTTTGTGATCTTTGGCGTGGCCGCCAACGTCTCCATCTCCAAGCTGTTTTTGGCCGGCATCGTGCCCGGCTTGATGCTCGGCGTCTCGCTGTGGCTGATGTGGTGGTGGCTGGTGCGGCGCGAGCATGTGCAACCGCCGCCACGCAAAAACCGCCAAGAGATTTTGCAAGCGCTGCGCCAGGCCACCTGGGCGCTGGTGCTGCCGGTGATCGTGGTGCTGGGCCTGAAGTTCGGCATTTTCACGCCCACCGAAGCGGCCGTGGTGGCAGCGGTGTACGCCTTGCTGGTGGCCATGTTCGTGTACCGCGAAATCCGCTGGCGCGACCTGCCTGCACTCTTCGTCAGCGCAGCCCGCACCAGCGCGGTGGTGATGTTTCTGGTGGCGGCCGCCATGGTCTCGGCCTGGCTCATCACCGTGGCGCAACTGCCCGGCCAGATCGTGGCACTGCTGCAGCCGCTGCTCGACAGCCCGCGCCTGCTGATGTTCGCCATCATGGTGTTCGTCATGATCGTCGGCACCGCGCTCGACATGACGCCCACCATCTTGCTGCTCACACCCGTGCTCATGCCCGTGGTCAAAGCCGCCGGCATCGACCCGGTCTACTTCGGCGTGCTCTTCATCATCAACAACGCCATCGGCCTGATCACGCCGCCCGTGGGCACTGTGCTCAACACCGTGGCCGGCGTCGGCAAAATCCGCATGGACGACGTCACCCGCGGCGTGCTGCCCTTCATGGCGGTGCAGTTCCTCTTCATGTTCTTGATGGTGCTGTTCCCGCAACTGGTGACCGTGCCCGCACGCTGGTTCTATTGACAAGGCAAACGCCAACAACAGGAGACAAGAATGAAGCGCATTTTTCTGAAAACCGTGGTGGCCGCACTGGCCGTGGCAACGCTGGGCATGGCCAGCGCGCAAGAGCTGCGCGAGCGCAGCTTCAAGCTGGCGCTGCAAAACCCCAAAGGCCATCCGCTGGTCACCGGTGCCGAAAAATTTGCCGAGCTGGTGGGCACGCGCTCGGGCGGCAAGCTCAAGGTCAACATTTTTCCCGGCGGCGTGCTCGGCGGTGATGCCGCCAATGTGAGCGCACTGCAAGGCGGCACGCTGGAGATCGTGGTGCTGAACTCCGGCATTCTGGCCGCGCAGGTGAAGGATTTTGTCGTCTACGACTTTCCCTTCATGTTCGCCAATGCCAAAGAAGTCGATGCCGTAGTAGGCGGCGCTTTCGGCCAGAAGCTGCACGCCAAGCTGCAAGACAAAGGCATCGTGGGCCTCGCCTACTGGGAGCTCGGTTTCCGCCAGATCACCAACGGCAAGCGCGCCATCCAGAAGGTCGACGATCTGGCCGGCCTCAAGCTGCGCGTGATCCCCAACCCGATCAATATCGACTGGGTCAAGGCCCTGGGCGCCAACCCCACGCCGCTCGCCTTCCCCGAGCTGTATGCCGCGCTGGAGCAAAAAGCGGTGGACGGCCAGGAGAACCCGGCCAGCGTGATCTTGGCCAACAAGTTTGCCGAGGTGCAAAAGTACCTGACGCTCACCAACCACCAGTACAACCCGCAGTCGATGATCTTCTCGAAAAAGATCTGGGATACGCTCAATGACGCCGAGCGCAAGATCATCGCCGACGCCGCCACCGAAGCCGCGCAGTTCGAGCGCCAACTGGCCCGCAGCAGCGCCCAGGGCGACATCGACGCGCTGCGCAAAGCCGGCATGGAAGTGGGCGAGCTGCCCGCCGCCGAAATGGCCAAGTTCCGCGAGCGCATGAAGCCGGTGATCGAAAAACACGGCGCACCCGTGGCCGACACCGTCAAAGAACTGCAAGCCGAGCTGGACAAGCTGCGCAAGTAAACCTCTGAAACTCTCTGCTCTGCGTCATGATCTGCGGCACCACTTCTTTGATAGCGCATATCGGCTATCCGACTTTCACCTTCAAATCGCCGCAGATCTACAACCCGTATTTCCAGCAAGCCGGCATCGACGCGGTGGTCGTCCCCATGGGCTGCCAGGCGCCCGATTACGCGGCGTTTTTACGGGCGGTTTTTACGCTCACCAACATTGCCGGTGCCTTGATCACCATGCCGCACAAGGTGAGCACCGTCGCCCTGCTGGATGAAGCAAGCGTAGCCGTGCAAATTGCCGGCGCCTGCAACGCCGTGCGCCGCAGTGCCGATGGCCGCCTGCAAGGCGATCTCTTCGACGGCGAAGGCTTTGTGCGCGGCGTGCAGCGCAAAGGCTTGGATTTGAGCGGCCAACGTGCGCTGGTTGTAGGCAGCGGCGGCGTAGGTAGCGCCATCGCCGCCTCGCTGGCAGCCGCTGGCGTAGCGCAATTACAGCTGTTTGATGTGCGCCCAGCCGTGGCCGAACAGCTGGCTGTGCGCCTGCGCCAGCACTACCCGCAGCTGCAGGTGAGCACCGGCAGCAAAGACCCGGCCGAGATGGATTTGGTCGTCAACGCCACCCCTTTGGGCATGCAGGCCGACGACCCGCTGCCCATCGATGTTCAGCGCTTACGCCCCGGCTGCATGGTGGGCGAAGTGGTACTGCGCACCGAGATGACCGCCCTGCTGCTGGCCGCGCAACAACGCGGCTGCCTGGTGCAAGTGGGCAGCGACATGCTCTTCGAACAGATCCCCGCTTACCTGGAATTCTTTGGCCTGCCCAGCACCACGCCCGAGCAGCTGCGTGCCGTCGCGCAACTGGGTTGAGACTACCGTTCCCGCGCCAACAAAAATAGTGAATAAGCGCAGCCCATGCAGGCCGTTGGCTGTTCGGCTGTTCAAGATGTCCCCCACCCTTTCAGCCAGCGCCTGCGGACGCAACAAACGCCGGCGGTTTGGCTGCCGAAGAGCAGCCAAACTTCGTACTCTGACTTGCGGCATCTGTCTGAGCGCAGCGCCCTGGCGCGGAGCGAGTTATGCCGCTCGCCGGCGTTTGTTGTGGCCGCAGGTTGCCCCGAAAGTTTCGCACCGCGAAGCTTTCGGGGACGCTGGATGTAGGGCACGTTTCTTTGCCGACTTGCTTGCCGTGCAGCAAGAAAGTCGGTCGCCTGCCGGGGCGAGACCCGGCCAACTGCCGCCAGCAAAGGCCAAACAACGCCAGTTAAACAACCGTCCTAGCGCTTGATGCCGCCAGCATCAAACCCTCACGCCGCCCGCCGCACAAAGCGCCCCCCACGCGCAGACAAAGCACCTTCCGCGCCGGTGTAGCTGAGCACGCCATTCACCCATACCGCCTCAATGCCGTCACTGACCTGCTTGGGGTTTTCAAAGGTTGCGTTGTCTTTGATGGTGCGCGGGTCAAAAACCACCACATCAGCGGCCTTGCCAGCGGCCAGCACGCCGCGGTCGGCCATACGGAACCGCTCCGCCGACAGCCCCGTCATCTTGTGGATCGCCTGCGCCAAACCCAGCACGCCCTTCTCGCGCCAGTACAACGCCAGCACGCGCGGAAAAGCGCCCCACAGGCGCGGGTGCGGGCGCTCGTCGTTGGGCAGACCGTCCGAGCCGATCATGGCCAGCGGGTGCGTGATGACGCGCTGCACATCGTCCTCGCGCATCTGGAAATAGCAGGCATTGCCGGGCTTGAGCTGCACGCAGGTGTCGTACTCGCTCTGGCCCCATTCCTTGGCAATGTCGCGCAGGTAGCGGCCGGCCACCTCGGGGTGCGTTTCGCTGCGGGTGATGAGAATGTCGATCACGCCATCAACCAGGTCTTCGCGCAGCACGGTGGAGCCGGCGGTATACGGGTACACATCCATGGCCAGCTCTTGCTCTTGCGCCAGCTTGTCCACCAGCGGCAAGGTTTGCAAGGTGCGGCCCCAATTGGCCGAACCGGCGCATTTGTGGTGCGACAAAACCAGCGGCAAACCCGATTGCTTGGCCGTGCCAGCGGCTTCCAGCATGGCGTCCAGAATACCTTCGAGCTCATCACGAATATGCGTGGCGTACACGCCGCCATGCTTGGCAGCCACGGTGGCCACGGCCACCAGCTCGTCCATATCGGCCGCATAGGCTTCGCGGTAGAAAATGCCGCTGGACAAGCCCAGAGCACCCGCCTCCATGGCCTCGCGCATATCCTCGGCCATGGCCGCACGCTCTTGGGCATTGGCGGGCCGGTCCAGATCGGCCATGTGCTTGATGCGCAGCGAGGTGTGGCCCAGCAGCGCGGCAATGTTGATGGCAGGCTGCGCCTGGTCAACCGCTGCCGCGTATTCGTGCATGCTGGTAAAGCGAAACTGCTTGTCGCCCAGCAAAGACAAGGGCGCAATCGGCTTGTCCGTCACCACGGGCGCCAGCGAGATGCCGCAGTTGCCGGCGATCACCGTGGTCACGCCTTGGCTCAGTTTGGGCAGCATGCCGGGCGAGTTCAGCGCGGCGGCATCGTCGTGCGTGTGCACGTCGATAAAGCCCGGCGCAATCACCTTGCCGGTGCAATCCACCACCAGCGGGTCTTCCTGCTGCCAGGCCTTGACCCAGGCCGGCTCGGCCGCATCGTTGCCCGGCAAGACGCCGATGATGCGATCGCCTTGCAGCCAGACATCGCCGTTAAATTCGGCGCTGCCGGTGCCGTCCACCACCACGCCATTCCTCAACCACACTCTGCGTTCCATTGCTTGCTTTCCGCGCTGTTGCACCGGCTGGTTCAGCCGTTTTTTCGATTCTTTTTGGCGGCTTTGAGCGCCGAGGCGGCGTCTGCCACTTCCACGCTGCGGCGTTGTTGTGCCGGCTGTTGGAAGCCCATGTATTCGTAGCTGTCGAAACCATGCGTCTCCAGCAGGCGCTTGTACTGGGCCATGCTGCTGACCACGCTGGGGTCGACCAGTTGCGCAAGGCGCACCATCAAAATCTCGATCACCACCAGGTGCGCCAGGTAGGCCTCGGTGCCCACGCGCATCACCGCGTCCTGCGGCACGCTCACGGCCAGCACATGGTCGGCGATCTCGGCCAGCGGCGTGTCGGGCTGGGTGAGCGCCACCACGGTGGCGCCCTGCGCTTTGGCAAACTGCGCCGCCTCCAGCGTGTACGGCATACGGCCAACGTGCGAGATGACAAAGGCCACGCCTTTTTTGCCCAAGGTCGATGCCGACACCAGCTGCTGGTGGGCGTCGAAAATCGCGTTCGCGGTCAGCCCCAGGCGGAACAAGCGGCTTTGCAGTTCTTCGGCCATGAAGGACGAGGCCGAGCCCACCGAATAGCAATCGATGCGCGTGGCCTTGGCCATTTTGGCGGCAGCGGCGTTGATGACGCTCGCATCCAGATTGCGGCCCAGGTTGGTCAGCGCCTCGGCCGCAGCGTGGGATATTTTGCTGATCACTGCCTCGGTCGAATCGTCAGCCTGCACGCTGCGGTGCAAGTGCGAGCCCGATACCGCCAGCGTCTGCGCCAGCGCCACCATGAACTCGCGCACCGAGTCGAAACCAAAGCGGCGGCACATGCGCACGATGGTCGGCATGGATACATTCGCCTGCGCCGCCAGTTGCTCTACCGTGGCCAGCACGGCGGCACCCGGGTCTTGCAAGATGACGTCGATCACCTGGCGCTGCGCCAGGGGCAATTCAGCCTGCTGTTGCTGCAGGACCTGCAAGGTCAGTGCGGGCCGGTTGCTGTTCATGTCAAAACCTTGTCTCGATCGCATCAACCAAGTTCCACGCATCGTCGACCACCGGAAGCCAGCGCCATTTGTCGAAGGTCGTGCAGGGGTGCGAGATGCCGAGCGCAATGCGGTCGCCCACGGCTGGCGTGCCCTGCGCCGGGTCAAAGCGCAAATAGGCGTGCTGGTCGTTGAGTGCGCTGATCTTCCAACCGGCCGGAGCGGCCTGCGCAGTGCTGTTGCCTTGCGGCGCATAGCGCTGTACCGAAGGCAGCTCCAGGTCATAAGAAATGTCGCGGCGGCCGCAGGTCAGCAGCGCCAAGCCCGGCTCGGGCACCGACTGCACCATGGCCCACACTTCCAGCGCGGCCTGCAACGAATCCTGCAGCCCTTCGCGCTGCTCCACCAGCTTGAGCAAGCGCTGGTAATTGCCGTGGTCGTGCGTGATGTAGCAGCCAGAGCGCAGCACGCCCATGAAATTGCGCGCCAGGCCCGCGCCTTGCAGCAGCGGCACCACCAAGTCAAAAATGGCCGAACCGCCAGCGCTCAGAATCGGCTCGGCGTCGGGCAACAAAGCTTGCGCATCGCAGGCCTTGGCAATCTCTACCACGCGGCGCACCAGCTCGGCCACAGCCGGCACATCGTGCGCGCTGTTGCACTGGGTGAGGCCACCTTCGTAGCACTCGATACCGCCCAGGCGCGCAGCGCTCGAAGCGTGGATGGCCTGGGCCAGCGCCATGGCTTCGTCGAAAGTACGCACGCCGGTGCGCTGGCCGGGAATGCCGACTTCCAGCAGCACGTCAAAAACGCGCTGGCTCTTGCGGGCTTGCGCCCAGGCTTCGATGGCACGCAGTTGCGCGATGGAATCCACCAGGAACCAGACGCGCAAATCACTGTGCTGCGCCAGCAAGGCGTCCAGCCCATCCAGGTCAGACGGCGCCCCCACCTGGTTGGCGATGATGGCGCGGCGCATTCCCACTTCCACCCCTACCGACAACTGGTAGATGGTGGCGAAGGTGAGGCCCCAGGCGCCGCCTTTGAGCTGCAGATCAAACAGCTGCGGCGACATGGTCGTCTTGCCGTGCGGCGCAAACTGGATGTTGCGCCGCGCCGCGTAATCCTGCATCCAGCGGGCGTTGTGCGCCAGCGCGGATTGGCGGATGACTGCCAGCGGGTAAGGCAAATCGTCGCGCAGCACATTCCAGCCACGGGCGGCGATTTGCGATGCCTGCACGGGCGCCGCGTTCAGCGGAAAACTCTTGCAGCGGTGGTTCAACTCGAAATCGGGTTGCATGTCCAAATCCTTCAATCTTTGACTTTCCAGCAGGCCTGCAGATGGCCGTCGCCCACGGCACGCAACTGCATGTCGGCCTGGGCGCACTGGCTTTCGGCCTGCGGGCAGCGCGTGCGAAAAACGCAACCGCTGGGCGGGTTCTTGGGGCTGGGCAGATCGCCCGAGAGCAGCGGGATGGTGCGGCGCTGCGCCGGATCGGGGATCGGCGCGGCCGCCAGCAAGGCCTGCGTATACGGGTGGCGCGGCCGGGCGTATAAGGCCTCGGTCGGTGCCACCTCGACCACCCGGCCCAGGTAGAGCACCACCACGCGATCGCAGAGGTATTCCACCACATCCAGGTCGTGGGAAATGAACAACAGCGTGAGGCCCAAACGGTCTTTCAGGTCGCCCAGCAGGTTCACCACCTGGGCCTGGATCGACACATCCAGCGCCGACAGCGGCTCGTCCGCCACGATGAACTGCGGCTGCACCGCCAGGGCGCGTGCAATGCCGATGCGCTGGCGTTGGCCGCCCGAGAATTCGTGCGGAAAACGCTCAGCGTGCTCGGGCCGCAGGCCCACCTGCTCCAGCAGCTCTTCGATGCGCTTTTGCCGCGCTGCGCCGGTGGCCATGCCGTGGGTGGACAAGGCTTCGCCCAGCACATCGCGAATACGCATGCGCGGGTTCAGGCTGGCGTACGGGTCTTGAAAGATGATCTGTATATCCGAGCGCAGCGGCCGCAGCTCGCGCTGGCTCAGGTGCGCCAGATCGACCGTCTTGCCGCCCTTGCGGAACTGCAGGCTGCCAGCGCTGGGCTCGATCAGGCGCGTGAGCAAGCGGCCGATGGTGCTTTTGCCCGAGCCGGATTCGCCCACCAGGCCCAGGGTTTCGCCGGGGAAGATGTCGAAGGACACGTTCTCCACCGCCCGCACCGGGTGTGCGCCGGTGCCAAACTGCTTGCTCAGGTTCTGGATGCGGACCAGCGGCTCGGCCTGGTTGGCGGACACGGCAGCGGGGCGCTCCAAGGTGTTGGTAGTGCTCATGCGCTTTCTCCTGCGCGGATGCAGCGCACCTGGCGCAAAGGCCAGCTGTCTGCGTTCAAAACATCGAGGCCGGGCATGGCGGCTTCGCATGCGGCCAGCTTGTGGCTGCAGCGCGGCGCAAAGGCACAGCCCGGTGGCGGGCTCATGAGGCTGGAGACCTGGCCGGGAATAGCGTCCAGCCGGCGCCTGGGCACAAAGGCGGCTTTGCCGTTTGCACGCACTTCAGCGGCCACGGCTTCCAGCTCGCGCTTGCGCGCCATGCCGGGCAGACAGCCCAACAAGCCTTGCGTGTATGGGTGGCGGGGCGAGGCAAACAGATCGTGCACGCTGGCCGTCTCCACAATGCGGCCGGCATACATCACCGCAATTGCATCGGCGTACTGCGCCACCACGCCCAGGTTGTGCGTGACGAACAGAATGCTCATGCCGGTTTCTTTTTGCAGCCGGCCCATCAGCGCCAGAATCTGCGCCTGGATCGTCACATCGAGCGCGGTGGTGGGCTCGTCGGCAATCAGCAAGGTCGGGTTGCAGGCCATGGCCAGCGCAATCATCACGCGCTGGCGCATGCCGCCCGAGAGCTGGTGCGGGTACTCGTGCACGCGCTGCGCGGCGGCTGGTATCTCCACCAGCTCCAGCATGCGTTGCGCGTGCTTCAAAGCCGCCGCTTTGTCCAAGCCCATGTGCAGGCGCACCGATTCGGCGATTTGCTCGCCCACGGTCAGCACCGGGTTCAGGCTGGTCATCGGCTCCTGGAAAACCATGGCCATTTCGTTGCCGCGCAGCTCGCGCAGCGCCTTGGCGTCGAGCCGCAGCAAATCGACCGTGCGGCCATCGCGCAGCACAAAGTTCGCCTGGCCATCGACCTGCGCATGCGAGGTTTTGGCGTGCAAGCCCATCAGCGACAGGCTGGTGACCGATTTGCCCGAACCCGACTCACCCACCAGCGCCAGCGTCTGGCCGGGCAGGATGCGGAAGCTCACGTCCGAGACGCTTTGCACGCGCCCGCCGTCGGTGGCGAACGAGGTGGAGAGCGAGCGCACCTCCAGCCGGGGTGTAACGGTGGCAGCAGCGCTGGTGTTTTCCGTTGCAGTGCTCATCATGATTTTTTCTTCAGCTTGGGGTCGAGCAAATCGCGCACGCCGTCGCCCAGCAGTTGCAGCGACAAGGCGGTCAACACAATCGCGATGCCGGGCGTCAGGATGGTCCAGAAAGCCTTGTCGGCGTATTCCAGGCTGCCGGCAATCATCGTGCCCCAGGTGGGAATCTCGGGCGGCACGCCCACGCCCAGGAAGGACAGGCCGGCCTCGGCCAAGATGGCGTAGGCAAAGATGAAGGTCACCTGCACCAGCACCGGCGAGAGCAGGTTGGGCAGAATGTGGCGCCACAGAATCATCGGCGTGCTCACGCCCAAAGCCTTGGCCGCATCCACAAACAGCAGCTCACGCAGCACCAGGGTGGAGGCACGCACCACCCGCGCCACACGCGGTGTGTAGACGATGGTGAGCGCCAGAATCACGTTCCACAGCGAGGCGCCCAGGATCGACACCAGGGCAATGCCCAGCAAGATGTCGGGGAAGGCCATCATGGCATCGACCAGGCGCATCAGCGGTGCGTCGAGTCGGCGGAAGTAACCGGCCAGCATGCCGATGAGGGTGCCCAGCACCACGGCGCCCACGGCGGTGAAAAAGCCGATCATCAGCGAATAGCGGGCGCCGTAGATGATGCGCAGCATCACGTCGCGGCCCAACTCATCGTTGCCCGCCCAGTGCGCCCACGAAGGGGCATGCAGACGCAGGCTGATGTTCATGTCGTTGGGGTCGGCATCGGTCAGCATCGGGAAGAAGATGGCCAGCAGCGCAATCAGCAGCAGCACAATGGCGCTCACCAGCACAATCTTGCGGGCGAACAGGCGCTTCAGGGTTTTGACCCAGTTGGCGTTGGCCCAGCTGGAGCTTGCGGCCACAGCAGCGGGAGCAGTTGTTGCATTCATCACTTGCCCTCCAGACGGATGCGTGGATCGACCACGGTGTACAGCAGGTCGATCGCCAGGTTGATGAACACGTAGATCGCCGCAATCACCAGCAAGGTGCCCTGGATCACCGGGTAGTCGCGGCGCAGCACGGCGCGCACCACCAGGTTGCCCACGCCGGGCAGGTTGAACACGGTCTCGGTCACCACGGTGCCGCCAATCATCAAAGCCAGGGTCAGGCCCAGCACGGTGACGATCGGCACCAGCGCATTGCGCAGCACATGCTTGATCAGCACCACGCCTTCGGCCAGGCCCTTGGCGCGGGCGGTGCGCACATAGTCTTCACCCAGAATGTCGAGCACCGAAGCGCGGGTGAAGCGGATCACCAGCGCCGAGTTGAGCACGCCCAGCACAATGGCGGGCAGCAGCAGGTGCTGGATGCGGTCGAGGAAAGAGGCATCCGGATCGCCATAGCCCGAGGCCGGAAACCAGCCCAGGTGCACGGCAAAAATCTGGATCAGAATCAGGCCGAACCAGAAGCTCGGAATGCTGGCGCCCAGCATGGCCACGGTGCTGACAATCTGGTCTGCCCAGCTGCCGCGCCACACGGCAGCGGCCATGCCGCAAGGCACGCCGATCAAGGCCGCAATCGACACGGCAAACAGCGCCAGAAACAAAGTGGGCTCGGCGCGCTCCAGCAGCGCATGCGTGACCGGCATTTGCAAGAACAGCGACTGGCCCAGGTTGCCCTGCAGCACCTGGCCGATCCACAGCACGAACTGCGTGGTCAGTGGCTTGTCCAGACCGTATTGCACGCGCGCGGCGGCAATGTCGGCCGCGGTGGCCTGGTCGCCCAGCAGCAGCGCCACCGGATCGCCCGAGGCCAGGCGCGTGAGCAGAAACACCAGCACGGCGACGATGGCGAGCACCACCAGCGCGCCGCCCAGGCGCTTGAGAAGAAATTGCACCATGGCTAAACCCGAGAGCGCTGCTTACTTGGCGAGCGAGGTGTTCCAGAAGAAGGGCCAGGGCATGGGCGCGTAGCCTTGCAGCTTGGCCGAGCGGGCCGACAGCGCGTTGAACTTGCCCACTTCGACAAACGGCACTTCGTCATAAATCAGGCCTTGCACCTTGCCCCACAGCGGGCCACGCTTGGCCACGTCAGGCTCGCCATTGAAGGCTTGCAGCGCGGCCTTCTTGGTCTCCGTCTCCCACCAGCCAGGTGCGCCGCTGCCCATTTGTGGCGGCGACAGCATGGGCTCGGGGAACAGGCCGGAGTGGGTCATGTACACGTCCCACAGCTTGGCATCGTTGCGGCGCTGCACCAGGGTGGCCCAGTCCACCACCTGCAGCTCGGTTTTGAAACCGGCGCGCTTCAAGTGCTCGGCCATCACCAGCGCCATGTTGTAGTGGAACTCGTACTGGCGGCTGGCCATGATGCGAATCGGCTCAGCCTTGTAGCCGGCCTTGGCAGCCAGGTCCTTGGCCGCTTGCGGGTTCTTCTGGTTGTACTGCTTGGCGCCGGCGTCCGAATAGTAAGGCGTGCCCTTGGGGAAGAAATTGGGCTCGGCGGCAAAGAAGCGCTTGTCGCCAAAACCGGCTTGCAGCATTTCTGCCGGGCCCATGGCGGTTTGCACGGCCTGGCGCAGCTCCTTCTTGGCCAGCACGCCTTCCTTGGTGTTGAAGACGATGTAAGGGAAGCCGAAGTTCTGCGTCAGGATCGGCACCACATTGGGCGCGCCCTTTTCGATACGGCCCATGGATTCGACCTGCAGCAGATCCGAGTAGTGGAACTGGCCCGAGAGCACGCCTTCCACGCGCGTCGTGGCATTGGGCACGGGCACAAAACGCAGCTCGTCCAGCAGCGCCTCGCGCTTGCCGGCATAGCCGCTGGCCGGTTCGCTGCGGGCAGCGTATTCGTCAAAACGGGCCAGCACGGTGTACTGGTCGGGCTTGCGCTCCTTGAGCTTGTAGGGGCCGGTGCCAATAAAGTCTTTGAGCTGCGCAGCCACCGCTTCCTTGGGCATGATGCCGGCCATGCCGCTGGGCATGGCCAGGTGCGCCAGCAGCGGCGCGTACACCGCCTTGAGCTTGAACTCCACCGTCAGCGGGCCTTTGGCGGCCAGGGTCACGCCCTCTTGCGCCACGGCCTTGCCGCGAGCCGACACTTCCATCCAGCGCGTGAGCGAGGCCACCACATCGTCAGCCGTCATCTCTTTGCCATTGTGGAACTTGACGCCCTTGCGCAAGGTGATGGTGTAGGTCAGACCATCAGCGGAGATCGCCGGCATGCCTTCGGCCAGCAGCGGCTTGATGTTCCACTGCGCATCAAAAGTGTAGAGCGGCTCGTACACGTGCTGCATGATGGTGCCGACCAGATCGGTCGCGCTGATCATCGGGTCGAGGCTCTGGGGCTCACCAATCATGGCCAGGTTGGCCGCACCGCCCTTGGCGCCCGCTTGCGCCCAGGCCGCGCCTGCAGGCAAACCGAGGACGCCCGCCGCCACCAGGGCCGAGGCAAGCAGTTGGCGACGCGTAGTCTGGGGAAGCAGGGCGAAGGCGTTCATGGCGTGGGCTTTCTTGTCGTGGTTGAAGAAAATAAATTACATAAACAACCCGATAAACTGCATCAAACCCGGATAATTTGACAGTTTTTGGTGTTGTTGATGTAATATCTTTACATAAAGGAGGCTTTTTCATGCCAGTAGTTACCCTAGGTCAATCCCCCGTCGCGTCCGATCGTCTGGCGCGCCCCCTCTCGCCCGCCGTGCGCGCTGGCGACTTTGTTTTTGTCTCGGGCACCGTGCCCACCGACGACCAGGGCGTGGTCGTGCAAGGCGGTATCGAGGTGCAAACGCGCCAGGTCTTCAAGCGCCTCGAAGAAGCGCTGGCCCTGGGCGGCTGCACGCTGGCCGATGTGGCCAAGGTCAATGTCTGGCTGGACGATCCGCGCGATTTCGCCGCCTTCAACCGCGTCTACATGGAATGCTTTGGCGAGCACCGCCCGGCCCGCTCCACCGTGGAATCGCGCTTGATGATCGACGCCAAGGTCGAGATCGACGTGACGGCCTACAAGCCGCTGTAAATTCCTTACATGCACGCAGCCAGGCCGGTCCACCACGCGACGCGCCTGCTGCCCACGCACTTCTACAATCCGCACCAGCGCCTGCCCTGCACGCTGGTGCTTTGTTTTGCCCCTTCACCACAGCCACCTACAGCGCCATGTCCAGCCCACCCAAGTTTGCTGCCCGCCGCCCTGGCGACACCCGCCCGCGCATGATCGCCATCGACTGGGGCACCACCTCGCTGCGCGGCGTGCTGGTCGATGCCAGCGGCCAGATCGCTGCGCAACGCGCACTGCCGCAAGGCATATTGCAAGTGCAAGCCGGCGAGTTTGCCGACGCCTTTGCCCAGCACTTTGGCGATTGGCTTGCGCTGCAGCCCGATGTCTGCCTGCTCTCGGGCATGATCGGCAGCCGCCAAGGCTGGCAGGAAGCGCCCTACTGCCCCTGCCCGGCCGACTTTGACGCACTGTGCCGCCAGCTGCTGTGGCTGGACAGCGCACAAGGCGTGCCCACCGCCATCGTGCCCGGCATGAGCACCGCGCCGCAAGCCCAGGTGGATGCGGTGAACGGCGTGCCGGACGTGATGCGCGGCGAAGAAATCCAGGTGATAGGCGCACTGCGTTTGATGCAGCAAAGCAGCGGCCTGCTGGTGCTGCCGGGCACGCACAGCAAGTGGGTGCAGGCGCACAAGCACAGCATCACCAGCTTCAAAACCTTCATGACGGGCGAGCTGTTTGCGCTGCTCGCCCAGCACTCGATTTTGGGCAAAACGCTGGACAGCAGCGCGCCGCTGGACGAAGCAGCTTTTACCCAAGGCCTGGAGCGCGCCCGCAGCAGCGACGCACTCAGCCACCTGCTGTTCGGCATGCGCGCGCTGAGCCTGTTCAACGCCATGAACCCGGCGCAAGCGGCCAGCTACCTGTCGGGCCTGCTGATAGGCCAAGAGCTCAGCACCATGCAGCCTGCTGCTGGCACCCGTGTGGCCTTGATCGGCTCGCCCGCACTGCTGCAGCGCTACACGCTGGCCTTGCAACACGCGGGCTGCGAAACCGCAGCCTTTGGCGACGAAGCCACCTGGGCCGGCCACCAAGCCATTTACGACCACCTCACAAAGACCACCGCATGACTTTGATTGACCGCTTCCAAACCCTGCAAGCCCAGCTGCCGCTGATCGCCATTCTGCGCGGCCTGCAACCGAGTGAATCCGTCGACGTGGGTGCCGCGTTGCACGCCGCAGGCTTTGGCCTGTGGGAAGTACCGCTGAACTCGCCCGAGCCGCTGCAAAGCATTGCCAACATGCGAGCCGCCTACCCCGAAGTACTGGTAGGCGCAGGCACGGTGCTGACCGTGCAACAAGTGCGCGAAGTGCATGCCGCCGGCGGCCAGCTCATCATCTCGCCCAACTGCAACCCAGCCGTGATCGACGAGTCGGTCAAGCTCGGCCTCATCAGCCTGCCTGGCGTACTGACGCCAACCGAAGCCTTTACGGCACTGGAACACGGCGCCCACGGCCTGAAAATTTTCCCCGCCGAACTCGCCTCCCCCGCCGTCGTCAAAGCCTTGCTGGCCGTACTGCCCAAGGGCACCGGCATCTACCCGGTCGGCGGCATTTCGCCCGACAACATGGCACCCTGGCTGCAAGCCGGCGCCGCCGGTTTTGGCATTGGCTCTTCGCTGTTCAAACCCGGAAAGACGGCTGCGCAAGTGGGCTTGGATGCGCAGGCTTTTGCGGGCAATTGGCGTGCTTTGCAGAACAGCTGAGTACATAGCTGCAATGCGTAACCGGAGGCAGCGCATATGACCATCTCCCCAGACGCGCAGGGATGGTATGCATTGGAGCGCGATATTGAACTCTGTGCCGTTGAACAACTTCGACAGGCCGGCCCCATTGCCCAACTCTCAGTCTCCAAGGTCCCGCTGGTCACCGTCAAGCTGGCCAAACGTCTGGTAGAGCTTCCGGTCGACAGGCTGTGGCTTTGGTCCAAGGTGACCCGCCGCGCCATGCGGCAGATCATTCAAATTCCCGGTCTTCGGGTTCTGGATGTTTTCAGCATGACAGGGCCGAGCAGCTTGAGATACTTTGCCAAGGCGCAGAGTCTGGAGGAGTTCCGCGCCAACCTGTACATGACGCGGGAAGATCTTCTGGAAGTTGCCCAATGCCCGACACTCAAAGAGATCAGTGCGCAGGGCTCAGAACTGACTCCCGACGCTCTTGCCGCCATCTTGGCACTGCCGCAATTGACCAGGCTGGACATAGAGGCCACGCGCTTTGATGACCGCATGGCAAAAAGACTCAGCAGCTCTAGAACCATCGAAACACTGGATATTGGCGGCACGCCTGTTACCGGCATCGGTCTGGAATATTTGCTGCGAATGGAGCAACTGCGATCGCTTGATCTGTGGGCTACACACATCACGGAAGCTGATCTGCCACGCCTGCAAGACCTGCCGAACTTGGAATACCTCTCGCTTGGCAACTATGACCAGCATGTTCAGTTAGATGCAGATGCGGTCTGCCAACTGGTTCTGCAACTGCCCAGTATCAAACGGGTTTGGCTGGATGGCATTGTGCTGAACACCACTCAGAAAGCGGCATTGGAACAGAAGCTTGAATCACTGAGAGTGACGTCGCTGCCAGATTTTTCTTTTGACTCGTAATAAAAAAATGCCCATCGGCCCCAATGGCCAACGGGCAATTTTTTATCGTTAAAGAAGAGGCTTACTGCATCTTCTGCAGATTACCAATCCGCACCAGCATCTCGGTAAACATCTGCATATCCGCTTGCAGATCCGGCACTTCCTTGTATTCCAGTGCGTTGTGCGCCGTGTACTTTTTGCCCGGCATCGCAGGGCCAAAGTTGATGGCATTGGGCATCAGCTTGGCGGTGGTGCTGCCGGCGGTGGGCACGGGCTTGGCGTCGAGGCCGGTGGTGTCGCCAAAGATGTTCAGCAAGGTCGAGAGCCACGCGCCCTTGGGATCGCGGGCCATCCAGTTGCCCTGGGTGTAGTCGATCTTCACCGGCACATTCGCGGCCGCACTCCAGTTGGCAATGCTTTTCTCCACTTCGGCCTTCAGTTGCTCGGGCGTCTTGCCACGCGGCATGCGGGCGTTGGCGGTGACTTCCAACTGGCCGTTACCAGGTTTGATGAAGTTGGGCGAAATGGTGAGCGGGCCCATAAAGTCGTCGGCATAAGCCAGACCCAGGCCCTTGCCAAAGTAATCCAAGCCATACACGCCGTTGATGTAGCGCAGCGCGTTGCTGTACTGGTTGGCCTGCACCAAAGGCTTGGCGTCGGCCAACAGCGTTTGCTGCAGGAACAGCGCCAAACGCGGCACAGGGTTCACGCCTTCTTCGGGGCGCGAGCCGTGGGCGGAGCTGCCGGTGACCTTGATGTCGATTTTGTTGGCAGCAGGCGCAATGTCGATGCTGAATTGGCCGAACTGCTGGTTCTGCGCCACGAATGCATCCTTGGCGGCCTGCAGTTTTTGCGCCACGGCGGCCAGCGCAGCCGCATCACCCGCTTCAATGGCAGCGGTAGCGGTTTGCGCAATAGCGTTGGACGAAGCCGCGCCCACCATGGCAGTGATGGCGGGCTGCTGTGCATCGGACTTCACATCGGCAAAGTACGCCTTGATAGCGCCCGTTCCCTTCTCGGCCACCACGGCGGGGTACTTGCTGTCGAGCACGATGTTGTACTCGGGCAGCTTGGTCTTGCCCTGGTAGTACTTCATCGCATCGCCACCAGTTTCTTCAGTGGTTTCGATCATCAGGCGGATGCTGCGCTGCAAAGGCAGCTTGGCTTCTTTGACCGCCTTCATCGCATACAGCACGGTCGCGATGGAGCCTTTGTCATCGATAGTGCCGCGGCCGTAGAGCTTGTCGCCGATACGGGTGACCTTGAAGGGGTCGAGCTGCTGGCCATCGACCACCCATTCGGCAGGCACCACAGGCACCACATCGGCGTGCGTGAGAATGCCGAATTCCTCGCTGCCCGTGCCAGGCAGAGTGACTTCAAAAATGCGGTTGTCGACGTTGCGGTACTGCAGGCCAAAGTCCTTGGCCATCTTCTCCACCATCACACCAAAGTCGATGATGGCCTTGTTCTCGTGCGGCGCAATCTTGGCATCGCGCACCGTGGGCAAAGCCACCATTTGCGTGATGCTTCCCAGCACTTGCTGCTCTTGCGTCAGGCGCGTGTAGAGCCCCAGCAAACGCGCCACATTGGCCAGCTCTTCGCCTTGCAACTGCTCGCCCTGCACATAACGCTGCACGGCATTGCCAATGCTCGCGTCTTGCTGCGCCGCATTGATCAGAAACTGCGGGAAAGTAGCCGGCGTCTTGATGGCATCGGCAGCAATGGCATCGAGTGCCGGCTTTTTGAGCAAATCAGCCTGGGCAGCGGCACAAGCCAGCGCAATGCTGATGGCCAGCGCGGTGTGACGAAATACGGTCTTCATAGGATCGGTCTCTGGTTATCAAAAGACGAGGGTGGAACTTTTCCACCCTCCAAAAAATATTGTCTCGATTGTAATTGGCGACGTTTGAACTACTCTCAACATGCTCTAGACTACAAGTTCAAAACTTCTTTAAGTGATCTCTGTCTAAATAGTGACTGAGTACTAAATTTTATGTTTTCCTTTTTTCGTTCTACTCCGAAATTGACTCCTCTCGAAACAGGCAAATCCAAGGTTAGACAGCTTGTAAAGAAACATCTTCAAACATTAGTGTTGAAGCGGCGATCAGGGATTACAAAGGATGCCTATGGAATTATTGATGGTAGCCGTTGGAATTCAGAGGCTCAGTACTTCATGAACAAGGTAGTCCTGCCCGAGCTTACTCTTGCAGAAACCATTGCAATTGGAGATCACCTCAACGAGGTGGCCAATGAAATCGTCGAAGCAATAGTGAGTGCAGAATGTTACCGCCTTCACGATGCAGGCCAACTAGACATGACTGTACCAGTTAGTGATTCGCAAAGCCTCAAAAAACCGAACGCAGCCCAGAAGACACCAGTGACCAGCAAAAATACAGAACCGATGTTTGAGCTTAATCGCGGGCTGATTATTCGACCGGAGCCATTAGAAAAAATATTATCCGGACAAAAAATCTGGGAAATGCGCTCTAGGGCAACAAAAATAAGGGGGCCAATCGCACTCATTAAAAAGGGAAGCAAGGCCATCTATGGAATCGCTCACATTACAGATTCACGTGGACCACTAAGTCGAGAGGAAATGGAGAAAACAGTTCGACATCATGGCATCACTACTGATCGCATTGACTCAGAAGAAGTGGCCGCTTACCGTCATGCATGGGTTCTCGAAAAAATTCAACGACTAGACCGGCCGATCCCCTATCAGCATAGTGGAGGAGTTACCTTTGTAACTCTTGATCCATACGCAGTTTCTCAACTCCAATCTGTAATGAAGTTATGAAGGTAGTTAGAGTCCATTACCTTACATAAGTCCCCTGTAAGTGCAGGAATAAGATCTACCCACTTTTCACGCATACAGGCAACTACAAACCATAAATTTGTCACCCAATTACCGGCGCAATCCGCAAAGGAATCGTCACCGGCCCGTCGTTCATCAAATACACCTTCATATCCGCACCAAAACTGCCCGTGCCAACCACCGGGTGCAGCTTGCGGGCCTGCGCCACCACGTAGTCGTAAAGCCGCTCACCTTCGGCTGGCGGGGCGGCGTTGGTGAAGCTGGGGCGGTTGCCGCCGGTGGTGTCGGCGGCCAGCGTGAACTGGCTGACGATGAGCAGGCCGCCGGCCACGTCGACCACACTCTTGTTCATCTTGCCGGCATCGTCTTGGAAGATGCGCAGCTTGAGCATTTTGGCCAGCAGCTTGTCGGCCTCGGCTTCGGTGTCGCCTTTTTCGGCGCATACCAGGGCTAACAGGCCTTGGCCAATTTGGCCGATTACCTGGCCATCGACTTCGACACGCGCTTCGCGCACGCGTTGCAACACGCTGATCATTCCTCACACTCCTGGGCTGCCACATGCAGCCAAGCGCGCCATCATAGGCCCTGTCCGGCCTGCTCGGCCTGCTCGGCCTGTTCGGCTACTTCGCTGCGGGTCTGCACGCCGGTGGGCAGCACTTCCATGGTGATGCGCGCACTGGGTACGGCTTGCAGCAAGGCGGCTTCCAGATCCATGCGCTTGCGGGTGGCGCGCTCCAGGCTCCAATCGCCGGGCATGTGCAGATGCAGGTCGATAAAGTTGAGCGCACCTGCGCGGCGCGTGCTGAGCTTGTCGCAATACACGCCCTGGCCGGTGCGGGTGGCAAAGTCTTGCACGCAGGCTTCGATACGGGCCAGGGTTTCGGGTTCGACGGCTTCGTCCATCAGCCCTTGGGATGAATCCCAGATCATCTTTCCGCCCTCTCTCAAGATGTGCAGCGCCACCGCTATGGCCAGCACGGCATCCAGCCAATGCCAGCCGGTCCACATAGCCAGCAGCAGGCCGGCAACCACGCCCAGCGAGGTCCAGACATCGGTCATCAGGTGGCGGCCATCGCCTTCCAATGCGGCCGAGCGGTGCTGCTTGGCGGCACGCAGCATGACCACGCCCAGCCCGCCGTTGAGCACGGTGCTGATGAGCGACAGCGCCATGCCCCAGCCCAGTTGTTCCAAGGGTTGCGGGTGCAGCAGGCGGTGGACCGAGGCCCACAAGATGGCCATGGCGGCGCCAAAAATCAGCAGGCCTTCAAAGCCGGAAGAGAAGTATTCGGCCTTGGTGTGGCCGTAGGGGTGCTCGTCGTCGGCCGGGCGTTTGGCGATGGTGACCATGCCCAGCGCAAACAGGGCGCCCACCAGGTTGACCAATGATTCGAGCGCATCAGAGAGCAAGCCGACCGAGCCGCTGATGGCCCAGGCCACGGTTTTGAGCGCAATGGTGGCAATGGCGACGACGACCGAGATGCGCAGCAGGTTCTCGGGCGTGGTCCAGCGGCTGGCGGTGGGAGAAGACATCGTGGCAAATCTTGGGTGTTATGGGGCCAAACTCGCCACGATGGTAGCCGCAAACACGCTTGAGGTGCGGCTGGTGCTGCGCCGCCTCAGGCGACAGTCAGTGTCTTGTTGATGTTGCCGCGGGTGGCGTTAGAGTAAGGGCAGACCAGATCGGCGTCATGCACCAGTTTTTCGGCAGCGGCTTTGTCCATGCCGGGCAGGTGGATGGTCATGCGCACGGCAATGCCGAATACATCGCCCACCGGGCCCAGATCCACTTCGGCGTCGATCGCGGTTTCTGCCGGCAGCGTGATTTTTTGCCGGGCCGCCACCGCCTTCATGGCGCCCAGAAAGCAGGCCGAGTAGCCGCTGGCAAACAGTTGCTCGGGGTTGACGCCTTTGCCGCCGGGCGCGGTGAGCGTGATGTCGAGCTTGCCGTCGTCGCTGCGCGAGACGCCTTCGCGGCCACCGGTGCTGTGGGCGCGTGCGGTGTACAAAACCTTGTCGAGCTGGGCCATGGGTTTCTCCTGTGGATAAACAAAGGGACAGCGCTGCCAAAGCAGCGCCAGCAAACCTCCATTAAAAACCAGGCGTCCGCCCGGCGCTGTCAGCGCGGGCTGACGATCCGGGCTGAAACGCCTGTTTTTTGCCCGCCCCGCCAGCGCAGCCGCATCAGTAAGCCGTCTGCACCACGGTGCCGCTGTCGGCCACAAACTTGGCGGCTACGCCATCGGCGGCGCTGCGCAGCAAGATCAAATCCATGGCCACGGCCACGAATTGCGCGCCCAAGGCCAGGCATTCGCGGGCGCGGGTTTCGTCCACCATCAGAATACCGGGCGCCTTGCCGGCAGCGCGGATGCGGCGGATGGCGTCGTTGATGGCGGCGTCTACCGCCGGATGGCGCGGCTGGCCAGGGTAGCCCATGCTGGCCGAGAGATCGGCTGGGCCGATGAAGATGCCGTCCACGCCGTCAATCGCGGCGATGGCTTCGATCTCGGCCAGCGCCTCTTGCGTCTCTACCTGCACCAGCAGGCACAGCTCCTGCTGCGCTTGCGCGATGTAGCTGCTGTCGCGGCCAAAGTTGCTGGCGCGCGTGGAGCCGCCCATGCCGCGTATGCCGGCTGGTGCATAGCGCATGGCATCCACGGCAGCCTGCGCTTCTTGCGCGTTCTGCACAAATGGCACCAGCAGGGTTTGCGCGCCAATATCGAGGTAGCGCTTGATCAGCACGCTGTCGTTCCAGGCCGGGCGCACTACGGCGCTGGTGGGGCGCGGTTGCAGCGACGCATCCAGCGCTTGGAGCTGCGCCATGACTTGCGGCACGTCGTTGGGCGAGTGCTCGGTGTCGAGCATGATCCAGTCGTAACCGCTGCCGCCGAGCAGCTCGGTCACATAAGGCGAAGGAAAGGCCGACCACAGCCCGATCTGGGCCTGGCCGGCGGCGAGTGCGTGTTTGAAGCGGTTGGTTTGGGGCATGAAAATCTCCTCCAGTGGTCGTGAGAGTGCGGGCCGCGCAGCGCATGAAAAAAGCCGCTCCATGGGCAGGCAGCGGCAGACGCGAGCAGCAAGCAAACCGGTTCCAAACAGTTTACACAGGCGGAGCGGCAGCCACTGTCCGCTTCGCGCGGGCCTGCACGGGCTGACGCGGGCTTATGATTGGCAGATGAGCGATGCGCCTTTTTCTCCAACCCACACCACGGCCGCAGCCGAAACGCCTGCACCGCGCCGGCCTAACTGGGCTTTCATGCTGGCCCATCCGCTGCACTGGGTAGCCCTGGGTTTTGGCTCGGGCCTCAGCCCCAAAGCGCCCGGCACGGTGGGCACGCTGTGGGCCTGGGTCGCGTATCTGGTGCTGCAGCTGTGGCTCACGCCGCAGGCCATCGGCATCGTGATTGCGGTGTCAATTCCGCTGGGCTGGTGGGCTTGCACGGCCACTGCTCGCCACATGGGCGTGGCCGATCCGGGCAGCATCGTCTGGGACGAAGTGGTGGCCTTCTGGATTATTTTGTGGCTGGTCATGCCCACCGGTTTCTGGGGCCAGCTGTGGGCGTTTGTGCTGTTCCGGTTTTTCGACGCGGTCAAGCCGCAACCCGTGCGCTGGGCCGACCAGTGCTTCAAGGGCTTTGGCTGGCGCGGCGGTTGGGGCATCATGTGGGACGATCTGGTGGCGGCCTTTTGCACGCTGCTGGTGATTGCACTGTGGAGGCATTTTGTATGAACGCGACTGCCGCTTTGCTGACCAAGGACGAGTTGCCCACGCCCGAGTACGTGGCACAACTGGCCAACCTGCTGACCGCCAAGGGCTGGATGCTGGCCACCGCCGAGAGCTGCACCGGCGGCCTGATTGCCGGCGCCTGCACCGAGCGCCCCGGCTCCAGCCAATGGGTCGATTGCGGCCTGGTCACCTATTCCAACCGCGCCAAATCGGCGCTGCTGGATGTGCCTGCGGCCTTGATCGCCGAGCACGGCGCCGTGAGCGAGCCGGTGGCCCGCGCCATGGCGCAAGGGGCCATCCAGCAATCGCAGGCCCAGGTGAGCGTGGCGGTGACCGGCGTGGCCGGGCCCGATGGCGGCACTCCTGCCAAGCCCGTTGGCACAGTCTGGTTTGGTTGGCAAGTGGCGGGCCTGGTGTTCAGCGAGGTGATGCGCTTCGAAGGCGACCGGCACGCTATCCGCCAAGCCACGGTCAACCATGCACTGCGCCGACTCGTTGAACATATATCCGGGCTGTGAAAACAGCCCGTCAGAACCGTCTGACGATCAAGGACAGCCTTGACCGATCACCGCAGCGCCCCGGTTGCTGCACACTGTTGTCATGGTCTGGTTCACGCTTGAGGCCACGCGCTGTTTGCCTGAACACCCATGACCGCTATTCCGAGGAGGATTTATGAAACGATTTGCTTTGACCCTGGCTACTGCCGCACTGGCGACCTCGCTGCTGAGCGCTTGCGCCAGCAACCCCAGCAACGCCCAGATAGGCGCCGGTGTGGGCGCCGTGGCTGGCGGCGTGTTGGGTGATGCCGTGTTCGGCTCCACGCTGGGCACCGTTGGCGGCGCCGCAGCCGGTGCCTATTTCGGCCACCAAGTGGGCGACAACATGGACGGCAACCGCCGCAACCGCCGCTGATCTGCCACTGCTGTCACAACCAACCGGGCCTCGCGCCCGGTTTTTTGTGCCTGTTACAGCGCCACGGCACTTGCTCGCGCCGTGGTCCACAAATGTTGGATTTTCTTGAACGGGCGGGGAAGCCAAAAGCCTGAATGCCCGGTATTCAAACAGCATCACTTGGCAGTGAAGCGGGCGCAAGAACAGTTCACAACAATGGCGAGATGGCCGCGTAGGCGCGACGCTTGGCTGCAGACAGTACCTTGGTACGGCAAAGCCGGATGGCCGGCCCCGCAGCAACAAAGCATACGCGGCCATATCGCCACCTCAAAACGAAGACTCTCCGCTCAGGCATTGCAGCCAGCTGCGGAACAGCGCTTGCGCCCGAGAAAAACCAAGACGAACAGAATTATCGCTGGCTCATCGCCATAAAAATACCCACCACGATGATCGCCGCTATGACGGCGAACAGGATCTTCACCCAGCTGTACGGCTGCTCTCCCGCAATCTGCCCCGTATACCCATTGGCCACCACCTGGTAACTCTTGGCGCCGTAGGTATAGCTGACCAGCCACACGGGCACCAGCACATGTTTGAAGCTGCGCCCCTGGTAGGCGCGCTGCACTTGCAAGTTGCGGTAGGTATCGCCCGGCACTTGCTGACCGCACATGGCTTGCACCTGCTGGTCCATGTCGCCTTCGTTGATTTGCGCCGCCTTGCGCAGATCCACTTGGTAACGCTCCACCGTCCAGCCTCGCACGAACTCGGGCGAGTACGGCTTCAAATCCGTGCGTGTGGGAAAGGGCTCTACTTTGTGCAACAGGTTGGGGTGCACGCCAACAGTGCCGGCCACCAGTTCGTCGTCAAAAAAATGCTGCAGGCTGCCGACCGCAGGCTCCCAGCGCACTTGGCGTACCTGGCGCGTGCTGATGTTGCCGTTGCTGTCGCGGTACTGCTCAGTGGTGTAGTAGTAATAACCGGCGTCGGCCTGCCACTGCGCTTGTACATGGGCGTCGAAAGTCCAGTACGGCAGGTAGATGCCTTTGAGCGTATCGGTGAGCGCAGCGTTCTTGAGCTTGTTGGGCGCAAACCAGCGGCTGCCGTACCACTTGCGGATCAGGTCGCGCACCTGGCCGTCGCTGATCTTGAAGGGCAGCAGGCTTTGCGGCGTGATGGCATCGTTGCGCTCCTCGTGCGCCTGGATCGCGGGCGAGCCGCAAAAATCGCAGCGCGCCGCCACCCGGCCATCGACAAAAACCGAGATGGCACGGCAGTTCTGGCACTGGTATTCGCGCCGCGCATCGCCCCAGCCGCGCCCACTGGCCGGGTTGGCCAGGGCAGCGGCCAGGTCTTGCTCGACGATGTCGCCGCTCAGCTGCTTTTGCTGTTCGTCCGTCCACGGCACCTGCGTGCCGCAGTAGGGGCAGCGCAGCGCCTGGGCCTTGGCGTTCCATTCGAGGTTGCCGCCGCATTCCGGGCACACATGTTTGGCCACCATCGTGGGCGACGGAGGTGCAAACGGATCGCTGGCAGGAGAGGAGGAAGTCACGATGAGATCAGGCTGCCGCCGTGGCAGCCCCGGGGAACAATGGCACAAACAACAAAGCATTCACCGGTGCCAACCGATGAATGCTTTACCCCTGGCAGGCGCTCAGCCCTTGAGGAATTCGTTCAGCGACTCTTGCGAGATGCGCCAAGCGCTGCCGATCTTGCGGCCCTTGAGCGCGCCCGATTCCAGCTCGGCCAGCACGTCCTGCGGCGACACGCCCAGCACCTGCGCAGCCTGCTCGGGCGTCAGCACCTGCAAGCCGCCAGCGGCGGGTGCGGCCGGGGCTTGGGCAGCCTGAGCGGCAGCGGGCGAGAAAGGATCAGCCACTGCAGCAGCGCCAGCCGCACCGGCAGCTCCTGCTGCAGGCTGCTGCATGCCCTTCATCATCTCTTGCGCCATGCCAAAGCCCATGGCCATGGTGGCGGGGATGGTGGCAGCCGCCGCGCCTTCGCCGCCGTTGGCCATGGCCTGGCCCATCTGGTATTTGACGTAGTCGTTGAGGTTGCCGATGGCCGTCATCGACGAGCGCTTGTCGATCGCCTCTTCCACCTCGGGCGGCACCGACACGTTCTCCAGCAGGAAGCTGGTGATCTCCAGGCCGTACTTGCTGCTGACGGCGGGGTTGATCAGTTGCAGCAGCGCGTCGCCCAGCTCAGAGTAGCGCTGCGCCACGTCCAGCACCGGCACCTGGGCCTTGGCCAGGGCTTCGCTGAAGATGCTGACAATGCGCGAGCGCATGGTGTCGGCGAACTCGTCGATGCGGAAGTTCTGGTCCGTGCCCGCTACTTCCTTGAGGAACTTGGCCGCATCGGTGATACGGAAATCGTAGGTACCGAAGGCGCGCAGGCGGACCACGCCAAAGTCCTTGTCGCGCATCATCACCGGGTTGGAGGTGCCCCATTTGTTACCGGTGAACAAGCGCGTGTTGATGTAATAGACATCGCACTTGAAGGGCGAGTTGAAGCCGTATTTCCAGCCGCGCAGGGTCGAGAGAATCGGGATGTTCTGCGTCGTCAGCTGGTAGCGGCCGGGGTTGAACAGGTCGGCAAACTGGCCTTCCGAGACAAACTGCACCTGCTGCGACTCGCGCACGATCAGCTGCGCGCCGTTTTTGATTTCCTTGTCCTCATCGGGCCAGCGGTAGGACAGGGTGTCGCGCGAATCATCGGTCCACTCGATGATTTCGATCAGCTGTTTGGTGATGATGTTCATGAGATTCATGGATGATCCTTGGGCAAAGACAGGAAGTGAAAAGAAAACGGCCCATTCTAGGGCCGTTGACAGCTGCCGATGTTACACAAACGGCTGCAGATGTAAAAACAGCCACTGGCGTGGCTGTTTGGCAGGCATGGCCGGCGCAAGCGCCCGCCGGTCGGAAAGCGTCAAGCGCCGCAGCACTTCTTGAACTTTTTGCCACTGCCGCAGCTGCAAGGATCGTTGCGGCCGGGCACATCGCCCTTGACGATGGTGGCCTGGCGCGGGCCCATGCTCTTCCAGATCTGGCGCAGGTCGTACACCGCCCAGATGGCTTCACCAAAGGTTTCGACGCGC
This sequence comes from Comamonas trifloxystrobinivorans, assembly GCF_043359985.1. Taxonomy (NCBI): domain Bacteria; kingdom Pseudomonadati; phylum Pseudomonadota; class Betaproteobacteria; order Burkholderiales; family Comamonadaceae; genus Comamonas; species Comamonas trifloxystrobinivorans. The sequence continues at coordinate 337,981 of NZ_JBHZGV010000003.1, forward strand.
TCCTGGCTGGTGCTGGCGGGGCCGTTTTCGTCGTACATGCAGACGGTGGGCTTGCCGGTGTCGTCTTCGGTCAGGGCGACCACGCTGTCGAGCGCATCGTTGAGCCAGCGGGCGGCATCGCGGTCACGCGGGGCTTCCCATTCTTCGGCCCAGTTCTCCACCACGAACATGAAGCCCAGCGCCCACACTTGACCGAAAGACGGGATGTCCTGGCCTTCGATCTCCGCGCGCTCTTCTTCGGGCAGGCTGGCAATGGCGCCGCGCATGTCGATCGCGTCGGGCTGGAAGGTGTCTTCCTCTTCCAGACTCTCTACGTTGGCGCTGAGCTGGGCCACCACCTCGTTCCAGCGGATTTGCCACAGCTCCAGAAAACGCTCTTGCTGGGCGCGGTCGGCAAAAGCCGGCAGCACCGGCAGGCTGCCGTCAGCATTGCGCTCGAGCATTTCGCCGTCGCCGGCCAGCATGGGCAGGAACTCTTCCACCGGCACCGGGCGGCGCGTGCAGACCAGGGCGGTAAGCATGCCGTCGATGAACTCCCACTGCGGAATCTCTTGCTCGCGCTCGCGCATGTCGTCGAGCATCTGGTCGATTTCGCTGAACTGGTCTTCGGTCAAACCGGCGGGAATGGGGGTGGACTGGGTCATGGTGGATTCTCTCTATGGCGGCCGCGGCGCGGCAAGGCCTTGCACTATCGCCAATGCGGTTGGCGTCCTATGATGGTGCCTGGTTTTGCAACAACAACGCAGCGCGCCTGGCAGGGCCTGCAGTGTAGCGCCGCCTCGGCTGGTTTGCTGCCTGCCGGGTATTGGCCACGCCGCGCTCCACAGAGACTCCCCATGAGAAAGCTCAACAAGATCTTCCCCGTCCGCTACACCGTGATGGTGTTGTGCATTTTTCTGTTGCTGCTGGGCATCGCCGCCCTGGTGATGGAAGCCAGCCCCTGGTGGTGGATAGCGGTGTTCGTGGGCGCCATGCTCACCACGCTAGGCATCAGCGATCTGAACCAGGAGCGCCACGCCATCTTGCGCAACTACCCGGTGATCGGGCATATGCGCTTTTTCCTGGAGTTCATTCGCCCGGAAATGCGCCAGTACTTCATCGAAAGCGATACCGAGGCCCTGCCTTTCTCGCGCGCGCAGCGCTCGCTGGTCTACCAGCGCGCCAAGGGCGAGCCCGACAACCGCCCTTTTGGCACCTTGCAGGACGTGGGCGCCAAGGGCTACGAATGGATCAACCATTCGATGGCGCCAACCAAGCTCGATACGCACGATTTCCGCGTCTGGATTGGCGGCACCCCCGATGCGCCTTCGCAGTCGGTCGAGCCTTGCACGCAGCCGTATCTGGCCAGCGTCTTCAATATCTCGGCCATGAGCTTTGGCGCGCTGTCGGCCAACGCCATTCTGGCGCTGAACAAAGGCGCCAAGCTGGGCGGCTTTGCGCACGACACCGGCGAAGGCTCGATCAGCCAGCACCACCGCGTGCACGGCGGTGACCTGATCTGGGAAATAGGCTCGGGCTACTTCGGCTGCCGCAACGACGACGGTACCTTCAGCGAGGAAAAGTTTGTCAACAATGCCACGCAGCCGCAGGTCAAGATGATCGAGATCAAGCTGAGCCAGGGCGCCAAACCCGGCCACGGCGGCGTGCTGCCGGGCGCCAAGGTCACGCCCGAGATCGCCGCTGCCCGTGGCGTGCCAGTGGGGGTGGATTGCATCTCGCCCGCGCGCCACAGCGCCTTCAATACGCCCGAGGAGATGATGCATTTCGTCGCCCGGCTGCGGCGCCTGTCGGGCGGCAAACCGGTGGGCTTCAAGTTCTGCCTGGGCCACCCCTGGGAATGGTTTGGCATCGTCAAGGCCATGCTCAAAACCGGCATCACGCCTGATTTCATTGTGGTGGATGGCGCCGAAGGCGGCACCGGCGCGGCGCCGGTGGAATTTACCGACCACGTAGGCGTGCCGCTGCAAGAAGGCCTGCTGCTGGTGCACAACACGCTCGTGGGCGTGAACCTGCGCACGCGCATCACGCTGGGCGCAGCGGGCAAGGTGATCACCGCTTTTGACATTGCCCGCATGATGGCGCTGGGCGCCGACTGGTGCAACGCCGGCCGCGGCTTCATGATGGCGCTCGGCTGCATTCAGGCGCAAACCTGCCACACCGGCAACTGCCCCACCGGCGTCACCACGCAAGACCCGCTGCGCCAGCAAGCCCTGGTGGTACCCGACAAAGCCACGCGCGTGGCCCAGTTCCACAAAAGCACCTTGCACGCGCTGCAAGAGCTGGTGCAATCGGCCGGGCTGCAGCACCCCAGCGAGCTCGATGCGCACCACATCGTGCGCCGTGTCAGCGACAACGAGGTACGCCAGCTCTCCCACCTGCTGCTGCAAGTGCGGCCGGGCGCGATTTTGGACGACCTGGAGCACCAGCACAACGTGTTCCGCACCTACTGGCCTCTGGCCCAGGCCGAGAGCTTCCAAGCGCTGGCCAAGCCCGTCATCAAACCCTCGGCGCCAGAAGACCAGCAGCCCATGGTGCCCAACAGCACCCATACGGCGCCAGTGCAGTAAGCGCTGATCACCGCCATAATGGCAGGCTTTTAACGACGCGCCGCCCACGGCTGCCCGCTCTTTGCCTGCCATGACCGAGCCTGCTTTGTCCCCGCTCCCGCCTTCTGACCCGCTTGCTGCGGGCAGCGCCGCCGCGCCGGTGGACTATGCTCAGTTCTTGCAGCAAACCCTGCCAAGCCAAAGCTTCAACGTGGTGCGTTACGAGCTGCCGGGCGAATCGGTCTGGCTGAAAAAAGCCGGCCCCAGCATTGCCGCCTGGCGCTACCGCGCCCTGGCCCTGGCGGCCCGCGCGCTGAGCGTGCCGGTGCTGCAGCCGGTGGTCAACCCCGGCGGCCGCAGCGCCATCGCCACCGAAGTGCGCCGCCTGCGCGACCTGCAAGCCCGCGGTCTGCGCGTGCCGCAGGTACTGGCCAGCTGCGAAGACGCATTTCTGATGCGCCACCTCGGAGCGCCCGGCGAGCCCACGCCGTCGCTCAGCGACGAGATCGAGGCCGCCGCCAAAAACCAGCCCGCACAAACGCTGCCGCTGTGGCAACAAGGCTTTGCCGCCATGCAGTTGGTGCACGAGCGCGGCACCTGCCTGAGCCAGGCTTTTGCGCGCAACATGGTGCGCTGCCCGGATGGCGTGATCGGCTACATCGACTTCGAAGACGACCCGATGGCCACGCTGCCTGCGCCACTGTGCATTGTGAAAGATGCGCTGTGCTATGCCCATTCCACGGCGCTCTTCCTGCACCAGGCCGGCACCTTGGATGCCGCGCGCCAGCAGTGGCAAGTCTGGCTGCAGCAAACCCCGCCCGAGGTGCGCGATGCGCTGCAAAGCACCGTGCAACAAATGCGCTGGGTAGGCAAGCTGCCCAACAACCGCAAGCTGGGGCGAGATGCTTTGCGCCTGCGGGCCATGGCTGGCCTGGTTGCGGCACCGGGCGCTTGAGGCGAAGGCGCCGCGCCGCCGTGCGCTGAGATCGTCCAGGCTCTGCGTTGCCTTTAAAAACGCTTCAGCAAAAACACCAAAGGCCCGCAATTGATTGCGGGCCTTTGGTATGGGGCAAACAGCGAAGGCCGGAGCCTTCGCGCCATGCTCAGTGTGGCACAGCTACCGGCACATGCTCTTCGTGTTCGACCCGCTCGGGGTGGTCCAGCGCAGCATTGAGCTTGTTGTAATCCAGCGCATTTTCCCAGCGCGACACCACCACGGTGGCCACGGCATTGCCAACAAAGTTGGTCAGCGAGCGGCATTCCGACATGAAGCGGTCCACGCCCAGAATCAGCGCCATGCCGGCCACCGGCACTTCAGGCACCACGGCCAGCGTGGCAGCCAGGGTGATGAAGCCAGCACCTGTCACGCCCGCTGCGCCCTTGGACGACAGCATGGCGACCAGCAGCAGCGCAATCTGGTGGCCCAGCGTCAGATGCGTATCGGTGGCTTGGGCAATGAAAAGAGCGGCCAGCGTCATGTAGATATTGGTGCCGTCCAGATTGAACGAGTAACCGGTGGGCACCACCAGGCCAACCACCGACTTGCTGCAACCGGCTTTTTCCATCTTGTGCATCAGCGAAGGCAGGGCCGATTCGGACGACGACGTGCCCAGCACCAGCAGCAGCTCAGCCTTGAGGTAGCGGATCAGCTTGAGCACCGAGAAGCCGCACAGCTTGGCCACCGTGCCCAGAATCACCAGTACAAACAGCAGCGAGGTGATGTAGAAGGTAGCCACCAGCTCGGCCAGGTTCAACAGCGAGCCCAGGCCAAACTTGCCGATGGTGAAGGCCATGGCGCCGAAAGCGCCGATCGGGGCAGCCTTCATCACGATATTGACCAGCTTGAAGACGGGGGCGGTCAGCGCTTCGCAAAAGTTCAGCACCGGCTTGCCGCGCTCGCCCACCATGGCCAGCGACACGCCAAACAGCACAGCCACAAACAGCACTTGCAGAATGTTGTCGCCGACAAAGGGGCTGATCAGCGTCTTGGGGATGATGTCCATGGCAAAGCCGGTGATCGTCAGATCATGCGTCTTGGCCACATAGGAGTTCACTTCCTTCTGGTCCAGATCGGCCACATTGATGTGCATGCCGGCGCCCGGCTGCATGACATTGGCCACGATCAGGCCGACGACCAGCGCCAGCGTCGAGAAGAACAGAAAGTACGCCATGGCCTTGCCGAACACCCGGCCCACGGCGCGCAGGTGCGTCATGCCGGCAATGCCGGTGACGATGGTCAGGAAGATCACCGGCGCGATGATCATCTTCACCAGCTTGATGAAAGCGTCGCCCAGCGGCTTGAGCGCTGCACCGTATTGGGGCTCGAAGTGCCCCAGCAACACGCCCAGCACAATGGCGACGATCACCTGAAAATACAGGCTGCGGTAGAAAGGCTGGTGCTGTGCAGGCACGGCAGCCGAGGTGGTGGGGATTTGCATGGAAGAGCTGCTCCAGGTTTTTTTCCGCACCAACTCGGTGCGCTGAGGCTGGTTTGTATCGCAGCCCCTCGCGCTTGCCCATTACACCTTAGTATTAGGCGCTGCCGCTCCCGAGCGAAGGTTTTGCCGAACCCAGGGAAAACCCCTAGCAATTTGTAACAAGCATGGCCGCCCTGTCCACCCTTTTTCTCACCCCACAGCGCTCGCTCCGTCCGGTGTGGGTTTTGCTGGCTGTGCTGCTCAGCACCACGGCCGTGGCGCTGCTGGCCGGGCGCTGGATGCTGCAAAAAAGCCTGAACGAGGAGAGCCAGCTCACGCACCGGCAGCTGGCCTTGTACGCGCAAGCGCTGGAGCAGCGCATTGACCGTTACCGTGCGCTGCCCGATGTGTTGGCGCTCGATCCGGAGCTGCTGGCCGCTTTGAGCGAGCCGCAAACACCGGCCGACATTCGCCGCCTGAACCTGAAGCTCGAGCGCGCCAACGGCGCCAGCCAGGCCTCCACGCTCACCCTCATCAACCGTGAAGGCGTGGCCATTGCGGCCAGCAACTGGCGCCAAAGCCGCAACAACGTGGGCGAAGACTACAGTTTTCGCCCCTATGTGCAGCAAGCGCTGCTGGCCGACCAGGGCGCGTTCTATGGCATTGGCGTGACCACGGGCGAGGCCGGCTACTTCCTCTCGCGCGGCATCCACGACGCGCAAGACCGCATCGTCGGGCTGATCGCCATCAAGATCGCGCTGCAAGAGCTGGAGCGCGAGTGGATTCAGACGCCCGACACGGTGATGGCGGCCGACACACATGGCGTGGTGTTTTTGGCAAGCGACCAGCGCTGGCGCTACCGCGTACTGCAGCCCATCAACGCGGTGGCGCAGCGCGAGATAGACAACACCCAACAATACGGCAACCTGCCACTGCAGCCCATGCGCTACGCCTCGCGCCAACCGCTCAGGCAAGGCGGCATGCTGGTCGACTGGCTCGATCCGGCCGCCGGCCTCCAACTCTGGCAAAGCATGGGCTTGCGTGAAGGCGGCTGGCAGCTGCACATGCTGCACGCCGTAGGCAGCAGCCGCGCCGCTGCCCGCTGGACCGCGCTGGCCGCCGCCGGCCTGTGGCTGGCCTTGGCGCTGCTGGTGCTGTATGTGCGCCAGCGCCAGCGTTTGAGCCGCTTGCGCCAGCGCAGCCGCCAAGAGCTGGAGGCGCTGCTGCAGCAGCACGCGCAAGAGCTGCGCACCGCGCAAGACGGCATTGTGCTGGCCGCCAAGCAGGCCGACGCCGGCAAAAGCCAGAGCCTGGAGCATTTGCCGCAAGGCGTGATCGTGGTCGACGCGCAGCTCAACCTGGTGGCCTGGAACTCGCGCTACATGGAGCTTTTCCGCCTGCCGCACAACCTGCTCAAAGTGGGCATGCCGGTGGAAGAGCTGTACCGCTACAACGCCCGGCGCGGCCTGCTGGGTCAGAGCGCGCTGGACGCAGCCATCGAGCGCCGCATGCAATACCTGCGCGACGGCAAACCCCACGCACGCGAAAGCGAAAAGCCCGATGGCACGGTGCTCGAAATCCGGGGCAACCCCTTGCCCGGCGGCGGCTTTGTCACCAGCTATGCCGACATCACCAGCTACAAAAACGCAGCGCGCGAGCTGCGCTCGCTGGCCGACACGCTGGAAAAGCGCATTGCCGACCGCACCCACGATCTGGCCGTGGCCAAGCGCGAGGCGGAGCAGGCCAACCGCTACAAAAGCAAGTTTGTCGCTGCCGCCGTGCACGATTTGCTGCAACCCCTGAACGCAGCGCGCGTGTTTGCATCGCTGCTGCGCCAGCAGGTGCAAAGCGATGCCGCGCAACAACTGGCGAGCAATGTGGAAGGCGCGCTGGCAGCGCAAGACGACATCTTGAACAGCTTGCTCGATATCTCGCGCATGGAATCGGGCCAGCTCAAAGTGCAGTGGGCCGATTTTGCACTGCAGCCGCTCCTGCAGCAGCTGGGCAACAACCTGGGCGTGATCGCCCGCGAGCATGGGTTGCAGCTGCACGTTGCGCCCTGCCACGCCGTGGTGCACAGCGACGAAGTACTGCTGCGCCGCATTCTGCAGAATTTTCTCAGCAACGCCATCCGCTACACCAAGCAAGGCAAGGTGCTGATCGGCTGCCGCCGCGTGGGCGAGCGCCTGCGCATCGAGGTGCACGACCAGGGTCCAGGCATTCCCGAGAGCCTGCATGGCGAGATTTTTGAAGAGTTCCGCCGCCTCGAAACCGGCCACCAGCACGAGCGCGGTGCCGGCCTGGGCCTGGCGATTGTGGAGCGCCTGGGCAAGCTTTTGCAACACCCGATCGGCCTGCGCTCGCAGCTGGGGCGCGGCAGCGTTTTCTGGGTGGAAGTGCCGCTCAGCACCAGCGCCGCAGCCGTTCCTGAAGCCGCCCAGCATGCGGCCGAGCCCCAGCAAAACACCACCGTCTGGTACATCGGCCCGGCGGCCGAGCAGCAAGCCGTTACGCAATTGCTGCAGCGCTGGGGCTACGCGCTGGCCGCTTGCAGCGATGCAGCGCAAGCGCAGCAGTGGGCGCAATCGGCTGCCACACTGCCGGTGCAATTGCTGGTGGTCGATGGCGATGCGCAAGCGCCCGCCGCCATTGCCGCGCTGCTGCAGGCCTGCGCCAAAGCGCCCGCCGTGGTGTGGCTCAGCAGCCAGCCCGACAGTGCGGCCAGCGAGCAAGCGCGTGAACAAGGCTGGCAGGTGCTGGCGCAGCCGGTGCGCCCGGCGGCTTTGCGCGCCTTGGTGGGGCAGTTGCTGCTACGCCAGCGCTGAGTCGTCGGCGGGCAGGCCGCCATCGGCTTCGAGGTTGCGCACCAGCACGGCCACTTGCGTGCGGCTGTGGCAGCCGAGCTTTTTCAAGATGGCGGTGACATGCACTTTGACGGTGTGCTCGGTCACGCCCATCTCTTGCGCGATCTGTTTGTTGAGCAAGCCATCGGCCACGTAGAGCAGGGTTTTGAACTGGTGCGGCGTGAGCTGCGCCAGGCGGGCAGCCAGCTCGGCATCAGCCTCGGACAGCTCCACTTCCATCGACGGGAAAGCGGTGTCGCCCTCCAGCACATCGCTCAGCGCCTGGGCAATCTGGTCGGCCGAGGCCGATTTGGAGATAAAGCCCGAAGCGCCAAACTGCTGCGCGCGGCGAATCACACGCGGATGGTCGTTCGACGAGATCACCACCACCGGCAATTGCGGGTGCTCGCCGCGCACATGCAGCAGCGCGGAGAAGCCGTGCGTGCCCGGCATCATCAGGTCGAGCAGCACCAGCTCGATCTCGGGGTGGGCAGCCAGCGCGGCGCTGAGCGAATTGGCACTGGACGCTTCGAGCACCGCATGGTCGGCAAAGCGCCCGCGGATGACCTGGATCACCGCAGCGCGAAACAGCGGGTGGTCGTCGGCAACAAGCAAGGCGGGTTGGGGCATGGCGATAGTCTGCCACGGCTGGCCGCCGCCCCAAGTCAGCATTTACCTATGGCGCACCAGGCATGGATAGGGGCGCAGCGCCACCTCAATCCATGGCAATCTTGGCCGCCTCCACGATCTTTTTCCAGTGCGCGGCATCGCGCTCCAGCACCGGTTTGAACTCGGCCGGCGTGGAGCCTACCGGGATCAGGCCCATGTCGAGCAGGCGGGCGTTGATCTCGGGCAGCTTGACGATTGCGGCCAGCTCGTTGCCCAGCTTGTCCACAATCGGCTGCGGCGTGCTGGCCGGCACAAAGTAGCCAAACCAGCCGTTGGCCTCGAAGCCGCTGTAGCCGGATTCGCTCATGGTGGGCACATCGGGCAAGGCCGGATGGCGCTGCGCGCCGGTGACGGCAATGATGTTGACCCGGTCCGACTTGATGTGCGGATAGGCCGCCGTGGCATCAATAAAGGCCGAGGCCAGTTGCCCGCCCAGCATGGCCGCCGTCTCCGGGCCCGAGCCCTGGTAAGGCACGTGCACCAGGTCGATGCCGGCTTTCATCTTCAGTTGCTCGCCGTGCAGGTGCGACGAGGTGGCGTTGCCGTACGAGCCGTAGTTGAGCGTGCCCGGCGCCGCCTTGGCCTTGGCCACCAGCTCGGGCAGGGTTTTGATGCCCGAGCTGCGCGGCACAAACACCAGATCGGCCGACTTGGCGATTTGCGACACCGGCGTCAGCTCGCTCAATTGGTACGGCACTTTTTTGTACAGCGAAGGGATTTGCACCAGCGCGGTAATGCCCAGCAGCACCGTATAACCGTCGCCCGGCGCCTTGGCCACCGTGCCATTGCCCAGCATGCCGCTGGCGCCCGGCTTGTTTTCCACTATCACCGGCTGGCCCAGGCGCTGCGAGAGCTGGGTGCTCATCAGCCGCGCAATGATGTCGGTGCCGCCGCCCGCCGGGTAAGGCACCACAATGCGGATCGGCTTGCTCGGGTAGTTGTCTGCAGCCTGCGCTGCCGCGCTGCCCCACAGGGCCGTGGCCGCCACCGCTGCCCACGCCCATCCCTGCACCATGGCCTGGCGCCTGGTTTTCTTTTGCATTTTGTCTCCGGTCACTCTTATCAAAATATCTGCCACAGCGTTGCCAAGGGGAATGACAAAACGCCCACCGCATCTCCACAGCGCACCCCCCTTGCAAAGCACAGCCCAGCTAAGGGACACCGACGAAGGGCCGCCCCGCCCGGAGGGTGTCGTCCCCTGGGGGAAGGCGCGCAGCGCCTCAGGGGGGGTCATAAAGTTCTGGCTATGATTTCTTTCATGATCTCGTCACTGCCGCCGTAGATGCGGCCAATGCGTGCATCGGTCCAGGCGCGGCCTACCTGGTATTCCGTCATGTAGCCGTAGCCGCCGTGCAGTTGCAAGAACTCGTCGAGCAGCTTGTTTTGCAGCGCGGTGGCGTTGAGTTTGACCATGGCGGCGCGGTCTGGCGAGAGCTTGCGCTCCATGTGCAAGGCCATGCAGTCGTCGACAAACACGCGCAGCATGGTGGCCTGCGACTTGGCCTCGGCCAGCTTGAAGCGCGTGTTCTGAAAGTCAAACACCGGCTGGCCAAAGGCTTTGCGCTCGCGGGTGTAGTCAATGGTTTTTTGCAAAAAGGCCTCTATCGACATGGCGGCGCGCACGGCCACCACCAAGCGCTCCTGCGCCAGCTCGTGCATCAGGTATTTGAAGCCCAGGTTCTCTTCGCCCAGCAGGTTGTCTACGGGCACCTTGACGTTGTCGAAGAACAGCTCCGAAGTGTCTTGCGCCATCAGGCCGATCTTTTCGAGCTTGCGGCCCTTGCTGAAACCGGGCGTGCCCTCCTCCACCACGATCAGCGAGACGCCCTTGGCACCCAACTCAGGCGCAGTCTTGCAGACCACCACCACGATCTCGGAGTTGATGCCGTTGGTGATAAAGGTTTTGGCGCCGTTGATGATGTAGTGATCGCCCTCACGCTTGGCCGTGGTGCGCACTGATTTGAGGTCGCTGCCAGCGCCGGGCTCGGTCATGGCGATGGCGCCGATCAGCTCGCCTGCCGCCATCTTGGGCAGCCAGCGGTCTTTTTGCGCTTTGCTGCCATAAGCGTTGATGTAAGGCGCGACGATGTCCGAGTGCAGCGGAAAACCCAGGCCGCTGGCGCCGGTGCGCGCTATCTCTTCAATCAGCACGGCGGCGTGGCCGAAATCGCCGCCGCTGCCATAGGGCTCGGGCAGCATGGTGTTGAGCAGGCCTTCGCGCCCGGCCTTGCGCCACACCTCTTTGGGCACAATGCCCTCGCGCTCCCACTCGGCGTGAAAGGGCACGATTTCTTTCTCGAAAAAATGGTGAACGGCATCGCGGAATTGCTCGTGGTCTTCACGGAACACGGTGCGCTGGATCAGGTCTTGCATGGCGGGTCTCCCTGGCTGGGTCATCACATCAATTTGGCTGCCAACGCTTGCCCATTCAGCGTTCGCAGCCGGTTCATCAGGTATTGCTGCTGCGCAGCGCAAAGCCTGCGTCTGCTTCCGCCACTTGCTGGTAGCGCTCTTTGAGCACGCGGCGCAGCAGCTTGCCGGTTTCCAGGCGCGGCAGGTTGTGCACAAACACCAGGCGCTGCGGGCGCTTGGGCTTGGCCAGCTGCGTAGCGGCCTGCGCCACAATGGCTTGCGCCAACTCCGCACTGGGCTCCCAGCCGGGCTTGGGCACCACCACGGCCAGCGGCTGCTCGCCAAAATCTTCGTGCGGCACGCCGACCACGGCCACCTCGTCCACCGCTTCGTGCTGGGCCAGCGCAATCTCGATCTCTTGCGGGTAGAGGTTGACGCCGCCCGACAAGATGAGGTCCGCCCGGCGATCGCTCAAAAAGAGAAAGCCGTCGGCATCGACATAGCCGATATCGCCGTAGGTGGCCCAGCCGCGCTCATTGATGGCTTCGCGTGTCTTGGCCTCGTCGTTCAGATACTGGAAAGGGCTGCCGCCCGAGAAGTAGACGCGGCCCACCTCGCCCACGCCCAGCTCCTGGCCTTCGTCGCCCACAATGTGCAGCTGGCCGGTGATGGCCTTGCCCACCGAGCCCGGTTTGGCGCGCCACTGCTGCGAGTTGATCAAGGTGGTGCCGCAGCCTTCGGAGCCGGCGTAGTACTCCAGCAGAATGTCGCCCCACCAATCCAAAATGCCTTGTTTGATGGGCAGCGGGCACGGCGCTGCGGCGTGGATGGCCACCTTGTGGCTGTCCAGCCGGTAGCGGTTTTTCACCTCGTCGGGCAGCTTGAGCATGCGGCCCAGCATGGTGGGTACCCATTGGCTGTGCGTCACCTGGTAGCGCTCGATCAGCGCCAGCGCCTGCTCGGGCTCAAAGCGCCCCATGATGACGGCCGAGCCACCCACATCGAGCGTACGCAAGGTGTAGCGCAAAGGCGCTGCGTGGTAGAGCGGCGCAGGCGACAGGTAAACCGCCTGGCTGTCGAACTGCATGTTGCGCACCCAGGCGGTCACCTCGGGATCGATCTGCTGGCGGTACTGCGCACCCAGCAGCGGCTTTTTGATGCCCTTGGGCCGGCCGGTGGTGCCGCTGGAGTACAGCAGATCGCGCCCCAGTGGGCGCTCGCTCAAATCAACGGGCGGTGCCTGGTTGGCTGCCACCGCGCCATGCAAATTGGGCACGCTGGGCGTATCGGCGTCTACCGAATACACGGCCAAACCCAGTTGGTGCGCGGCCTCTTGCGCATTGGGCCAGGTCTTGCTCGACACCAGCAGCAGTTGGGCACCACTGTCTTTGGCGATGTAGGCCACCTCGGCCGGCGTCAGGTGCGTGCTGATGACCGCTGCGTACAAACCGGCCTCGCGCGCAGCCAGCACCAGTTCCAGAATCTCGCGCCGGTTCTCCAGCAGCACGGCCACCGTGTCTTGCGCCTGCAAGCCCTGGGCAGCCATCCACTGCGCCATGCCACGCGCGCCCTGCGCTATCTCGCCAGCGCTGTAAGTGGCGCCACTGTCGGCCTGGGTCAAAACGATTCGCTCGGGCTGGGCGTCGGCCCAGCTGAAGAAGTCATGCATGGTCTCGGTCTCCGTCTCGCAGGTGGCTGCGCAATGCAGTCACCTGAGCTACAGATTCAATTTATTTTGAATCCACAGTCTCATATTTATTGCTTTCACCCCGAGTATCTGGCGATTTTTTGAAAATTTCTTCCGGGTAAACACCAGGACGCATTCGGTTTTTTGAAACCTATCATTAATTTAATGATCCACCAGTCTCACTAAAATCATGAACCATCCTGTCATCGTTGATGCCATCCGCAGCCCCATGGCACGGGCCAAACCCGACGGCGCACTGGCGCAGTTGCACCCTGTCGATCTGTTGTCGCAAGTGTTGGAGCAGCTGCTTGCGCGCAACCCGTCGTTGGACCCAGGCCAGGTGGACGACGTGATTTGCGGCTGCGTCAGCCAGGCGGGCGAGCAGGCCGGCACGCCCGGGCGCCTGGCGTGGCTGGCCGCCGGCCTGCCCACGCATGTGCCCAGCACCACCATCGACCGCAAATGCGGCTCAAGCCAGCAGGCGGTGCACTTTGCGGCCCAGGCCATCATGGCGGGCACGCAAGACATCGTGATCGCCTGCGGGGTCGAGTCGATGAGCCGCGTGCCCATGGGCAGCTCGCGCATGGGCAAAAACACCACCGGCGCCCGCTTTGACGAGCGCTACGCCCCCGGCCTGGTGGGCCAGGGCGTGTCGGCCGATCTGGTGGCCGCCAAGTGGGGGCTCACGCGCACCCAGCTCGACGAATATGCGGCCCGCTCACACCAGCGCGCCCATGCCGCGCAAAGCAGCGGCGGCTTTGCCCGCGAGATCGTTTCCATGCAAACGCCCGGCGGCCTGGTGAGCGCAGACGAAACCATCCGCGCCAGCACCACGGTCGAGAAACTGGCCGGCCTGAAAGCGGTGTTCGAGAGCGAAGAGTTGTCGGCCCGTTTCCCGCAAATACAGTGGTCCACCACCGCCGGCAACGCCTCGCAGATGACCGACGGCGCCAGCGCCATGCTGATCATGAGCGAGCAACGCGCCCAGCAACTGGGCCTGCGCCCGCGTGCACGCTTTGTGGCTTTTGACGTGGTGGGCGACGACCCGCTGTACATGCTGACCGCGCCCATCCCCGCCACGCAGCGCGTGCTGGCCAAGGCCAAGATGAAGCTCGAAGACATTCAGCACTACGAGATCAACGAAGCCTTTGCCTCGGTGCCCATGGCCTGGCAAAAAGAGCTGAAAGCCGACGGCGAGCGCCTGAACCCGCGCGGCGGCGCCATTGCGCTGGGCCACCCGCTGGGCGCATCGGGCATACGCCTGATGACGACCATGCTGCACGCGCTGGAAGACAGCGGCCAGCGCTACGGCCTGCAATCCATGTGCGAAGCAGGCGGCATGGCGAACGCAACGATTATTGAGCGCTTGTAAACAAGCGCGAAAGACAAGCGACAGGCATGCACAGCGTGCCCGGCAGCAACAAGGAGACAAAAATGCAATTGCAAAAAGGAATGACGGCCCTGGTGACGGGCGGCGTATCGGGCCTGGGCGAAGCCAGCGCGGTAGCGCTGCTGGAGCGCGGCCTGAACGTGGTGGCGGTAGATCTGAACGAAGAGCGCGGCGCCGCAATGGAGAAGGAATACGCCGGGCGGCTGAAGTTCGTCAAAGCCGACGTGGCCGATGCCGAGCAAATGGCCAAAGCGGTAGAGGCGGCGGTGGCCTTTGGCGAGTTCCGCGCGCTGGTGCACTGCGCCGGCATTGGCGGCCCGGTGCGCCTGATTGAGAAAGACGGCAGCGCCGGCTCGCTGGAGAAATACACCAACATCATCCGCGTCAACCAGATCGGCACTTTCAACACCTTGCGCCTGGCAGCGGTGGCCATGGCCAAGAACGAGCCGATCGAAGGCGAGTGTGGCGCCTGCGTGCTGACTGCATCCGTCGCCGGTTACGAAGGCCAGATCGGCCAGATTCCGTACGCCTCGTCCAAAGCCGGCGTGATCGGCATGACGATCGTGGCGGCGCGCGATCTGGCGTCGAAAATGATCCGCGTCTGCACCATCGCGCCCGGCCTGTTCGACACGCCCATCCTCGCCAAACTGCCCGAGAACGTGCGCCAGTCGCTGGCCGCATCAGTGCCCAATCCGGCGCGCCTGGGCCGTCCCAACGAGTACGCGATGACGGCGCTGCACATCTTGGAAAACCCCATGCTGAACGGCGAAACCATTCGCCTCGACGGCGCCATCCGCATGCAGCCACGCTGAGCCAGCGCACGGCAGCAACTCCTTCTGCGGCAGGCTGCGAGCCCATCCGGCTCTCCTGCCCAGCGGCCCACGGCAGCGCCGGGTCCACGCATTTCCCCGCCGCACGACATCTCCCTCAACGCCTTTGCATGAAAGAACCGCCATGACGCACGAATCCTTCGCACTGCCACGCCGCGCCCTTTTGGCTTGCACCGTTTGCGCGCTGTCCAGCACTTGGCTCTCCAGCACCGCTTGGGCCGAGAGCAACTGGCCCACGCGCCCGATCACGCTGATCATCCCTGGCGCCGCTGGCGGCTCTACCGATACCCCGGCGCGCCTGCTGGCGCAAAAACTGAGCGAGCGCCTGGGCCAGCCGGTGGTGGTGGACAACAAGCCCGGCGCCGGCGGCAGCCTCGGAGCCAACCTGGTGGCACGCGCCCAGCCCGACGGTTACACCGTGCTGGTGGGCAACACCGGCAGCAACGCCATCAACTACACGGCCTACAAAAAGCTCAATTACCGGGCCAGCGACTTTGTGGCGCTGACCGACATGATCTACTTCTCGAACGTGCTGGTGGTGCCGAGCAAATCGCCCATCCAAAAGCTCGACGAGCTGGTGGCTGCCGCGAAAAAAGAGCCGGGCAAACTCTCTTTCTCTTCCGCCGGCGTGGGCCAGACCACGCACTTGATGGGCGAGCTGTTCAAAGAGCGCACCGGCACCGACGTGGTGCATGTGCCGTACAAAGGCTCTTCGCCCGCCACCATGGCCATCGTGACAGGCGAGACGCAATTCATGTTCGACAACATGACTGCATCGCTCGCCCACATCAAAGACGGCAAGCTGCGCCCGCTGGCCGTGACCGGCGACCAGCGCGAACCGGCCTTGCCCGAGGTGCCCACAATGACCGAGCTGGGCATGAAAGACTTCAACAAGGTCGGTTGGATGGGCTTTTTTCTGCCCGCTAAAACACCACCCGAGGTGGTGAAAAAACTCAGCGACAACCTGATCGCGGTGCTGCGCGAGCCCGATCTGCAAAAGCGCTACCGCGACTTGGGCGGCAACCCCGGCGGCAAGTCACAGGCCGATTTTGCCCAACAAGTGGCCGACGACCAGCGCAGCTGGGGCGAGCTGATCCAAAGCCAAAAACTGCAGCTTGATTGAGCGCCACGGAGCCCCCCATGAGCACCACTTTTTCGTTCGCCAAGCAACACGTTTTCGTCGCTGGTGGCACCAGCGGCATCAACCTCGGCATTGCCCAGGCATTTGCGCGGGCCGGTGCCAAGCTGACTGTGATGAGCCGCTCACCCGACAAAGTAGAACAAGCCACGCAAAGCCTGCAGGCGCTGGGCGCGCAAGCCCTGGGCATCAGCGCCGATGTGCGCGACGCCGCCGCCGTACAGGCTGCGCTGGAGCAGGCGCATGCGCAGTTCGGCCCCATTGATGTGTTGATCTCGGGGGCTGCGGGCAACTTCATCGCGCCGGCCAAAGATTTGTCGGCCAACGGCTTTAAAACCGTGGTGGATATTGATTTGAACGGCAGCTTCTATGTACTGCGCATGGCCTACCCGCTGCTGCGCAAACCGGGCGCCAGCATCATCAACATCTCGGCGCCGCAAGGCAGCAACCCCACCATGTACCAGGTGCATGCGTGCGCAGCCAAAGCCGGCATCGACATGATGACGCGCGTGCTGGCGCTGGAATGGGGCGAAGAAGGCGTGCGCGTGAACGCCATCTCCCCTGGCCCGATTGCCGACACCGAAGGCATGCGCCGCCTGGCACCATCGCCCGAGGCTTTGCAACGCGCTACCGAAACCGTGCCGCTGCAGCGCATGGGCACGCTGGACGATGTGGCCCACATGGCGCTGTTCCTCTCGTCCCCGCAAGCGAGCTATGTGACGGGCGCGATCATCCCCGTTGATGGCGGCGCAGCGCTGCGCGGCGGGCGCGACATGCGCTCGTCCTATACGCCGCGAGCTTAGGACTGCAGCAGCACAGCAGCGGTGCCCATCGAACCATCGTGGGCACCGTTTTGCTTTACATTCGCAGCCCATGCAAGCCCCGATTTTCCAAGCCTTCGCGCTGCGCCTGCCATGCTGAGCTGGGCCTATCTGCTGACCGCCATCGTGGCGGAGGTCATTGCCACATCGGCCCTCAAAGCCAGCGACGGTTTCAGCAAGCTGCTGCCGTCCGTCATCACCGTGGCGGGTTACGCCGTGGCTTTTTACTGCTTGTCGCTCACGCTCCGGCACATTCCGGTGGGCGTGGCTTACGCCGTCTGGTCGGGCCTGGGCGTGGTGCTGATCACCGCCGTGGCCTGGCTGGTGTTTGGCCAGAAGCTGGACCTGCCCGCGCTCATCGGCATCGGCTTGATTGTGGCCGGCGTGGTGGTGATGAACGTGTTCTCCAAGGTCACGGCACATTAAGTTCTCACACGCCCAGCACAAGCGTTTCTCGATATTGCGCAGGCGCTGCTGCGGCATGATGGCCGCAAGGAGCGACCATGAACGAGATCAGTTTTGACGATTTTTTGAAGGTGGAATTGCGCGTAGGCCGCGTGCTGCAGGCCGAGGTGTTTGCCGAGGCGCGCAAGCCGGCCTACAAGCTGCAGGTGGATTTCGGCCCCGAGATTGGCGTGCGCAAATCCAGCGCGCAAATCACCCAGCTCTACCAGCCGCAAGAGCTGGTGGGCCGGCTGGTAGTGGCGGTAGTCAACTTTCCCAAAAAGCAGATCGGCCCCTTGATGAGTGAATGCCTGGTCACCGGCTTCCACAACGCCGACGGCCATGTGGCGCTGTGCGTGCCCGATGGCGATGTACCGCTGGGCACGCGGCTGCTGTAGACGGTAAGCGACAGCCACATCCCCTGTGCCAGGCGGCGCATTTACAATCGACCCCAGTCTATTGATAGCAAAAACAAGGGGGAACACCATGCACATCGCCGGGATCGGTCTACACGTCATCGTTGCGCTGTTTTTTGCCGTACACGCAGTTCGCAGCGGGCAGAACAACTACTGGCTGTTCATCTTGTTTGCCTTTCCCCTGCTGGGCAGCGTGGTGTATTTCTTCGCCATCTACCTGCCCAACTCGCGCCTGCAACGCCACGCCCGCCAGCTGGCCAACAATGCGGTCAAAGCGCTGGACCCCACGCGGGAAGTGCGCGAAGCCCAGGCTGCCTACGATTACAGCCCCACCGCGCAAAACGAAATCCGCCTGGCGCAAGCCCTGCTGGCCGTGGGCGATGCGCAAAAATCGCTCAAGCACTTTGAAGCGGCCATGAAGGGCCCGTTTGCCACCGACCAGGACATCCGCTGGAGCGCCGCCCAGGCCGCCTACGAAGCCGGCCAGCCGCAAACCGCGCTGCAATACCTCAAAGCCATTGCGCAAACCGACGTGAACTACCGTGTAGAGCCGGTAGGCCTGCTGATCGCCAAGTCCTACGCCATGCAGGGCGACCAGGAAATGGCCCGCAAAAGCTTTGACTTTGTGCGCCAGCAATCGGGCGGCTTCGACGTGATTGCCGAATACGCCATCTGGGCCGCCGAGCGCGGCGACTGGGCCACCGCCCACCAACTCAAAGCCGAAGCCGACAAAGCCATGACGCACTGGAGCGGCCAGCAGCGCATGCTCAACAAAGAGATGCTCTTTCGCCTGAAACAGGCATTCGCCAAGCAGCCGAAATAGAACCTATATATGCATTCCGTGGAGCACGAGTGCGGTGGCGAAACCAGCTGCAGTGCCTGTGTTGAGAGTCTTCGTTTTAAGGTGGCGATATGAACCCGTATGCTTTGTTGCTAGGGCTTGCCGTACACATGTACTGTCTGCGCCCCAGACGCCGCGCCTACGGGTCCATATCGCCATTGGGGTGAGCGATTCAAGCGCCCGCTTCACTGCAAAGCGATGCTGCTTGAATTTCCGATCCCCCAGACTTTTGTCTTTTCAGGCCATCCGAGAAGCTCCTCCAATAAACATCCCAGCGCCATATCGGCCTTCCGCCATATGGCGCCACAAGCCATACACAGCCAACACCTGCCGCTATCACTTTGGAAATGTTGAGCGCCCCGCTTTTGCGCTTGCGCAGAACAGGCCAAAGCGCCCCCGGTAAAATCGGCAACTATGGCAAAAATCATCGTTCTCGCCCTGGTGCTGCTCTTCTTTGGCTGCGGCCTGTACATGCACCTGCGCGGCAAGGTGCGGCACAAGATGCTGCGCCAGCTGTTCGACCACTCCACGTTCACGGCCCCGTTCAACGTGTTCATGCTGATGTTCAGCAAGGTGCCGCGCACGCCCTATCTGCCCACCAACACCTTCCCTGAGCTGGCGCCACTGCAGGCCAACTGGCGCGAAATCCGCGAAGAAGCCGTGAACCTGCAGAAAAACATGCAGATCAAAGCCGCCGCCAACAACGATGACGCGGGCTTCAACTCCTTCTTCAAAACCGGCTGGAAGCGCTTTTACCTCAAGTGGTACGGCGATGCCCACCCGTCGGCCATGGACCTGTGCCCCAAGACGACGGCGCTGGTCAAGTCCATTCCCAGCGTCAAAGCCGCCATGTTTGCCGAGCTGCCGCCCGGCGCCAAGCTCAACCTGCACCGCGATCCCTACGCCGGCTCGCTGCGCTACCACCTGGCCGTGCTGGCCCCCAACGACGACCGCTGCATGATCGAGGTAGACGGCACGCCCTACAGCTGGCGCGAGGGCGAAGGCGTGATCTTCGACGAAACCTATATGCACTGGGCCGAGAACCGCTCCGAGGGCAACCGCATCGTGCTCTTTTGCGACGTAGAGCGCCCCATGACCAACGGCTTTGCCCAGTGGCTCAACCACTGGCTCGGCAAGAACGTGGTGGCCGCCGCCAGCTCGCCCAACAACGAAGGCGACCCGCGCGGCTTTATCAGCCGCATCTTCAAGATCTCGTTCTACATGGGCCAGTACCGCCGCCGCTTCAAGGCCTGGAACAAGACGGTCTACAAGCTCACCAAGTTTGGCCTGATGCTGGCCGTGCTGGCCCTCTTCATCTGGTGGCTCTGGCCGAACAAGTAGGCCTGTTTAATCCATCAAAAAGCCGCTGATGCCACCATGCACAGCGGCTTTTTTCTTGGATCTTCACGAACTGAGGCTCTTGAAAAATCTGCCTCATTTTTCATCCAGCCAGTCATGCCAGATGAGCCAATCGTCAAGCTGCACAATTCTCGCAGGCTGTTGGCTGTTGGCTGTTGGCTGTTGGCTGTTGGCTGTTGGCTGTTGGCTGTTGGCTGTTGGCTGTTGGCTGTT